>NZ_JBQPOM010000031.1:0-181098 GCF_052220145.1 Vagococcus sp. WN89Y | reverse complement strand
ATTTCTTGTTGAACTTTTGCAGTTGCCAGACCGCAAGGTGTTTTAACAAATCAAAAGGGGTTTTAATAACTGGCTTAAAGCTGAAAGCTTTCCGGAACCCCCAGCCTAGCTGGGGGTTTTCTATAGATAAAAAACCGGAGGCCAGGCCTCCGGTTTTAGTGGAATGAGACTGCGCAGATTTACTGCGGGATATCTTCGTACTGCGGTACCGGGTTACGGAAGCTGCGGGTGACGCACGCCAGATACACCAGACCAATCGCCGCCCAGATGAGGCCCAGGATCATGGAACTCTCTTCCAGGTTAATCCACAGCGCACCAACGGTCAGCGCACCACACACCGGCAGAACCAGGTAGTTGAAGTGATCTTTCAGCGTTTTGTTGCGCTTTTCGCGGATCCAGAACTGGGAGATAACCGACAAGTTAACGAAGGTGAAAGCAACCAGCGCACCAAAGTTAATCAGCGCTGTCGCCGTGACCAGGTCAAAGTTAATTGCCAGCAAAGCAATCGCGCCCACCAGCAGCACGTTCCAGGCCGGGGTGCGCCATTTCGGGTGCACATAGCCAAAGAAACGGCTCGGGAACACGCCATCGCGCCCCATAACGTACATCAGACGAGAAACGCCCGCATGGGCTGCCATGCCAGAAGCCAGTACGGTCACGCTGGAGAAAATCAGCACGCCCCACTGGAAGGTTTTACCGGCAACATACAGCATGATTTCCGGCTGAGACGCATCCGGATCTTTAAAGCGTGAGATGTCCGGGAAATAGAGCTGCAGAAAGTAAGACGCAGCGATAAACACCAGGCCACCAATCAGCGCGGTCAGGAAGATTGCGCGCGGGATAACACGCTCAGCGTCTTTGGTTTCTTCTGACAACGAAGAGATACCGTCAAAGCCCAGGAAGGAGAAGCACAGGATAGTCGCCCCGGTGATCATTGGTACGACGTGCGCGCCTTCTGACCAGAACGGACGAGAGCTAACCAGAGTCCCTGCGCCTTCACCGTGAGAAACGCCGTAAATAATCAGCCCCACGATCACCGCAACAATCCCCATCTGCAAAATAACAATCAGGGTGTTGAAGTTCGCCACAGTTTTAATGCTGCGCAGGTTGGAGATGGTCATAAAGGCCACCAGCGCCACCACAAAAATCCATGACGGCACGGAAGATACCAGCGCTTCGAAGTAAATTTTCGCCAGCAGAATGTTGATCATCGGCATGAACAAATAGTCCAGCAGCGACGACCAGCCAACCATAAAGCCTACGGCCGGAGAGATGGATTTCTGTGCATAGGTGTACGCAGAGCCCGCAGATGGAAAACGGCGAACCAGTTTGCCGTAGCTCAGCGCAGTAAAGAGTATCGCGACCAGCGCAAAAGCGTACGCGGTGGCAACGTGGCCGTCAGTCAGGCCTGAAACGATACCAAATGTATCGAACAGCGTCATCGGCTGCATATAGGCAAGGCCCATCATTACAACCGGAATCAACGTAAGGGTCTTACGTAATTCCACGCGAGAGGTTTTTGGAGTAACGTTATGCGACATGGCTATCCTCCGGTACGGCGAAAGCCGTCGCAAAAGCAAAATATTGCCCCATTTGTAATCTTTCCTCAGCGACAACGACTGTCGGTTTTTGAATGTGTATCTATCCGGTACGAAGCCCGGCCTCTTTAATAGAATGACGTTTCTTGCTGGCAAAAAAATAACCGACGCGTTTAACGTCGGCTAATCTCTTCTTTTTTGCAGCGGCATATTTTGCACCAGGTTGTGGCCGCATGACAATACAATGAGAGGTATCTCACTTAATTTAACGCGTTAAGTGCTTGAATTTTATCCTCTCACTGAATCATTAGATGTATTAATAGCACGAATTGCTAAAATAAGGCTATTCGAAGGGCATTTGCAACGGATCAGGATAGAGATACTCAAAGCCCAACTCTTTACAAATAAGGCTACCATCGACCTCTTTTCTGCTCTTTACCTGGCCGCCGGATGCGGTGAAAACGGGCGGCTCCAGTCCTAGCTGGCGCGCCATTACCGGATAAAATACTTTGCGTGGCGGATGCAAAGGTGCGCAAATGTTATAAATATGCCCGCCTTTGGGCGCTTGTAACAGCAGCGCGATCGCCGCCATAACATCTTCCAGATGCACCAGATTGACGCCCTGTTCCGGGTCCGGCGCTGTTTTTCCGGCGAAGAAACGCCCCGGATGGCGCGCCGGGCCAACCAGGCCCGCCAGTCGCAGAATGTCCACTGACGTACCGGGCAGATTGTGCAGCCAGTCCTCCAGCTCTTTCAGCACCCGCCCGCTTGCCGTCACCGGATTGCGCGGCGTGTTCTCTTTTACGATACCGCTGGTATCGCCATACACGGACGTAGAGCTGGTAAAAATGATGCGTGGGATGCGATAAGCCAGCGCGCTATCAACAATCTCCTGCACGGCCTGTAAATAGAAGTCCTCGCCTCCCCCGCTACGCCGGGCCGGAAGCGTCAGCACCAGCGCATCCACATTCATCAGCGCATCAAGATCATCAGGCTCGCAAATAAGTTCAGGATCAAGCCTCAGTAAATAGCCGTCGATGCCACACATGCGTGCGGCTTCGACTCCGTCCAGGCTGGTTTTGCTGCCGGTCACTTGCCAGCCGCGCGCGGCGAGCGACATCGCCAGCGGCATACCAAGCCATCCCAAGCCGATAATGGCGACTTTCTTCATGTCTCTCTCCCTTCTCTGGCAACTGACACTTTAAGGCTACGCCAGCCAGCGGCAACTGACAATTCATAGAAGTTATATGAAGTGATTTGCTGATAAAAAAGACCTTGCCTTTGGCAGCCAAAGTGGTTTAGGTTAATTAACAACACATGAATAAGCATTCATCGAGAAATTTATGACACGCGTTCAATTTAAACACCACCATCATCACCATCATCCTGACTAGTCTTTCAGGCGATGTGTGCTGGAAGACGTTTGGATCTTCCAGTGGTGCATGAACGCAGAGAAAGCCCCCGGAAGATCTTCTTCCGGGGGCTTTTTTTTGAACCAAATTTCAGCAGGACAAAGAGGACAACAGAATGTTAGATAACTCGCGCTTACGCATAGCTATTCAGAAATCCGGTCGCCTGAGTGATGATTCACGCGAATTACTGGCTCGCTGCGGTATTAAAATCAACCTGCACACCCAGCGCCTGATTGCCCTGGCTGAAAATATGCCTATCGATATCCTGCGCGTTCGTGATGATGACATTCCAGGCCTTGTGATGGACGGCGTGGTTGATCTTGGCATTATCGGTGAAAACGTCCTCGAAGAAGAGTTGCTGACCCGCCGCGCGCAGGGCGAAGATCCGCGCTACTTTACCCTGCGTCGCCTCGATTTCGGCGGCTGTCGCCTGTCGCTGGCAACGCCGGTTGATGAACCCTGGGACGGTCTGGCCGCGCTGGACGGCAAACGCATCGCCACCTCCTACCCGCACCTGCTCAAACGCTATCTGGATCAGAAAAATGTCACCTTCAAATCCTGCCTGCTGAATGGTTCCGTTGAAGTGGCTCCGCGCGCGGGCCTGGCCGATGCAATTTGTGATTTGGTCTCGACCGGCGCCACGCTTGAAGCAAACGGCCTGCGCGAAGTAGAAGTTATTTACCGCTCGAAAGCCTGCCTTATCCAGCGCGATGGCGACATGCCGAATGCGAAACAACAGCTGATTGATAAATTGCTCACACGTATACAAGGCGTTATCCAGGCGCGTGAATCCAAATACATCATGATGCATGCTCCGACTGAACGTCTGGATGAAGTGATTGCGCTGCTACCAGGCGCGGAGCGTCCGACGATCCTGCCGCTGGCAGGCGATCAGCAACGCGTGGCAATGCACATGGTCAGCAGCGAAACCCTGTTCTGGGAAACGATGGAAAAACTGAAAGCGCTGGGGGCAAGCTCCATCCTGGTGCTGCCGATTGAGAAGATGATGGAGTAAGACCATGAGCTTCAATACTATCATTGACTGGAATAATGCGTCGGCTGAACAACAGCGCGCACTGCTAACACGCCCGGCAATTTCCGCGTCCGGGAGCATTACCCGCACGGTGGCGGCTATCCTTGACGATGTCAAAGCGCGTGGCGACAGCGCGCTGCGCGAGTACAGTGCAAAATTCGACAAAACTCAGGTGGATGCGCTGAAAGTTACCCCTGAAGAGATAAGTGCCGCCAGCGCTCGCCTGAGCGATGAGCTGAAACAGGCAATGGCGGTTGCCGTAAAGAATATCGACACTTTTCACACCGCGCAAACATTGCCAACCGTGGATGTTGAAACCTTACCAGGCGTGCGTTGCCAACAACTTACCCGCCCGGTGGCCTCCGTTGGCCTCTATATTCCCGGCGGCTCTGCGCCGTTGTTCTCAACCGTTCTGATGCTGGCGACGCCTGCGCGTATCGCCGGATGCCCGCGCGTGGTGCTCTGCTCTCCCCCGCCGATTGCCGATGAAATCCTGTATGCTGCGCAGCTGTGCGGTGTGCAGGAGATTTTCAAAGTCGGCGGTGCGCAGGCTATCGCAGCGCTCGCTTTTGGCAGCGAGTCGGTGCCGAAAGTGAACAAAATCTTCGGACCTGGAAATGCGTTTGTGACCGAAGCGAAACGCCAGGTCAGCCAGCGTCTGGATGGCGCGGCGATTGATATGCCAGCCGGGCCTTCCGAAGTGCTGGTAATTGCCGACAGCGGCGCGACGCCGGAGTTTGTTGCCTCTGATTTGCTCTCCCAGGCAGAACATGGCCCGGACTCGCAGGTTATCCTGCTGACGCCCGATGCCTCTGTGGCGGCGCGCGTCGCCGACGCGGTCGAACGCCAGCTGGCCGAGTTACCGCGCGCGGAAACTGCCCGCCAGGCGCTCTCGGCCAGTCGCCTGATTGTGGCGCGCGACCTGGCGCAGTGTGTGGAAATCTCCAATCTGTATGGCCCGGAACACTTGATTATCCAGACACGTGATGCGCGCGCGCTGGTTGCGAGCATCACCAACGCCGGATCAGTGTTTCTTGGCGACTGGTCGCCTGAATCCGCCGGTGATTACGCCTCCGGGACTAACCACGTCCTGCCAACCTATGGTTACACGGCGACCAGTTCAAGTCTCGGGCTGGCTGATTTCCAGAAGCGCATGACGGTGCAGGAACTCTCACGCGAAGGTTTTGCCGCCCTGGCGGGCACCATCGAAACGCTGGCGGCGGCCGAACGCCTGACCGCTCACAAAAACGCCGTCACCCTGCGCATGAATGCGCTCAAGGAGCAAGCATGAGCATCGAAGAACTGGCGCGGAAAAATGTGCGCGAACTGACGCCTTACCAGTCCGCGCGCCGTCTTGGCGGGAAAGGCGACGTCTGGCTGAATGCCAACGAATTTCCGACGGCGGTGCCGTTTGATTTTACTCAGCAGTCGTTAAACCGCTACCCGGAGTGCCAGCCGAAGGCGGTTATCGACAACTATGCCCGGTATGCGGGCGTCACGCCGGAGCAAGTGCTGGTCAGCCGCGGGGCCGATGAAGGTATTGAACTGCTTATTCGCGCGTTTTGCGAGCCAGGCCTGGACGCGGTGCTTTTTTGCCCGCCGACTTATGGCATGTACAGCGTCAGCGCAGAAACCTTTGGCGTGCCGTATCGCACCGTGTTGGCACGAGAAGACTGGCAGCTTGATTTGCAGGGCATCGCTGACAACCTGGAAGGGGTGAAACTGGTCTATGTATGCAGCCCGAACAACCCGACCGGGCAAATTATCAACCCGCAGGATATGCGCGTACTGCTGGAGATGACGCGCGGGAAAACGCTGGTGATAGCCGACGAAGCCTATATTGAGTTTTGCCCCCAGGCCTCGCTGGTCGGCTGGCTTGACGAGTACCCGCACCTGGTGATTTTGCGCACGCTCTCCAAAGCGTTTGCGCTGGCGGGCCTGCGCTGCGGTTTTACGCTGGCCAATAAAGAGGTAATTAATCTGCTGCTCAAAGTGATTGCCCCGTACCCGCTCTCAACGCCGGTGGCGGACATCGCCGCCCAGGCGCTCAGCCCGCAGGGTATCGTGGCCATGCGCGAACGCGTGGCGCAAATTATCAGCGAGCGGCAGTTTCTGGTCAGCGCGCTACGTGATATCCCCTGCGTTGAGCAGGTTTTCGATTCTGAAACCAACTATATTCTCGCGCGGATCACCGCCTCGAGCGCCGTCTTTAAATCTCTTTGGGATCAGGGCATTATCCTGAGAGATCAAAACAAACAACCCTCTTTAAGCGGCTGCCTGCGTATTACAATCGGTACCCGTCAGGAAAGCCAGCGCGTCATCGACGCCTTACGTGCGGAGCAAGTATGAGCCAGAAGTACCTGTTTATTGACCGTGACGGAACACTGATTAGTGAACCGCCCACCGACTTTCAGGTGGATAGATTCGACAAGCTGGCGTTTGAGCCGGACGTTATCCCGGTGCTGCTAACGCTGCAAAAAGCCGGTTACAAGCTGGTGATGATAACCAATCAGGATGGACTGGGGACCGATAGTTTCCCGCAGGCAGATTTCAACGGACCACATGAGCTGATGATGCAGGTCTTCACCTCGCAAGGTGTGGCGTTCGAGGAGGTATTAATTTGCCCGCATCTGCCTGATGACGCGTGCGATTGCCGTAAACCGAAAACCCGCATGGTCGAGCGCTGGCTGGCTGAAGGGGCTATCGATAAAGCCAACAGCTATGTTATCGGCGATCGCGCCACTGACATTGAGCTGGCGAATAATATGGCGATCGGCGGGCTGCGCTATCACCGCGAAACGCTGAACTGGGCGATGATTGGCGAGCAGCTAACCCGCAGTGACCGCTTCGCGCATGTTGAACGCAACACCCGGGAAACGCAGATTGACGTCAAAGTCTGGCTCGATCGTGAAGGCGGCAGCAAAATCAACACCGGCGTCGGCTTCTTTGATCATATGTTGGATCAAATTGCCACCCACGGCGGTTTTCGCATGGAGATTACCGTCAAAGGCGATCTCTATATTGACGATCACCACACGGTGGAAGATACCGGGCTGGCGCTGGGCGAAGCGCTAAAACTGGCGCTCGGCGACAAGCGTGGTATCAACCGCTTTGGTTTTGTCCTGCCAATGGATGAGTGTCTGGCACGTTGCGCGCTGGATATTTCCGGGCGTCCGCACCTGGAATATAAAGCCGAATTCACCTATCAGCGCGTGGGTGATTTGAGTACCGAAATGGTGGAGCATTTCTTCCGCTCGCTCTCCTACACCATGGCGGTGACGCTGCACCTGAAAACCAAAGGCAAAAACGATCACCACCGCGTGGAAAGCCTGTTTAAAGCCTTTGGTCGTACCCTGCGCCAGGCTATCCGCGTGGAAGGCGATACGCTTCCCTCCTCAAAAGGAGTGCTGTGATGAATGTCGTCATACTGGATACAGGCTGCGCCAATCTCCACTCGGTCACGTCGGCGGTCGCACGCCACGGTTATTACCCTGTGGTGAGCCGTGACCCAGAGATAGTGTTGCACGCCGATAAACTGTTTTTGCCCGGCGTCGGCACCGCGCAGGCAGCGATGGATCAGTTGCGTGAGCGCGAACTGATTGAACTGGTTAAAGCCTGTACGCAGCCGGTGCTGGGTATCTGCCTGGGCATGCAGCTACTTGGGCGTTTTAGCGAAGAGAGCAACGGCGTTGATTTGTTGGGGGTAATCGACCAGGACGTCGTGAAGATGCGTGACGCTGGCCTGCCACTGCCGCACATGGGCTGGAACCGGGTCTATGCAAAAGCGGGCCATCGCCTGTTTCAGGGCATTGATGACGGCGCGTACTTTTACTTTGTGCATAGCTATGCGATGCCCGTGAGTGCCGACACTATCGCGCGCTGTGATTATGGCGACGCCTTTAGCGCTGCGGTGCAGCACGACAACTTTTATGGCGTGCAGTTTCACCCGGAACGTTCGGGGCGCGCTGGCGCGCAGTTACTGAAAAACTTCCTGGAGATGTGATGATTATTCCCGCGTTAGATTTGATTGATGGCACCGTGGTGCGCCTGCACCAGGGTGACTATGCAACGCAGCGTGACTACGGTAACGATCCGCTGCCACGCTTACAGGAATATGCCGCCCAGGGCGCTAATGTTTTACATCTTGTTGATCTAACCGGTGCTAAAGACCCGGCTCGTCGGCAAATAACCTTGCTACAAAAATTGATAGCCGGGGTGAATGTCCCGGTGCAGGTCGGCGGGGGGGTGCGCAGCGAAGAGGATGTCGCGGCGCTGCTACAAGCGGGTGCAGCACGGGTTGTCGTCGGTTCAACAGCGGTAAAATCACCGGAGATGGTGAAAGCGTGGTTTCGTCGCTTCGGTGCTGAAAAACTCGTGCTGGCGCTGGATGTTCGTATTGACGACCAGGGCAATAAGCAGGTGGCGGTTAGCGGCTGGCAGGAAAACTCCGGGGTCACGCTGGAAGCACTGGTGGAGACCTATCAGCAGGTTGGGTTACAGCACGTGCTTTGTACGGATATTTCGCGCGACGGTACGCTGAAAGGCTCGAATGTCAGCCTTTATCAGGAGATTTGCGCACGTTTCCCAGGCGTCGCGTTTCAGTCATCCGGCGGCATCGGCTCCCTTGATGATATCGCCGCCCTGCGCGGCACGGGCGTGCGCGGCGTGATTGTCGGTCGTGCGCTGCTGGAAGGTAAGTTCACGGTGAAGGAGGCGATTCAATGCTGGCAAAACGGATAATACCTTGTCTCGATGTGCGTGATGGCCAGGTGGTAAAAGGCGTGCAGTTTCGCAATCACGAAATTATTGGCGATATTGTCCCGCTGGCAAAACGCTATGCGCAAGAAGGCGCCGACGAGCTTGTTTTTTATGATATTACGGCTTCCAGCGATGGTCGTGTGGTGGATAAAAGCTGGGTCACGCGCGTTGCTGAAGTGATTGATATTCCCTTCTGTGTGGCGGGCGGGATTAAGTCTGTTGAGGACGCGGCCAAAATTCTCTCTTTTGGCGCAGATAAGATTTCTATTAATTCCCCGGCGCTGGCGGACCCGGAGCTGATTACCCGGCTGGCCGATCGCTTCGGGGTGCAGTGTATCGTGGTGGGTATTGATACCTGGTTTGACGAAACCACTGGTAACTATCACGTCAATCAATATACCGGCGACGAGAGCCGTACCCGTATCACCCAATGGAAAACGCTGGAGTGGGTGCAGGAGGTGCAAAAGCGCGGTGCCGGGGAGATCGTACTGAATATGATGAATCAGGACGGCGTGCGTAACGGTTACGATCTTACGCAGTTGAAAAAGGTGCGCGACGTCTGCCATGTGCCGCTGATTGCCTCCGGCGGGGCCGGGACCATGGAACATTTTCTGCAAGCTTTCCGGGATGCCAATGTCGACGGCGCGCTGGCCGCTTCGGTGTTTCACAAACAAATTATTAATATTGGTGAATTAAAAAATTACCTGGCCTGCCTGGGCGTGGAGATAAGGGTATGTTAACAGAGCAACAGTTTTCCCAACTGGACTGGGAAAAAACGGACGGGCTGCTGCCCGCCGTGGTGCAGCACGCCGTTTCCGGCGAAGTATTGATGCTTGGGTATATGAATAAAGAGGCGCTGGCAAAAACGTGCGAAAGCGGCAAGGTAACTTTTTATTCACGCACAAAAGCGCGCTTGTGGACGAAAGGCGAAACGTCCGGCCACTTTCTGAATGTTGTGAACATCGCGGTGGACTGTGATAACGATACGCTGCTGCTGCTGGTTGATCCTGTTGGTCCAACCTGCCACAAAGGCACCTCAAGCTGCTTTGGCGAGAACAGCCATCAGTGGCTTTTCTTGTACCAACTAGAAGAACTGCTGGCTGCACGCAAAACTGCCGACCCGGCAAGCTCTTACACGGCTAAACTGTATGCCAGCGGTACCAAGCGTATTGCGCAAAAAGTGGGCGAGGAAGGTGTGGAAACCGCGCTCGCCGCCACAGTGCATGACCGCGAAGAGTTAACTAACGAAGCCTCTGACCTGCTTTATCACCTGCTGGTGCTGTTGCAGGACCAGCAGCTGGATCTCACGGCAGTGATTGAGAATTTACGTAAGCGACATAAATAAAGATAAAACCGGGCGCTGGGGCCCGGTTTAAACATTTTATGCTTTGGATCTGTAATTTCTCACAGCATTTCGCGCCAGCACAACTCCTGCGCCAATCATGCCGCCAAGCAGTACGGCAAGCACCATGATTAATGCTCTCTTCGGACTGTCTTTGCGAAGCGGCAGGTCAGGCTTCATCACATAGCGATAAGCATGCACATTGGAAGCATTAGGAACGAGCGTTCTGATATCCAGCAAGTGCTGCCTGGTCTTGTAATAATCATCTGAGAAAACCAGCGGTCGGGAAGCTTCATTCTTGATCATGGCATCAAGTGCTGCACTACCAAGCAAGAAAAGCGTGTCCTGGGTGACATTCTGCGTTTGCTGTACCTGCGGAGTCTGAATATTGGCGTCTCGTGCAACAGTGAGGCCAAGAGCTATCTGCTTCAGGCGCAGCGCTTTTTGTTCTTCAGCCACTTTTTCCTGCGTTGCCAGCGACTGGGCGAGATCCTCGCTATAAGACTTAATATTCGCTCTCAGGTCATGATCAAGCTCTTTCGCCACCTGTTCATCAACTCGCTGAATGTACTGAGCGAGTTTTTGCCGGGCTTCTTTTGCCGTTTGCGCCTGATAGATAACCTTAAGCGGCAACGGCTGACCCGTGACGGAGGGATCAAGCGTCAGTTTTTCTGGCTCTTCCTGATTTTGCAGCGTAGCGGCAAGGGCAGAGAAAGCAGAACTAAAACGTCCAATTGCTTGCTGCTGGATATCGTTAATTTTGAAATCAGAATTGCCACTGAGCACACGCATGGCGTTGGTATAATCTGCAATCTGCCCGGCATCCGGCATGGTGATCACTGCTGTGGAGGTCCATTTTTCTTTAGCAACGCTAAGATATGCTCCAGCTATGATTACGCCGAGAATGATAAAAATGGCGATCGTCCATTTCCCGCGCCATAGCTGAATTAAAAGATCTATCAAATCAATCTGCTCAGGTTCACTACCTGACCGCGCGATAACATTATTGTTTTCGTATGACATGGTAACCTTGTGAAAAAGCAAAATAAAATTACAGCCAGCAACTTAAGCTGTTACGGCTATTTTTACTATAGGACAAGATGATTTTAGACATTTATTATGAAAAGAAGAACTAATTATTACTTTATTGAATAATTAAAGCGACCCTGACGAGCCGCTTTAAGGTCAATCATTACCAAACAGGTCGCGGGTATAGACTTTTTCTTCCACATCAGCCAGTTCTTTGGCCATACGATTAGAGATAATAACGTCAGATTCCTGTTTGAACGCATCAAGATCGCGTATTACGCGAGAGTGGAAAAACTCATCTTCCTGCATCACAGGCTCATAAACAATTACCGTCACGCCTTTCGCTTTGATGCGTTTCATGATCCCCTGAATCGAAGAAGCACGGAAGTTATCGGAGCCGCTCTTCATAATTAAACGGTAAATTCCGACAACTTTCGGCTTGCGTGCAAGAATTGAATCAGCAATGAAATCCTTACGCGTGCGGTTAGCATCCACGATCGCAGAGATGATATTGTTCGGCACTGATTGATAATTGGCCAGCAGCTGTTTCGTGTCTTTTGGCAGGCAGTAACCGCCATAACCAAAGGAAGGGTTGTTGTAGTGGTTGCCAATACGCGGGTCGAGGCAAACCCCTTCGATAATCTGACGCGTATTCAGGCCGAGACTTTCTGCGTAGCTATCCAGTTCGTTGAAGTAAGCCACGCGCATTGCCAGGTAGGTATTGGCAAAAAGTTTAATAGCTTCAGCTTCCGTTGAATCGGTAAACAGAACCTGAATATCTTTTTTGATAGCGCCCTGCTGCAACAGACCGGCAAAAATCTCGGCACGCTCTGAACGCTCACCGATAACGATTCGCGACGGATGCAGGTTATCGTATAGCGCCTTCCCTTCACGCAGGAATTCCGGCGAGAAAATAATGTTATCAATACCCATTTTTTCTTTGATGGACTGAGTAAAACCAACGGGAACGGTCGATTTAATGATCATCACCGCCTGCGGGTTAATCTCATGGACATCACGGATGACCGCTTCGACAGAACTGGTATTGAAGTAGTTAGTTTTAGGGTCGTAATCTGTTGGCGTGGCAATGATAACGTAACTGGCATCGCGATAGGCGTCGTTTTTGTCTGTCGTCGCGCGGAAATTAAGCGGTTTATTCTGCAGATAATCCTGGATTTCTTTATCAACGATGGGAGAAATTTTCTGATTCAGCATATCCACTTTGGATTGCACGATATCCAGCGCCACGACCTCATGATTCTGTGCAATCAGAATTCCGTTAGAGAGGCCAACGTACCCTGTTCCGGAGATGGTAATTTTCATTTGATAAGCAACTTATGTCAGTGTGATAACCGGAGATGGCGCATTAATGCCACCGCTGTATTCAATAACTGTTTGGTTTTTTACCGCTAATGTTGAGTAACGTCAAGGTGGGGAAAAATAGATACGACGAGATTAAATTTTGTTTACAGATGATTTAAAATTAAAAATCAGAATATTATTTTTAAATAGCATTACTAATCGAAAAAAAAGCCCGATTGCAGTAATCGGGCTTTATGCATCATTCAGGTGAATATCGGATTAATCCAGCCACTCGGTGTGGAAAACTCCGTCTTTATCAGTGCGTTTATACGTATGAGCACCGAAGTAATCACGCTGTGCCTGGATCAGGTTCGCAGGCAACACCGCAGAACGGTAGCTGTCGTAATAAGCAATTGCCGCAGAGAAAGTCGGCACCGGAATACCGTTTTGCACTGCGTAAGCAACTACATCACGCAGAGCTTGTTGGTAATCATCCGCGATTTTCTTGAAGTACGGCGCAAGCAGCAGGTTGGCGATTGCCGGTGTTTCAGCATACGCATCAGTAATTTTTTGCAGGAACTGCGCGCGGATAATGCACCCTGCGCGGAAGATCTTCGCAATCTCACCGTAGTTCAGATCCCAGTTGTGCTCATCTGAGGCAGCGCGCAGCTGAGAGAAGCCCTGGGCGTAAGATACGATTTTGCCAAGGTAGAGAGCACGGCGCACTTTCTCGATAAATTCAGCTTTGTCAGCCGCCGGTTTACCCTGCGGGCCGGACAGCACTTTGGATGCTGCAACGCGCTGATCTTTCAGGGAAGAGATGTAACGAGCAAACACCGACTCTGTGATCAGCGACAGCGGTTCGCCGAGATCCAGCGCGCTCTGACTGGTCCATTTACCAGTGCCTTTGTTGGCCGCTTCATCAAGAATCACATCAACCAGGTATTTACCGTCTTCATCTTTTTTAGTGAAGATATCTTTGGTGATATCGATCAGATAACTACTCAGTTCGCCCTGATTCCACTCACTGAAAGTTTTCGCCAGCTCTTCGTTAGAAAGGTTCAGACCGCCTTTCAAAAGCGCATAGGCTTCCGCAATCAGCTGCATGTCACCATATTCGATGCCGTTATGCACCATCTTCACGTAGTGGCCTGCACCGTCCGGACCAATATAGGTCACACAAGGCTCACCGTCTTCTGCTACAGCAGCAATTTTAGTCAGAATTGGTGCAACGAGTTCGTAGGCTTCTTTCTGGCCGCCAGGCATGATGGATGGGCCTTTCAGCGCGCCCTCTTCGCCACCGGAAACGCCGGTACCGATAAAGTTAAATCCATCAGCCGAGAGTTCGCGGTTACGGCGGATCGTGTCCTGGAAGAATGTATTACCACCATCAATAATGATGTCGCCTTTATCGAGGTAAGGTTTCAGTGAGTCGATGGCTGCATCGGTACCAGCACCCGCTTTAACCATCAGCAGGATGCGACGCGGGGTTTCCAGCGATTGAACAAATTCTTCAACGGTGTAGTAAGGAACCAGCTTTTTGCCCGGATTTTCGGCAATCACTTCTTCAGTTTTTTCGCGCGAGCGGTTGAAAACGGAAACGGTATAGCCACGGCTCTCGATGTTGAGCGCCAGGTTGCGCCCCATCACGGCCATACCAACAACGCCGATTTGTTGCTTGGACATTACATACTCCTGTCAGGTTTGGTCACTGTTCGTAGAAAACGATCAGCCATTGATTTAATTATATTAACTTAGTTTGCAAAGATAAAGGTAGTAGATAGAAGCGGTATTGTGGATAAAAAGCGATATATGCAGAGGATACCCACCGCTATCAAAGGCAGAATCATTTATTAGCTTTGCAGCTATTAATTTGAGAATAATTTTTTATCAACGTCTGGTATCTATAATATGACAATTTTGGCATGCGCGTTAAATTCCTATCATTAAAATCAACGCTAATTAAACCAAACTTATTATCATATCCCCATAACCACTCGAAGTTATCTAATAAACTCCAATAAAGATACCCAACAATGTTAATATTGTTCTGCCGCGCTTGCATTACAGCGTGGATATGTTTTTCCAGATACTCTGCGCGCAAGGAATCTTCAATTACTGCACCATTTCTGACTTCATCCTTGTTTCCAAACCCCGCGCCATTCTCAGTGAGAATATATGACTGTTTTCCGTATCTCTGGTCAAATTTTTTAAGCATATCAACCATGTCATTGGGAGAAACAGGCCCATTATAAGCGGGTTTAATGTCAGGATTGGGACGATTACCAACACCAAAAGGTTGATCATTATCATCTTTAACCAAAGTTGGACCATAATAATTGACTCCAATAAAATCAGGTTTGCTTGCTTTTATTAACAGCATATCCTTATTATTCACCACAAAGCTAGGCTCGGCGTTTTGATACATCTTCTGAATTGATTGTGGATACTTTCCTTTGAAAAGAGCATCTAGAATCCAATGGTTATGTAAATCATTACAAATATCTGCCGCTTTTGAATTCTTGTTTTTTGGGTCGATACATGGTGAAAGATTTAGAGCGAGGCCTATTTTCCCGGCATGGTTGCTACGACGAAATGACTTAACGGCCAAGGCATTAGCCAAAAGAACATTATGCAAAGAAATGGCTTGCCTACTACGAGATTTCACAGAAAGGACTGATTCATAAGGATGTACTTTATTTTTTACTAAATTATCAGCTAATGGTTCCAATGTGAATACATAGCCCTCAGGCTCATTAAAAGTTATGAACACTGGAACAGTGTCACCAAATTTTTTAAAAATAATTTGAGCGTATTTATCAAACCAGAAAGGAGAATCCGGGTTTGCCCAACCGCCCCGATTATATAATGCTAATGGCATATCCCAGTGATAAAGAGTAACTATAGGTTTTATACCATTTTCTTTAAGATCAGCAATAAGTTTAGCATAGTATGCAATGCCCTGAGGATTAAGCACCTCACCATCAGGCATAACTCTGGACCATGATATAGAAAAGCGATAAGAATTAACCCCAAGCTCTTTCATCAACTTGATATCTTTCAAATAAACTTCTCTCGAGATCTGGTTAGTCGCTATATCACCATTTTCAGATTTCCCAATAGTATATTTAGTGACATTGTTATGAGTAAAGTAATCCCAATTCGATGGACCTTTCCCTTCAGCATTCCAGCCACCTTCAACTTGATAAGATGAAGATGCAGTACCCCAAAGAAAATCACACTTTTTATCTTTACCATAAGTCTGATTAGTTGCAAATAATGCTATTACACAAAAAGACAAGTAAACATTAGTCATAGAAGAAGCTCATGAAATAGTTTTTATCATGCTCAAAAAGCAGAAAAGAACTAAAAATTAAAAGAATGAATAATTAAAAGTCCTTAACAAGATTAAGTAGATATTGGCCATAATTTGTTTTGGACATTGCCTCTCCTTCAGTAAGAACTTCTGCGGCAGTTAGCCATCCCTTACGGTAAGCAATCTCTTCCAGGCAAGCAATTTTAAAGCCTTGTCTTTTTTCAATAGTATGAATAAATTGAGCAGCTTCAATCAAACTGTCATGGGTTCCTGTATCCAACCAAGCAAAGCCACGTCCCAGTAATTCTACCTGTAATTTACCTTGTTCAAGATACATCTGATTTAACGTAGTGATCTCTAATTCACCACGACTAGAAGGTTTAACCTGCTTAGCCATTTCAACAACTTTTTCGTCATAGAAATATAAACCAGTAACAGCCCAAGGTGATTTTGGTTTTAACGGTTTTTCTTCAATACTGAGAGCGCGGAACTGATCATCGAACTCAACTACACCAAAGCGCTCAGGGTCCATGACCTGATAACCAAATACAGTAGCCCCCTCTTCCATCGCGGCGACAGATTCTAATTTTCGACCGAAGCTTTGTCCGAAAAATATATTATCACCCAAAACTAGAGCGCATTTATCGCCATCAATAAAATTTTCACCAATAATGAAAGCCTGAGCCAGCCCATCTGGAGAGAGTTGAACAGCGTAAGTTAAGTTGATACCAAAACGCTGCCCATCGCCCAGAAGTCGTTGAAAAGCACTAAGATCCTCCGGCGTAGTAATTACCAAGATGTCACTAATACCTGCCAACATTAATACTGATAATGGATAGTATACCATTGGCTTGTCATAAATAGGTAACAACTGTTTTGATACACCCCGAGTAATGGGGTGAAGACGTGTACCCGAACCACCAGCAAGAATAATACCTTTCATTTTTTACCCTTTAAATATCATTTAGTTGTAGCTTCAAATGAACTCACCTATCCTTTAGAGAAAGTGCAGCTATTATTTATTAAATATAGATAATTCATGAGCAAATAGCTCTGACCCAGGCGTCTATACTGTATTTTTCGATAACCGTATTATCAACCTTCTTAAATGGAACGTTAAAAAAATCTTCATCGATAAATTTAGTGGTTCGGTCCAAAAAAAAGAAATTCTCAGGGCAATAAAAGGCGTAACATGACACACTATTATTAGTTGTTATCATTTTTCTTTCCAGAGGTAAGCATTCGATTGTGCGCATCGTCAGACCGGTTTGCCCCGGATGCTGAATATCCAGAATTGCATCTGCGCTCCTGAAAAAATCAGCAACCTCATTTTTGCTTCTGGACTTAAGAGTAAAAGAATAAAGCTTGTATTTTTTTATATTAGATATATTTTTAAAAATAAATCCGGCAAGTATAATCAAGGAGGGGAAGTATAATATAAAATCAAGACGATATTTGTCTTTATATCTACTATAAATTTCCCCCAGTAGCTGATATCTATCACTATGCACTGAGCCAAGAAAAGCTATTTTAGGTTTACCTTTTCTGCCTGCTAGCTGCGATTCAGCAGCTGAATTGCTAAACTCAGGTGAGAAAAAAAGCGGTAGATGCGTCATCGAAGAAAAGTTCTTTGCATCCTGATCATCAAAAGTATAAACCTTATCAAATAAATATAGATATTGCTGTATATGCGCATAATTACGAATAGAATCCCAAGCGTAATAGACAAATTTTGCTCTTGTATATTTTTTTTTAAGTTTTAATAAAAGCCTCTGAGTTAGTGACTCACCTTTAAGGACAAAAACGTAATCATAATCATCCAATGTCTGCGATAAAATGATATCGATATGCTTATTTATTGTCCATCGAACAAATCTGCTTTTTTTCCAAAGACGGAGAATCATTTTAAAGAAAACATTATTGAACGGCTTTTCATCAAAGTAATCCACGGTTGCGCCAATCCTTTTTAAAGCATCCGTAATCTCATTTTCATAATTAAAAAAACGGGGGCAAATAAATAGCACTTTCATTTAGAAACTCTTTTGATAACCGCAGGTACTCCTGCGAGTAAGACATTATCTTCACATGATTTCGTCACAACAGCATTTGCCGCAATAATAACATTATTGCCGATATGAATTCCTCCCAATACTTTGGCACCAGACGCAACTAATACATCATTCCCTAACACAGGTCGATTTGCCGGATTGAATGGGATATCAATATTTTTGGCACCCAATGTCACATTCTGGTATATCGTAGCGTTACAACCAATTTTTGCCGCACCTATAACTATCCCTTGTGAATGAGGGATGAAAAGACCACCACCTATTTCACAATTTGGCGCAATTTCAATGCCAAAAATAATGAAATTCATTAACGAAAATAATTTGGAGAAAAAAGGTATTTTTTTTCTATAACAAAAACTACTCATGCGATAAAGTATTACAGGTGTAAGTCGCATACAAAAAAAACTCACCACAAGGTCAATAATTAATGCCCGGGAGTCGATTTTCCTTGTTAGAGTATTATATCTTTTAATATCGGATTTAATAAACTCAAACATTTACTTCGCTCTTTGTTTTGATCTTTATTCTTATAAGAAAAAGGGTAAGGATAAAGAGTAGAAAATAGGTTTGTATAAAAAAAATATTATAAAACCCACTAAAGATAACACACTGGATGGCTATCGTATAAGGATAGATGCTATATCGATATGATTTCAGAATATTATTATAAGCAATATTGAATAAGCATAGCATGGTGAATACAATACAAATTGAGCCAGCTATGCCTAAGTCCGGAACGAGTTTTTCAAACATTGTTGACACATTAGCATTGGCATCAACAAGTATCATAGAATCATGGAAACCCAAATCTGAATATATCAAATTCCTTATAACACTCGGAAACAAGTCTTGGAAACTAGTGAAATCATATGCTGGGATAATGTGTGGGAGGTTATATGTTAGGTTCGCCAACCCTGCGGTAATATATACATAAAACCAAGTAAAACCTGACGGGAGAAGAGTAAGAATTGCACCATCTGAAGATAACATATAGTTGTAAGGATTTTCAGCACCACGAATATCACCAACAACACCAAATAATAATACTACCGTGATTACGAGCGAAAAAACCGCGATTAAAACCCTGATAGTTATTCTTTTATATATGAAGTAAAGAAAAAAAACTTCTACTAAACCCGACATTAATATCCCTCTACGGAATACTAACATTTCCCAGATACACATTAGGAGTAAAACCATGAGTAATATTTTTTTTCGGCTTAACAGGAAATGATAAAAAATGGAAGGAAAGACAAACAAAAAAATCATGTTAACGATGCCATGATAGGTCGGTATTCCAAATTCTGTATAATTATATCCATCTTTTAATTGTAATAACATTGGGATACCACCTGCTACTATAGCATCGGGAATAATAGCCAAGCACCATATAAAAAACCATCGCTTAGTAACTTTATAAGACGGCATAACTTCTTTAAGTCGTACCGAATTTATAGTCCTAAAGCGTAAAAAAGGTAACGCAAAAATAAAGCCAAGAACTATATTTATTAATAAGAAGAGTACTACATCGCTACTCATCGGAGTGATATTGGTAGTAAGTCCAAGAGAATAAAGAATAATAGTAAATAACCAAATTACTGCATAGATAAATCCAGGCGATAGTAAAAAAATACTCATATTATTTTCCCCTAATCCTAATGCGTCCCCCTTCTATATACGAAAGCGCTAAAATTGCTTTGTAAAAGAAATCCGGAATGCAAATTTTACTTTTGTCCATGCGTTCACAGAATTTAAGCATTATACGTTTAAAGCTAACTACAGGAAAGTAATGTATGCCTGAAACGATTAATTTATGGGCAACTCTCTTATCCGCCAGCAATAACTCAAATGATGAAAATAAGCAATCACCAATACATTCAGGATGTTTTTTAATCAACAAGGGAAAAGAACATGATGCATAAGTGACCATACGTTCCGAAGCCCGGCGGATAGTCGGAATATCACTATCTTCAGCAAGTACAGTTGGTAAAAAATAAAAAGGGTAACCTGCCTTAGAGATGCGAATACCCAATTCTTCATCTTCGCACCCATAATGTCGAAAATCTT
Organism: Vagococcus sp. WN89Y; assembly: GCF_052220145.1. NCBI lineage: Bacteria > Bacillati > Bacillota > Bacilli > Lactobacillales > Enterococcaceae > Vagococcus > Vagococcus sp. WN89Y. The sequence goes on along the minus strand of NZ_JBQPOM010000031.1, from coordinate 161,232 downwards.
CGTCAAAAGCACCAATCTCTTCCAGAATATCTCTAGTAATAAGAATACCATCACTCGCAAAATATCGTGTACTAATACGCTCCTCCTGAACCCCTCTAGCCCCCAGATACCGACTGTCAAAATATCTAATATAATTACTTTCAGTAACCCTTTGAGGTGATATCCGTATATTTATACGAGCACAAACAAAATCCTTACCTCGAAAAAAAGACATTGCATTCTTGATGGCATTTTTTTCCAGAATATTATCAACATCAAGAAACATAATTACGCGAGCTGTAGCTAGTAAGTAGCCAATATTTCTTGAAAAGGCTCTTCCAGAGTTTTGCGAATTTCTGTGAAAGATCAAATTGGTTGAACCTGCAAATTTATGCATATAACTTTCCACAACATTTGCAAGTGAAACGGGGCTGCAATCATCAATAAGGATAACTTCAACATTCTGGTCTGGATAATCATTTTCTAACAAACCATCCAAGAATCGAGCCACTTTTTCAGGCGCACAGTATGCTGGGACTACAATTGAAATTTTTTCATCGTGCATTTTTTATACATCTCACAGAGAATAAAATATTAACACCATAAATAATAAACAGACTCCAGAATATATTTCTGACGCCATAAAAATGATAAATAACTGGTATAAATATTAATACATACAGAAATGAGCATAACCACTTTAAAATCAGTTTTTTAAGTTGCTTAGTTCGTATCAAAACCATACTTAAGACCTGATCTATTGCCAGGACGGGTGTCAACCAGATAAACAATGACAGATAGCCACTGGAATGCAGTAATTTACTCCCATAAAAAACATTGATAATCAAGTCAGCAAACAAAGTCGAAGCCAACGCACCAATACTTGTGACAACTAAAGTAGCAAATATGCAGAATTTTAGATTTTCTTTTATTTCCCTGATATTACTATATTTAAAAATAAATATAGGCGCTATTGCCTGCACGAATAAAATACAAATAGCATACCAATTATCTACCAGCTGTAATGCCGCTGTATAATTAGAATACATCTCACCTGTAATTTTCCCCTCGAGAAATACCCGGTCAAACTTCATTGTTAACTGCTGCATGCATAAACAGAACCATACAGCCAAGCCTAATTTTAGTAACTCGAATATACTGGAATCAACTTTAACTAATTTCCAATTCGTAGCTTTTTTAAAAAAATAAAAGATAAAACAACATGGCAGCAAGGATTCTATAACCCACGCAATCCATAAATAGTCAATAGGCAAGTGTATCTTTACACCAATATACACGACCAGTAACTTTAAGAGAGAAGCAAGGATTAGAATTTGACATGGTAGTTTTAAACGAGCAAGACTCTGATACCATGTTAAACCAACAATCATGACCTCACGAAACGCAACAGAGACTGCCAAGCCTATAATAAATACCCTGTTAAGACCATTTGCAGTTACTATCGCCCATATAATCATAGCGAAGGCCACAAAAATACCCGCACCCAACCTCAAAAAGATCACATTACTGATTATTTTATCAATTCTATCTGGATAATCTAGTAGCTTAGGTATAACGACCTCAGAACCGCAAATCCACGTACCTGTCATGAAAATAGCGAAAATTACAAGCGCATATTGCCAACTACTAAAATCACCAAAGCTATAGTTATTAATTAAGAGTTTGTTTATGATAACAATGACTAAAAGCTGGGTTAACCGCTCTAATCCCAGAAAGAAAAAATTGAAGAACGTTTTTTTCTTATTTTCATCGTTCAGCAGCTTAGTGATAATTGAAAGTACCGAGCTAACCATTAGACAAAATCTTTTTAAAATTATTTATCATAGTTTCGATATCAGTTAAAATATGCGCATATTCATAATTGAACTCATTAACCGTTCTACTAATATTCGTAACAGGAAAATATTCGCCTTTATAACCTTCATGCCAAGTAACGGTACAATGAGTTTTTTCCTTAATAATATCAGCAATTTCAGCGGCAGTTGTGTTAGTACCTGAGGCAATATTGTATACATTATGCTGGTTATTTTTACTTATTAGATAGACTAATTTTGCGACATCAGATACCGCGACATAATCTTTAGCATAATTCGGGGTTACAAACATATCGATATGACCATTAGTGATTGCATTACGTATTATACTTGGTAGAAAAAGATTACTTTTTAAAGCTAGTCCATAAACGTTAGAAGGCCGAACAACGATCGTTTCGCGGCCACTCCGCAGGCATAATTCCTCACTAACTAATTTTGTCAGATTGAATAATCTACGGTTGTCGTTCGTGCAAATTTTTAGATCATTGTTTTCTGAAGAGCCTTCCTGCTCCATGTATAGCCGCGTTGAAGATATATAAATTAATTTATTGAAGATGGCCTTTTCTAATAATTGTGCAAGCAGTGTTGTATTGGACTCCAGAACTGCGAATGGTTCCTTTCCACAGTCTCCATTACCCGCGGCATAAATAACTATTCCTAAGTCTTCTTTAAAAAGCATTTCATCGCCGCGGGCAGGTATAACAACCTCTTCCCCGGCCCCCCTTAGCTGCGACACAATTTCACTACCGATAAAACCTTTACCACCAATTACTGTATAATGTGTACTCATAATGTATTCCGGTATTGTGCCAATGAGATCAATTTCATGTCTTTCTCAGATAATAGTGGTGCAGTTATAGGCCATTCAATACCAATATCAGGATCGTTCCAAATAATCCCTGTTTCATCGCTCGGATCATAGAATTCTGTACATTTATAATGAAAATCCGCAAAATCACTAAGCACACAAAAACCATGAGCAAAGCCAGGGGGTATATAAATTTGATTGTTTTTTTCTGCAGAAAGCACTATCCCCATATGTTGCCCAAAGGTAGTTGAATCAGGACGCAAATCGACCGCCACATCATATACAACACCGGTTATTACGCTAACCAATTTGCCTTGCGGTTTAGTTCGCTGAAAATGTAAGCCTCGTAAAACATTTCGGGAAGAGCGAGAACGATTATCCTGTACAAAGTCTTCTTTTATACCGGCCTGTTGATATTTCTGTTTATGCCATGTTTCCAGAAAAAAACCTCTTGAATCACCAAATACTTTGGGCTCGATAATAACACAACCATCAAGTGGCGTTTTTATAACGTTCATTATAACTTCCTAGATTTTATAATAGACACTTCAATCAAACTTTAGAATGGAATTATTATCTCATTCTAAATAGTTAACTGATTGGCTGTACTATTTTTTGCCTCATGAATTTCTATTTCAGACCACAGTAAGTCACATATGTCATCAACTGGTGTGAATGACGTTGGCGCATTTAATAAAATTTCACGAATTTTTTTGTAGTCATAAGAATCACTGGCACTTTTCAAATTATCAAGAATTTTTGACATATCGTCCCAGGGCACCATGATTTCGTTTGCAGTTTTTATTCTGGGATGTATTGTTGTTGTGACGTTATGCCCTATTAATAACTCTTCATAGAGTTTTTCACCGGGTCTTAATCCAGTGGTAAATATAGCAATGTCCCCGTAAGGGTTCGATTCGTCACGCACTGAAAGCCCATTTAATGCAACCATCCTATGCGCAAGATCTATTATCTTAACAGGCTCTCCCATATCCAGTACAAAAACATCGCCCCCATTTCCCATAGCTCCCGCTTGTATAACTAACTGTGCAGCTTCAGGGATGGTCATAAAATATCTGGTTATTTCCGGATGCGTTAATGTAATGGGACCACCTGCTGCTATTTGTTTTTCAAAAAGAGGGACAACCGAACCTGATGAACCCAATACATTGCCAAAACGCACCATACTAAAACATGTTTTAGACGTTTGAGAGGCTAAAGCTTGCAGAATAAGCTCAGCCATTCTTTTTGTTGCGCCCATTGTATTTGTCGGACGAACAGCCTTATCCGTTGAAATAAGAACGAAGCTCTCAACATCACATGATAGAGCTGCTTGGGCACATGCCAAAGTGCCAAATATATTATTACGAACACCAGCAACAACATTGAACTCGACCAAGGGCACATGCTTATACGCCGCTGCATGATAAATAGTTTGGACATTGAATTTCTTGATTACTTTTTCAAGATGATTTTTATCTTGAACATTTCCTAAAATTGGAGTTATTTCGACAGAGTAATTTTTTTTGGCATTTAACTGCCTTAGTTCTGCTTCAATTGTATATAATGAAAATTCAGACAATTCGAAAAGAATTAATTGTGTGGGCTTATTTTGCAAAATCTGCCTACATAATTCCGAGCCTATAGAACCGCCAGCTCCGGTCACCATAACTATTTTTCCGCTAATATTCCGTGTAATCAAGTCGGGGATTGGTAAAACCGGGTCGCGGCCCAAGAGATCAGTTATTAAAACTTTGCGAAGAGAATCAATTCTTGCCTTACCCTCAACCAAGTCAACCATACCCGGTATAGAGAGAACTTCACAGGGCAGACGTTCTAATTTTTTAATTACTTCATTTTTCTTTACGCGATCAATACTCGGCATAGCGAGTAATATTTTTTTTACTTCATACTTCTCAATTAACCATGGCAGTTTTTCCGGAGAGAAAACTGTAACACCATGTATCACTTGTCCATGCAGACGATAATTATCATCTACGAATGCCACAGGAAAGTATTCATCCATTTGGCTTAATGCCGGTAGTAGTTGTCGTCCTGATGCACCTGCGCCATATATTATTACACGTGTACCCACTCTAAATTTCCGCGTGACCAACATTCTCAAAAACAATCGAGAACCGGCGATTAGCAATACCCCAAAAGAAAAATAAATAAAAGGTATTGTTCTGGGTAAATATAAATTTGTATAAAACGCTGCAATGATTAAAAATACAGACGACACAGCCATTCCTGACGCTACAGCGACTAATATCTTAGCAGTGATATAGCGAATTACTGCGCGATATAATCCTAGTTTTATAAATAACATCAGAGTAATGCATATGATCGACCCAATAAGAAACCAATGGGGTACACTTTTCAGCGGAGTCATTGAATCAATGCGTACCCAGAATGAAAACCAAAAAGCAGCCATTAATAATATTATATCAACAGCTAAAGCAATCGACCTTTTTACTGGTCTCGGTAAAGAGATTAAGTAAGTCAACATAGAGATAACAAATAGCCTCTTTGAATCTTATTATTCGACCTTAAAAATTATACTCCAAAGGGAGATACAGGCTCCCTATGGACCGTACAATCACCAGATAACCGAAATCAAGTAAACATGTCCGCATAGTCCCTCTCTATTAAATAACAAATCCCTTCTGAAGGAAAAAATGCCCAGATTCATTTTATTCGCTGCGTATAAATCGAACGTGTTTTTTTCACTTTTGGCCAATAGTATCTTTATCTTTTATTCCCGCGCCACATTTAAGTGAAATGAGAATGAGCGGTGTCCATGCAATAACAATGCCGATGATGCCATCGATTATTCCTGATGCGATTAAAAGAGCAATAGGTAGAAGCCATACTACATTTATCATTGTTACTGCTATCGTTACTGGCTTATGGTCATTGTACTTTCTCGCCAGTATTTGATAACAATGGCTTGCGTGAGCTTCGTAAAATTTTTTACCTTTTAATACCCTGCAGATTAAAGTGACCGTCGCGTCCACGATGAATACACCTAGAATACAAATTTCGGCAAAGAAGAATTGGCTATTAAGGTTTGCTATATGTAAGACAAACAAGCCTATGAAAATACCTAAGAAACCACTCCCTGCATCCCCCATAAATATTCTTGCTTTTGGAAAGTTCCATAACATGAATCCAAATACAGCACCACCTAGCAATATACTTAGAATAAACTCATCTGTAGAAAAGAAATTCGGAATATTCAAGTACAATATTAATGCAGATGAAATTGCAAACGTTATAGCTTCCGCACTGGCCAATCCGTTGATGCCATCCATGAAATTATATAAGTTAAGCATCCATACAAGATATATTAACCCAATAATCATTCCGATAGTATTAAGGGAGACATCGTGCTGAAATATGTTTATTAATGGGAAATGATTTAAAAATGCCAAGCCGATCGCCGCAGCAGCAAAATGTGCTAATAACCGCCATCTAGCAGCAATGTGTCCATGATCGTCGAGAAATCCTGTTATTGCAACGATTAGTCCTGCACAAAAGAAACTCAACACCGTAAACAGAGAAAGGATATGACTTAAAAAAAGTGCAATCATGATAATTAAAATAGTTGCAACAATCGCCACTCCACCACCTCGCGGAGTCGGTATTGCATGAGAGCTGCGATGGTTGGGTAAATCTATAACATTGTGTTTTATTGCATATAGTCTGAGATAGCACGTTAGAGAAAAAGAACTTACCGACGCGAGACAAAATATCACTAATTCAAACATTAACGGTTACCCTTATTATAATACTCAGCGGTTTTGCGCATCGTTTCATTGAGTGTCACCGTTGGTGTCCAGCCGAGTTGTTCACAAGCTTTGCTGGCATTGACCTCTAAATCACCAAATAGTTGCTCATAGATAGAGCCTTTCCCAATCACTGATAAACATAATTTCATTATACTTTTGGGGAAGGTGATTAACATTGGTGACTTACCCATACCCGAGGAAAATACCTGAATTATCTCTTCAGTAGAAGGATTTCCCTTATCCGCTAAAAGATACAATTGATCTTTCGCTTTGGCATTATTAATACACTCAATGATGAAACTAACTACATTATCTAAGGAAACCATCGCTCGTTTATTTTGAACTCCTTTAAAAGGTAATGGTATGTTCTTAGATACTAGATTCAATAATCTCTGAATATTTCCAGGTGCATTTATTCCACAAATTAACGCGGGGCGAATAATGGTGATAGACATGTTGCCACCAATGAAATATTGCATAAGCTTTTCTTCAGCTTCATATTTCGAAATAGCATATTCAGAAACAGGATTTGGGGCAGAATTCTCAGTGAAAGGAACACCATTAGTTAAATTTCCATTAACGCCAATTGAACTAACAAAAATAAAATGCTTAACATTACATTCCGCTGCATCTTGTGCCAGCTTGAGCGTTGCATCACGATTGACTCCCCTAAACTCTGCTAGTTTATCAGCTACAGTGTCCTTTAAAATATGAGCACGACCCGCAGTGTGTATAACAATATCGCAGCCTTGCAGAATATGCTTCCAGTCTGTCTCTGAAGATATATCACCTAAATTAAAAATACCCTCATCGACGTTTTCACACTGCCGTGTTGAAATAATAACCTCATGGTCCATTGTTTTAAGTTCTCTAACCAGATTACTGCCAAGAAAGCCCGTGCCTCCAGTAACTAAAATTTTCACACCATTTCCCTCTTTTTGGTTAGATTTTGGTTAGAGCATTACTTAGTAGTTTGAAGATGATAATTTCTCACTTCGCTGTTAGCGTTCCTGATAATTTTGTTCAATCCAGCTTTTATATGCGCCGCTTTTTACATTTTCCACCCAGCGCTGGTTATCTAAATACCATTGCACTGTTTTGTGAATCCCCGATTCAAAAGTTTCCTGCGGTTTCCATCCTAATTCGCGGCTAATTTTTTCAGCGTCTATGGCATAGCGGCGGTCATGACCTGGACGGTCGGTCACATAGATTATCTGCTCCCGGTAAGAGTTTGCTTTCGGCATAATTTCATCTAACAAATCGCAGATTGTATGAACCACATCGATATTTTTCTTTTCATTATGACCACCGATGTTATAGGTTTCCCCCACTACACCTTTTGTTACTACGGTATAAAGCGCTCGCGCATGGTCTTCAACATATAACCAGTCACGAATCTGATCGCCTTTACCATAGATGGGCAATGGTTTACCATCGAGAGCATTTAAAATAACCAGTGGTATTAACTTTTCAGGGAAATGATATGGCCCATAGTTATTAGAGCAATTCGTTACAATAGTTGGTAAGCCGTAAGTGCGCAACCACGCGCGCACTAAATGATCGCTGGAGGCTTTCGATGCAGAGTAAGGGCTGCTTGGCGAATAAGGCGTTTTCTCAGTGAATAGTGGCAGAGCCTTCTCGTCAGACACTTCATCAGGATGGGGCAAATCACCGTAGACTTCATCCGTAGAAATATGGTGGAAGCGGAACGCAGCTTTACGCGCTTCATCCAGTTCAGCCCAATATTTACGTGCCGCTTCCAGCAACACATAGGTCCCGACAATATTTGTTTCTATAAAATCAGCAGGGCCGGTGATGGAACGGTCAACGTGGCTTTCAGCCGCCAGATGCATAACCGCATCTGGTTGATGTTGCGCGAATATGCGCGCCATTTTTGCCGCATCACAAATATCTGCATGCTCAAAAGAATAACGAGCATCGCCAGAAATCTCGCTCAATGATTCCAGATTACCGGCATAGGTTAATTTATCAACATTGACCACAGAATCCTGGGTGTTATTAATGATATGACGAACTACAGCAGAACCAATAAAGCCTGCACCACCAGTGACCAGAATTTTCACGTGACTTTTCCGCTTTTAACGTATGAAATTTTAACTAATTAGAGGCGAAGAGAAAGATGATGCCATCAATTAAAGACACGCTACCGCCCCAGGCTTTCAGCTACCAGTAGACTGCAAGACACCACCAGCAATTTTGAACGCAATACACCCAGAAAGGGCTTGATTTAGCCCTGTCCAGGCACGTTTTGCTAAAGGGCTATTCTCCACGTAAACGTACCTGGAAACAAGGGATAATCTTATTGTCGAAACGACAATAAGCATTTGGCGTCTCAATTTTACTACTTGATTTTCAAGCAAAATAAAAGGGACAGTAAGAATTAGCTTACGCGTCGCAACGCTTATAGCCACTCTTTACTGCCCCTGGAATAATTTCAGCAAAAAACTATTAAAATGCTTTATTGCGCGAGCATTTTCTGAATGCTCTGGCGGAATTTTTGCCCTTCTTTGAGGTTACGCAGTCCGTAGTTTACGAATGCCTGCATATAACCCATTTTCTTTCCGCAATCATAGCTCTCGCCGGTCATTAACATAGCATCGACGGATTGTTTATTCGCCAGTTGCGCAATAGCGTCAGTTAATTGAATACGTCCCCAGGCACCGGGTTCTGTTTTTTCCAGCTCGGCCCAGATATCCGCAGAAAGCACATAACGCCCAACAGCCATCAAATCGGAATCCAGCGTCTGCGGTTGATCGGGTTTTTCAATAAACTGTACGATACGGCTTACTTTACCTTCATTATCCAGCGGTTCTTTGGTCTGGATCACAGAGTATTCGGAGAGGTCACCTTTCATACGTTTTGCCAGCACCTGGCTGCGACCGGTCTCGTTAAAACGCGCTAACATTGCCGCTAAATTATAGCGCAGAGGATCGGCAGTTGCCGTGTCCAGAATAATATCCGGCAGAACAACAACAAACGGGTTATCACCAACGATTGGGCGCGCGCAAAGAATCGAATGCCCCAACCCCAAAGGTTGTGCCTGGCGCACGTTCATGATGGTTACGCCCGGCGGGCAAATAGATTGTACTTCCGCCAGAAGCTGGCGCTTAACACGCTGTTCCAGCAATGATTCGAGCTCATAGGAGGTGTCGAAGTGGTTCTCGACCGCATTTTTCGACGCGTGCGTTACCAGAACGATTTCTTTGATCCCTGCAGCAACAACTTCATCGACAATATACTGAATCATCGGCTTGTCGACGATAGGTAGCATCTCTTTAGGAATCGCCTTAGTGGCTGGAAGCATACGCATTCCAAGACCCGCTACCGGAATAACTGCTTTCAAATTAACCATTATTTCTTCCACCTATAAATAATTGGATGAATTATAAACCTTTAACTTATTTTCGCCAGTGCGTTTGCAATGAGAGTCAGTGAAAGATATTACGCCGAACGTCACAACATGACTGTAGATGTAATCCTAAGCCCAGCACCAAATCACCAGGATTTATCGTAAAAGCCGCAACAAAGCGGCTTACAAGCGTTTTTCAGGCAAAGTGAAGTTCAAATTATCAACATGCACCACATGCTGATCGACCCGGTCGATATCCACCGAACTCTGCCCTTTTTCATTTACCGCATGGATATTAGCCAGCGACAATAACGTATCCTGTTTCGCCATAAAGCGGCCACGCACGTCTTTACGTAAGTCAAACTTAATTTTCAAAGCCGGTCCCGTGGCAGCTTCCTGCATCACGTTGATATTACGCAAGAAAAGATGCTGCGGTTTGTTATGGAACTCAAGCGTAGCGCGCTGCATTTTCAGGTTAGTGATGGCCACAAACGAGGTGGCGTTACCGGACGAGATCTGGATGCCGCGCAGCTTGTATTTACTGTCGCTATTGTCCATGCGTATATCGTTGAGCTTGAAATTTTGCGGTATGGATAAATAATTGCCTTTGATAACCCCATAGCCAATCAGCATGCCTGCGCTGTTTTCCATCGTAACATCGTCAATTACGAAATTATCACAGCCGTAAATGGCTACCGTGGCATTATCGATTCCCGCTTTTTTACTGAAATCCGGGGTGATATTTTTTGCTTTAACATTGCGAATTACAAAGTGCTTACCGTTCTCCACATGTACCAGTTGGCGACAGTTGCTGCCGGTAATATTCGCAACGACAAAGTTTTTGACGGCTTGATCTTCCGGGTAATCGTTATCGTAGGTGCTTCCCGCCAGCCCGATACCGATGCCCCAGTTTATTTTGCCATTGGTGCAATCAATATTATCGATAACATGGTCAGAAATAAGGATGTTACGGTCATTGATCGCCACGTTCCATTCGATAGCATCCCCCTGCAAGTGGCTAAAGTGGCAATGGGTGATACGCGCACCGTCGAGCTGGTTATGAAACCCCTGGCGCAGGATAGCGTAGTTCGCTTTGGTCACGGTGAGCTTATCAATCAGCAGGTTGCGCATCACGCGCTTCTCCTTACCACCGATATAGATTTGCGTAACCGGACCGTAACCGCTCATGGTGAGGCCCTGAATGGTGCAGTCGGAACCGCGCACATCAAGCGTGATATTATAAAGGCTACCGCCCTCTTCACCGATAACCCGGCTGCCGTTTTGCAACACCAGCCGCCCGCGACCGCTACCTTTAAGCGCACCGCGAACCAGCAACGTTTTCCCTTCAGGAATAAAAATCCCGGTATTGATATTTTCACAAACCAACCCGGCGGGAACAACAACCGTTTCGCCGTCCGTGAAAGCTTCTTTAAGCGCCGCAGGCCAGTCGTTGCGGTTGTAATTTGTCAGGTCAACGGTTTCGTTGCGCCCCAGCGCGCGTGCAGCAGAGGTATGCAGCAGGGGTAGCGCCGCCAGCGCAGAGCCAGCGGCGAGGAAAGAACGTCGGGTCAGCGCTGTGATTTTCTTTGCGGTCATAACACCTCTGTCAAAGGGTTTGCAACAGGCTTGCCAGTTGTTGATTGATAATTTGCTGATTGAAGTCGCTCTCGACTTTTTCCCGCGCGCGGGTGACAATAGGCGCAAGATCGTTCTTTTCCATTACGCCAAACGATGCCAGGCGCTGAGCCAGCGCTTCGGCGTCATTTTCCGGCACCAGCCAGCCAGAATGCCCGGCATCGATAAGCTCCGGAATGCCGCTATGTACCGTCGATACCACCGGGATGCCCACCGCCATCGCTTCCATCAGCGCAACCGGGATCCCTTCCATATCACCGTCGGCACCGGTTATCGAAGGCAGCAGAAACACATCCGCTTCATCCAGCATCGCTTTCACTTCATGACTTGGCTTAAAGCCAGGCATTTCAATCACATCTTCAAGCTGAAACTGCTCAATAAGCGTACGCAAGCGCCGCTCCCACGGGCCAATGCCGAGGATGCGGTATTTAAAATCGACGCCGCCCTGTTTTAACAAACGGCACGCTTCAATGGCGACATGCAGCCCTTTTTTCTCCGTCAGACGTGCCACCGAAATAATTTGCAGCGGCGAACCGGGCGCTTTTACCGGACGCAGGCTAAAACGCGCCATATCCACGCCCATGCGCGAGACGGCAATTTTCTGCTCCGGGCAGCCCATGTTTTTCAGCCTGCCCGCCCATAAATCGCTTATCGGCAGCATCAAATCGCCACGCTGAAACAACTGTTGATACTCTGGCGTATAGTGATTGAGCACTTCACGGTGCGACACATCAATCCCGTGAAAGACTGTCGCGATTTTCCCTTTCAGCACGCCCAGCTCGCGCAGCTTGGCAGCCGTAACGCCTGCCGGGCCAAAATGCGCGATAAACACGTCGGCATGAAACGCTTGCGGCGCCAGGCCACAAATTGCCGGCAGGATCAGGTTGCGCGCTTCGTCACCGTAGCGCGATGTATTCAGCGCCTTCCAGGTAGAAGCTTTCCACATACCGCGCGCCATCGCCTGCGCACGGTAGCTCAGTTTCCCCATCCGTCCCTGCGGTTCGGCCAGCAGCCAGTGCGTTTTTTCTGCCAGTTTGTACTCGGTATAGGCCGCGTGGGTGTTATTCATATCGCCCTTATGCAGGGCAACAATTTCCACCTCAAAACCCATATTGATAAACGCAACAATCTGGTTGAGCACAAAGGTTTCGGACGATAAGGGGAATTTCAGCAAAAAGAAGCCGACTTTCATTTCTCCCCCCGCACGCGATCCAGTACGGATTTCACCATAGTCATTCCTTGCTCACGCTCCGCTGCCACAGCAATGGCCAGGCGTTGGTTAATCGCAGGAAGCTGGCCCAATGTGTCAGCTGCCATCGCGGCGAGCGAACCATCCAGCAGATGGCGAATATCGACCGCCATTTCCGGCATGCCCAGCTGTTGCATGATGCCTGCGGATTTGTGTTCATAATTGATGGCAATCGCTGGCGTGCCAAAATTCATTGAAATGATGGCAGAGTGCAGACGTGTACCGACGGTTAAATCACAGGCGGCGAGGATTTTCCCCATCTCTAAATCATTCAGCTCATCCATAACGACGTGATAGCGTGAAGGATCGCTGACGTACTGGCGCAGATTGAGCGCGACCATCCGGTCATCTTTGTTATAGCTGTCGATACCGGTACAGGTAGAGAGCGCAATCACTTGATAACCCGCGTCTATGATTCGATCAACCACACCGGCGAACGCTTGCTCATACGCCTGCTGCGTGGTGTTAAGACGCTTATCAAACGGTGCCAGTTCACGCAGCGTAATCGCCACGGTCTTCTCTTTTTCCGCCAGCGTCAGCCAGTGCTGCACCGCGTAACTGGGAACAAAATCCGCCTGATGATGATCAACCAGCCAGGCGGTATCGACGCCTTTTTCCACTTTATCCGTGGTGATGTTGCTCTGTTTCATTAAATTCAGGCTGACGCTTTCACGCAGGATCAGCGCATTACAGTGACCGAAGACATAATTGGCCAGCTGATTAAATTGCTCGTTCTGGAAGGGGCCAACGCTGTGGCCAATCATATAGATCGGTTTTTTCGCCATAAACGTACAGAGCGCGTGCTCAAATTGCGGCACACCGTACAAGTCAACGAAAAACGAACCGCCGACCTGGATAATGGCGTCGTAGCCGGAAAGCAGGCGGACAAAATCGGTAAACCCTTGTGCGATAGCGATATTACGCAGCTTACCTGAGTCGGTTACGCGTGAGAGCAGCACCTGGTGCTGATAGCGGCGGCGTAACACTTTTTTTACCCGCCCCATCAGTCCGGCCGCGTTATTGTGCGCTTTCATCTGCTGGTAGAGCGGATCGCCCATCACCGGGCGATTTAATAACCACGACGAGCTCACCGGAAAGCGGCTCATCACATCAACTTCTGCGTCAGGCTCCATCAGGGCAATGGCATCGAGCAACCCGCGCAAGATTGCGCTGTCGCCACGGTTGCCGCAAGTGTGATTGCCAAGGATCAATAATTTCATAGCGACCTCTTAAAGGGGTTCAATAACGTGCTTATCCTGCGCGAAGCAGTGTTTTAAGTTTTTCGTTGCGGCAAAACTGACGCTTCATTTCCACCACCAGCGCATTGCGCGAGATGATCAACATCAGCGCAAAGGCGACGACACCCGCAGCAACCTGCACGGCCAGCATCGCGGCAAGCGACAGCTGCCCGTCCAGCGCCAGGCCAAGACCGTAGCTGACCACAAGCGTCGGCATCGACAGGTAGAACGGCAGCCACAGGCTGAGGATGTACTGACGATAGCTGGAGCCAAGCACCGGTTTTATCATCACAAAGTAGCTCAGGACGGTGTTGATGATTTGCACTAACAGGAAGCCCAGCGTAACGCCCAGCGCACCGCCCATATGCCCACCGATGATGATGGCGGGAATGAAGAGAAATGTTTTGAATACATTGAATTTAAAGCTGATATCCACGCGCGCTTTCGCCATCAACAGCGAGCCGATAGGGTTCCCTACCGCGCGCAGCAGTCCCACGATGCACAACAGTTGCAGCACAGGAATAATGCTGTTCCATTTTTCACCAAAGACCAGCGGCACGAAATTGTTCGCCACCACCATCAGACCGAGCAGAATAGGAAAGTTAATAATCCCTACCACCGAGAGCAGTTTGTAGAAGTTAACGCGCAGCTTTTCTGTGTCGTCCTGAATTTTGGCAAAGGCCGGGAACAGCACACGCGTGATGATAGGGTTCAGCTTCATCGGCGGCACCACCGCCACGTTATAAGCCAGGTTGTATCCCCCGGCGACGCTCGCGCCAAGAATACGCGCCAGCACCAGCGTTGAGAGGTTAGTATTGACATAGTTGATGATACTGTCTGCCGTCAGCCATGCGCCAAAACGCAGGTTAGAGCTGACCGAGGCCAGTGAAAAATGCAGGCCAGGGCGATAGATTTTGCGCCCGAAGTAGCCAAACAAGAGCGTGCGCACGGCGCTGTTGACCAGGTAACCTAAAATCGCGGTCATCGCCAGCGGCCAGAAGAAGGCGCTGATAACGGTAAAGCTAAAGCCCGCCATCACCGACAGGGTTTCAATCGCGCCGATTTTGTTGAACTCCAGCTCCTTTTGCATCAACGCACGAAACTGCTGGCCGTGCGGGATAACAACAAAGGCCAGCGACAGCGTTTTAATCAGCGGCGCCAGGTCCGGGTTATTCAGCACATCGGCGATAAAATCGCTCAGCGCAAACACCGCCACGCAGACCACAATCCCTAAGCCGACATTGAGCCAGTAGAGCGTGGTCAGCTCGAGATGGCTTATTTCTTTGCGCTGGATAATGGAGTTCGCAATGCCAAAGTCCGACAGCGTATCCGCCAGCGCGATAATCACCAGCGAAACGGTCAGCAGACCAAACTGGTGGTTATCGATAATGCGCGCCAGCACCGTCATCTGCACCAGCCCCAGACCAATAATGGTCAGCGTGGCCATTGCTGACCACTTCGCGCCGCTGATGGTTTTCTCTCTCAGGCTCATGACCGTTCCTTAATACGCCGCTTTGTTCACAAAGCCTTTAAAGATGGTCAGAAAAACGATTTTGATATCGAACCACAGACTCCACTCGCGGATGTACTCCAGGTCGAATTCGATACGTTTTTCCATTTTCTCCAGCGTGTCTGTCTCGCCGCGCCAGCCGTTGATCTGCGCCCAGCCAGTGATGCCAGGCTTCACTTTGTGACGCAGCATGTAGCCTTCTATCAGTGAACGGTACTGTTCGTTGTGCGCAACGGCATGCGGGCGCGGGCCGACAATCGACATTTCGCCTAATAGCACGTTGAAAAATTGCGGCAGCTCATCAAGCGAGGTACGGCGCAGAAAGCTCCCGACTTTGGTGACACGCGGATCGTTTTGCGTGGCCTGGGTGACGACTTTGTCGTTTTCCATCACTTTCATCGAGCGGAATTTCCACACCTTGATCGGCTTACCGTCCATGCCATAACGCGTCTGGCGGAAAAGGATTGGCCCTGGCGAGCTCATTTTGACCGCCACGGAAATCGCCAGCAGTACCGGGGAAATCAGCAGCAAAATCAGCGATGCGAGCACAATATCTTCAAGACGCTTGAGGATGCGGTTAATGCCGGAGAGCGGCGTGTCATACAGCGGCACGACCGGGACACCATTAACTTCATCAATGCGTGAATGCAGAATATTAAAGGTAAACACGTCAGGAATAAGGATCACCGAACAGGTGGTATCGGCGAGCTGGTGCACCAGTTTTTTAATGCAGCCACCGTCGCTCATCGACATTGCAATATAGACGTTGTGGATTTTGCCCGCCTTAGCATCCTCAACTAACTGTTCAAGATTGCCTGCCCAGTCGGTTGTGACGCCACCGGGTTGCGGATCGTGATAAACCCCCACCACATCAAACCCAAGCCAGGGTTCTTTACGAAAGCCTTCCAGCAGTTCCTGGCCCATCGGCATATCGCCCGCTACCGCCACACGGCGCGTGTTATAGCCCAGGTTACGCAGCCAGCCCGCACCAAAGCGAATGACCGCACGGCTTAACATCAGCCCCATACTGGTCAGCAAATACCAGGAGACATAGATATTAAAGGTGTTATCAAAATCGTTACTGAATGCCAGCAAACCGGCGCTGAAAACCAGACTGAGCGTCCAGTTTTGTAGCAGCAGAGTGAGTTCTGTCATCATGCGAACGCCCCGCCACGAGCGATAGAAATCCGTCATTCCACCAATCATCTGGAAAACAACCAGCGTAATGAGTGCCATGAGCAGATGCATGTAGAAAAAGGGCAACGCATTCAATTTGCACACCAGCCACAGTCCGGCAAACATGATGGTGATGTCTGAAAATCGCTGCACGATAGAGATTAACGATGCATTCGTTTTGGCCCGGTCGCGCTTTTTTAGATTCGTCATCGTTGTACCTGCCTGTCTATTCACTCTCCCCCACCGGAGGAGAGGAATGCTTCATAGTTACTGATTCAACAGCGCCAGAATTTCCTGCGTTCGCGCTTCCATCAATGCCACGTCATGACGCGACTCCACGTTCAGGCGCACCACCGGCTCGGTGTTGGATGAGCGCAGATTAAAGCGCCAGTCGGCAAAAGCGATGCTGATGCCGTCGGTGCGATCAATTTCCAGCGCGCCGGGGGTGAAGTGCTGCTCAACGCGCGCAATCGCGGTTGCAGGGTCGGCGAGTTTGCTGTTGATCTCGCCGCTTGCCGGAAACGCCGCCATACGATCGCGCACCAGCTCGGAGAGGGTTTTACCTTTCAGGCACAACAGCTCAGTGACCAACAGCCACGGGATCATGCCGCTGTCGCAGTAGGCGAAGTCGCGGAAGTAGTGGTGTGCGCTCATCTCACCGCCGTAGATGGCGTCTTCGCTGCGCATACGCTCCTTAATAAAGGCATGGCCCGTTTTCGACATCACCGGCGTGCCGCCCGCGCGGGTCACCACGTCAACCGTGTTCCAGGACAGGCGCGGGTCGTGAATAATCTTCGCGCCAGGGTGTTTTTCGAGGAAGGCTTCCGCCAGCAAACCTACGATGTAGTAGCCTTCGATAAACTGCCCTTCCCCGTCGAACAGGAAGCAGCGGTCGAAGTCGCCGTCAAAAGCAATCCCCATATCGGCGTTATGTTCAATCACCGCGTTGCGGGTATCCGCGCGGCATTCCGGCAGCAGCGGGTTAGGGATACCGTTCGGGAAGGTGCCGTCTGGCTGGTTGTGCACCTTAATAAAGGTCACCGGCACATTTAGCGCTTTAAAACGTGCTTCGATGGCGTCCACCACTGGCCCTGCCGCGCCGTTACCGGAGTTGATAACCAGTTTCAGCGGTTTCAGGTTTGCCGTGTCGATATAACCCAACAGATGGTCGATATAGGCATCGCGCAAATTGATTTGCTCATAAGTGCCGCGTTTTTCCGCGTTAACCGGTGGGAAATCGTTGGCTTCGGCCAGACGCTGAACATCGCGCAGGCCAGTGTCGCCGCTGATAGGGCGCGCGCCCTTGCGCACCAGTTTCATGCCGTTGTAGTCCATCGGGTTATGGCTGGCGGTCACTTCAATACCGCCATCCACACCCAGGTGGAACGTAGCAAAATAGACCTCTTCGGTGCCCGTCAGCCCGATATCCAGAACGTTCACGCCTGCGTCCTGCAACCCCTTTGCCAGCGCCAGTTTCAGCGCTTCGCTGGTCTGGCGCACATCGCCGCCCAGCACAATGGTCTGCGGTTTCAGGTACTCGCCGTAAGCACGGCCAATACGCCAGGCAATGTCTTCATTGAGTTCTTCGCCCAGCTTTCCCCGGATATCGTAAGCTTTAAAACAGGTTAATTTTTCCATTATTACCTCTTTATCAGGCAACAGTCAGCCTTGACCTTATGGGTCTTGTTATTTGTTAATGCTCGGCAAACGCGTGCTACACACGTCCATAGCGATCTTTAAAACGGATAATGTCGTCTTCTTCGAGGTAAGAGCCGGAGCGCACCTCAATCAAGTCGAGCGGAATTTTCCCCGGGTTTTCCAGGCAATGTCGCGCGCCCAGCGGGATATAGATTGATTCGTTCTCGCCCAGCAGTTTGACGTCACTGTCGATAGTGACCTTCGCGGTGCCCGCCACCACCACCCAGTGCTCAGCACGGTGGTGATGCATCTGCTCGGAAAGCCCTTCGCCAGGCTTCACGGTAATGCGTTTTACCTGATAGCGATCGCCTGCATCAATGGAGTCATATTTGCCCCACGGGCGGTAAACTTCGCGGTGAATATGGTGTTCGTGGCGGCCCTCTTTTTTGATTTGCTCGACCACTTTTTTCACATCCTGCACCTGATTACGGTCGGCAATCAGCACGGCATCTTTTGTCTGGACGACCACCAGATCTTTTACGCCGACGGTCGTCACCAGCCCTGACTCCGCATAAACGAAGCTGTTTTCGGTGTTATGGGTGATGACGTCGCCGTGATGGACGTTTCCCTCCGGCGTGTGCTGGCTGATTTCCCACAGCGAGGACCAGGAGCCGACATCGCTCCAGCCTGCATCCATCGGCACTACCACGGCATCCGCCGTGCGTTCCATGACGGCGTAGTCGATGGACTCTTCCGGGCAGGCGAGGAAGGCTTCTTCATCAACACGGATAAAGTCCATATCCGGGTCGGTGGCTTCCATTGCTTGTTCACACGCGCTCAGAATGTCCGGGCGATATTTACGCAACTCGTCGAGGTAACGACCGGCGCTAAACAGAAACATCCCGCTGTTCCAGTAATATTCTCCGCTCGCCACATAACCCTGCGCCGTTTCCAGGTTCGGTTTTTCAACAAACTGGGCGACTTCAAACGCCACGGCGTCAGTGGTGCCGGGGCTGACTTCGCCACGACGAATATAGCCATAACCCGTTTCCGGTAGGTCCGGCACGATGCCGAACGTCACCAGCTTGCCGCTCTCGGCATAGGGCATCGCGTTACGAACTGACGTGCGAAACGCCTCTTCGTTTTGAATCACGTGGTCGGCGGCCAGCACCAGCATCAGCGGGTCGCTGTCCGGGTTGTGGCGTTTTACCGCCAGCGCCGCCAGCGCGATAGCCGGTGCCGTGTTACGGCCTGCCGGTTCAAGAATAATGTTTTCAGTCAGCTTGTTTAGCTGGCGAAGCTGCTCGGCAACGATAAAGCGATGCTGTTCATTACAAATAACCACCGGGCTTTCACATTCCACCCCATCCAGGCGGCAAACGGTGGTTTGCAGCATGGTGAGATCGCCTTTCAGGCAGAGAAATTGTTTAGGGTAAAGCACGCGGGACAGTGGCCACAGACGGCTGCCAGAGCCTCCGGCCATCACTACCGGATACAATTGTGTTTGACTCATGATTTATCCCCATTGCCGTCGAAATTCAGGCGGCCTTCGTGCTGCGCGCTCTCGCGTGCGGGCGCAGGCTTCGCGGAACTCTCCGGGCTGATATCAGCAATAAATTGGCGTAACACGTTCTCTTTTTCGAGCGTGCGTTCGGCATATTCACGTGCCACCGTGTTGTTTTTGGGCAGCGCTAACGCGCGTTCAATGCCCGTGGTCAGCGCATCAACCGATTCCGGTTCCACGCAGACCGCAATTCCTGGCTCGGTCAGGCATAACTGACCCAGCTCCGTGCTCTCTTCTGCGGTAATCACCGCGTTGCCGCCGACGGCCAGAATGTTGGTCAGCTTAGAAGGCAGCACCGCATCCGCCGCGCCGCGCTTCTGGATAACCAGATGGCAATCGCCCATACGCAAAAGCGCGGGCAGTGCGTCATAAGGCTGCAACGGGAAGAATTTCACATTGGCAAGGCCGCGCTCGCTGACCATTTTTTCCAGCCGCGCTTTGCCCCCGCCCTGGCCGACAATCACAAACAGCCACGGGTGGTTTTGCAGGCGCTCTGCGGCGGCGATAACATTTTCCAGCCCCTGTTTTTCACCGATGTTGCCGGAATAAAGAATGATTTTTTTGTCATCCGGCAGGCCTAAGTCACGACGCAACTGCGCGACGCGTTGTGCGTCAACATCGCGAAAACGCGCCACTTCAGACCAGTTCGGGAAAAAGATAATCTTGTCTGCCGCCACCCCTTTCTCGCACGCTTTGTTCATCATCGAGCGGGAAATGGTGGAAACGTTGTCGACATGAAGCAGATTGCTGCGCTCAAACGCCGTCGCCAGGCGCGCCACGCGGCTGTTTTTGCCGTTGCCCGCCATGCCGAGACCGAGCATGGCATCCACTTCATAATCCTGAATATGCAAAAGCGTGCGCGCGCCGCTCAGTTTTGCCAGCAGGCGCATGCCCGGCGTGCAAAACAGCGTCGGCACCACGCCGATAATGCGATCCGGCTTCCAGCGGCGTTGCGCCATCAGCGGGAAGAAGCTGCTCAGGGCAAAGCTGCCCAGATGCAGTAACCGTTTTAGCGTTGAGGGCCGGGAAGGCACATACAGCGGGCAGCGCCAGATGGTGGCGTTGCCCTGCTCTTTGCGCCAGCGCCAGGCGCTGTAGTGCTCGCCGACTTTCCACTCGGGATAGTACGGCGGCGCGGTGATGACCCGCACCTCATGGCCCTGGCGGGCCATCCACTCGACCATTTCGCCCGTATACTTCCCGATCCCGGTCAGTTCCGGCGAATAGTTGATGCCATAGACCAGGATTTTCATAAGCCTGGTACTCCTTGCGCATCGAGAAAGTAGGCGCGGCTGTTGTCATGCACCAGCGGGTCGGCAATCAGCGACTCCGGGGTTCCCCAGCGGTAATCGTTGTGCTGATCCGTCGGTAGCGCGAGGGTTCCCTCATCCACACGCAGGCGAAAGCCCAGCACAATGTAGTGCGTGGTGAAATCCGGGCCGGAGAAATTGTCGTCATAGAAGTGCTGCCAGACGCCGTAAAACTCGCCCGCCGACATCGGCAGGCGCAGTCCCAGTTCAGCCTGAGTCAGGCGCTCAAACGCGACGGACAGCGGCTCATCCTTTTGCACGCGTCCGCCCGGCACGAACCAATATCCCTGGGCCGGGCGGTTAGTACGTTTACCGAGTAAAAACTCGCCGCGTGAATTTTCCACGATAAGATCGATAGAAATCAGCGGAGTGGAACGCACAACCGTGGCAAAATCTTCTTGACTTAAAAACATACTACCCCCGGAACCGGTGCTGGTTTTCAAGGAACCACTGGTAGGTGCTGGCAAGCCCTGCTTCCAGTGAGATCTCGTGATACCAGCCAAGCTGATGCAGACGCGTTACGTCGAGTAACTTACGCGGCGTACCGTCCGGTTTGCTGGCGTCAAACACCACGCGGCCTTTGTAGCCGGTCACGCTGGCGATGGTCTGCGCCAGCTCGCGGATAGTGCAGTCAATGCCGGTACCGACGTTGATATGCGACAGCATCGGTTCGGTATTTTCCTGCCACACTTCGCTTGCCAGCTCCTGAACATGGATGCTGGCTGCGGCCATATCATCCACATGCAGGAATTCGCGCATCGGCGTGCCGCTGCCCCACACCACCACATCCGGCGCATTTTCGGCAGTCGCTTCATGGAAACGACGCAGCAATGCCGGGATAACGTGTGAGTTGCTCGGGTGGAAATTGTCATGCGGGCCGTACAGATTCGTCGGCATCACCGAGCGATAATCACGCCCGTACTGACGGTTGTAAGACTCGCACAGCTTGATCCCGGCAATTTTGGCAATCGCGTAAGGTTCGTTAGTCGGCTCCAGCGTCCCCTGTAACAGTTCGCTTTCTGCCATCGGCTGTTTGGCCAGTTTCGGGTAGATACAGGACGAACCGAGGAACAACAGCTTGTTCACATCATGCTTATGCGCTGAGTGAATGATGTTGCTCTCAATCATCATATTTTCGTAGATGAAGTCCGCCGGGTAGGTATTGTTCGCCACAATACCGCCCACCTTCGCCGCCGCCAGATAGACCTGATCGATACGCTCTTTGGCAAAAAATGCGTCAACCGCAGCGCTATCAAGCAGATTCAGTTCTTCGCGGGTACGCAGCACCAGTTCAACGTCTGCACGTTGTTCAAGCTGCCTTACGATGGCTGACCCCACCATCCCGCGATGGCCAGCCACAAAAATACGTTGTTTGGTCATGCTCAGGACTCCAGCGCGATGGCAACCTCGTAACCGTTAGCCTTAAGCAGGGAGTATTTTTTCGCTGCTTCCAGATCCTTGGCCACCATTTCAGAAACCATTTCCTGCAAGGTGATTTCCGGCTTCCAGCCCAGTTTTTCGTGTGCTTTGCTCGGGTCGCCCAGCAGGGTTTCAACTTCAGCAGGACGGAAGTAACGCGGGTCAACTGCAATAATCACATCGCCCGGTTTTACGCCCGGCGCGTCGTGACCGGTAACGGAAACCACGATGCCCTTCTCATCCACGCCGGTGCCTTCAAAGCGCAGTTTGATACCCAGTTGCGCGGCGGCCATTTCCACAAACTGACGCACGGAGTACTGCACGCCGGTGGCGATAACGAAATCTTCTGGTTGCTCTTGTTGCAGCATCATCCACTGCATTTTTACGTAATCTTTGGCATGCCCCCAGTCACGCAGGGAGTCCATGTTGCCGAGATAGAGGCAGGATTCCAGGCCCTGAGCGATGTTGGCGATGGCGCGGGTGATTTTGCGGGTCACAAAGGTTTCGCCACGGCGCGGTGATTCGTGGTTAAACAGAATGCCGTTGCAGGCATACATGCCGTAGGATTCACGGTAGTTAACGGTAATCCAGTACGCATACAGTTTGGCGACAGCATACGGAGAACGCGGGTAGAACGGCGTCGTCTCTTTCTGCGGAATTTCCTGTACCAGGCCATACAGCTCAGAAGTGGACGCCTGGTAAAAACGCGTTTTCTTCTCAAGACCGAGGAAACGAATCGCTTCGAGCAGACGCAGCGTACCCATTGCATCCACATCGGCGGTGTATTCCGGGGATTCAAACGAAACGGCCACGTGGCTCATCGCGCCCAGGTTGTACACTTCATCCGGCTGCACTTCCTGCAAAATACGGGTCAGGTTAGACGTATCAGTCAGATCGCCGTAGTGCAGGTGAAATTTCGGGTCGCTGGTGTGCGGATCCTGGTAAATGTGATCCACACGCTCAGTGTTGAATGATGAGGCGCGGCGCTTGATGCCGTGAACTTCGTAACCCTTTTCCAGAAGCAGTTCTGCCAGATAAGAGCCATCTTGCCCGGTAACGCCGGTGATGAGAGCGACTTTAGACATAATTTATTTTCCTCAATATTCCCTGTTAGGGAGTTACCTTTTCAACGCGTTCGCGCGTCACCACTGCGGGATTGCCACGGCAAATCACATTTGCCGGTAGCGATTTAAAAACACTGCTGCGTGCGCCCACCACCGTTCCATCGCCGATGGTGACGCCCGGTGCAACAAACACATCCGTCGCCAGCCAGCATTTCTCGCCAATCACGATAGGCGTCGCGTTAATATCAAAATGCGCGCTCATATAATCGTGACTGCCGGTACACAGATAACATTTCTGTGAAACGACCGAATTTGCACCGATAGAAATATCACCCAGGGTGTATAACACGGCGTCATCTCCGACCCAGCTGTAATCGCC
The DNA here is from genome assembly GCF_052220145.1 of Vagococcus sp. WN89Y. NCBI lineage: Bacteria > Bacillati > Bacillota > Bacilli > Lactobacillales > Enterococcaceae > Vagococcus > Vagococcus sp. WN89Y. Next base: position 137,267 of record NZ_JBQPOM010000031.1, on the reverse strand, counting down.
TAAGGTTAATTTCCACGGGTAGGTAATTTTCACCGAAGGGCGAATTACCACCCCTTTCCCAACCTTTGCGCCAAATAAGCGTAATAAAAAAGCACGCCAGCGATAAAGCACCTGCGGTGACCATGCAAATAATGTTGCCTGTACCGCCCACCACAGTTGAACCTTAATAGGGTGACCGCCCCGAAAGCCTTTCGGCACGGAGAAACCTTGTAAATCCTGCATATAATTTCCTTATATTTTAGCGTTATGCTTTGTTATATAAGGCTTTGGCTTTGCCTGTTGTGCGTAAACGCAGCATATAAGATAATTGCGCCCAAAAACCCGGCACGCGTAATATCATGCGCTGAACTTTGCGAGCATCCTGACATAATTCAAGATTATTCGAAGTGGATACGCCGCCCATAGAAAATTCAGACACCAACCCATTTAATTTTTTAAACGGGAAGCCTGCTTTATACATTCTGGCTGCTAACGCGTAATCGGAAGAGACTTTAAATTGCAGATCGTAGGGGTAAGTTTTCAGACCATTTACCGGGAAAAATATTGCCTGATGACTGGCCGGCAGGCTGTGATAAATATACCAACCGCTTTTCGCATTGCGACGAATTTTAGTGCCGTCGCCGAAATCCAGCATCGCGTCGCCAATATACATCGCTTTTTCTGTTTCCTGATCCAACTGGCGTACCACATCCACTATTTCAGGATGAAAAATATCGCCGGAATTAAGAAACAGCGCATAGCGGCCATTGGCGAGGTCGATGCCTTTATTCATCGCATCGTAAATGCCTTTATCGCGTTCGCTGAGGTAGCGCAAGTTGTACTGCCCATTGAGGTTTTTCAGAAATTCCTCAGTGCCATCCTGCGAGCCGCCATCAACCACAATCCATTCGAATTCGATATCCTGCGCTTTCGCCAGATGAGCCAGCGACTGCCAGGTTTTCACCACACCTTCATAATTTCGAAACGCGACAGTAATAACGCTAAGCAGCATGTGACCCACCTCTTTATGCCTTCGTTATATTCAGTGCTTTACGCAGAATAAACGGGCAAACAATTAAAAATGCATATTCAGGGCTAAAGATAGACCCTGTGAAAAACAACGATATCGGAGTAAAGAGGAAAAGTTGTACGCGATAATTCTGATTATTGCCGAAAGCATTCAGCATCATCTTGCCTACTTTGCCCAGATACCATCCGGTTAGTATTACTGCGAACCATGAAAAATAAATGATTAGCAGATACAACCCATTGTCTATTGTTTTCCCGACGTCTGCACCGTTAAAGATTCCGAATGATGCAACATATTCGTAAAGTGAGCCGAATCTTACTACCCCATCAATATTGGTCAGCGAATACCCAACCATCACCAGCGGACCGATAATACGATAATAAGAAGAGGAGCCTTCTGTTCCTAAATCACCGATACGCCCTGCGATATACGGGAAGGCAAATACTACCCCGACAATGAACACCGCCAGTGAAATAATTGCCAACGGTAACTTTTTCCGTATCGCTTCTTTATTGAGATATTGAAATGCCCATTCCAGCAGGTAAAACAGGATAAATGTCATTACCCCTGAAAACGATCCCGAAAGTACTATCCCTGCCAAAATCATAGCATCGGTCTTCGGGGTTTTGATACCAAACTGTTTGATGCTGAGCCAAATTGAGATTAACGCCAGAGCGAAGAATGCCGGTTCGAAATATAACGCAGTCGTACGCTTGCCGCCGAACTTGATAAAATTCAGCACGTAGCTGTTGCTGTAAATAAGATATTTCGAAATTGTCTCCATCAAACTGCTGCCGCCAGTAAGAATGATCTGAGCCATCTCCAGCGCCGCCAGCCCAACTACAACTGTCACCACAAGGTAAAAAAAGCGTAATATCTTGCGATAGTTATGCGGCGATATGGTTTTAAACCGAATGCTCCACACCATGCCGATAATGATGACGATATAAACAAACAACATCGTCGAGGTGACATATTTTCCCGCGTTCAGCGACTGACCAAAAAGATAGTTAAACAGCGTTAATCCCGCCCCCAGGCCCAGCGCAATCATTAACTTTTTCAGGTTAATTTTGTCGACATAAAGCAGTAGCATCAACGGCAAAAACGTCACGATAGTTATCGGGAAGCTTTCGCCCAGCGAGATGATTTTGACGTTGACCAGCAAATAGATCAGCGGTAGCAGCAGATAGCTACAGATTCTGATAGAACGAGACATATTCCTCCAGCATCTGTTGCCCACTGTAGGCCTGGCGGCTGCGCGCACGGAACGCTTCCAGGCTCTCGCCAAACACCGCTTGCGCGATGTCTGCTTTATGGCACTGCACCAGCGGCAGCACCTCCTGCTCGCTAAACGTTTTGCCGCCGGATTTTTGCAGCACTTCGCGCGCGGCATCGCTATGGGTGGCAATCACCGGCACGCCAATGGAAAGCGCCTCGCAAAGAATAAGCGGGTAATTATCCACCCGTGATGTGAACAGCAGCGCATCCAGCTCATTGAGTTCACTCATCAATTTTCGCTTATCCGTCAGAAAACCGTGGTTGACGACATTCGCGCCTTCAAAGGGAGAAAACTTGCCGAAGGTATGCAGCTCCACGCTATCGCCGAGCGCCATAATATCGCGCACCAGCTGCTGGTTGGTTTTGCCGTCGTAGCGTAAATCATGAGCAACCACGGCGATTTTCGGTTTGCCCTGCGTAACGGTTATCGGTGACAACTCAGCAAGAATGGCCTCTGTCGCCACATCGATACCATTATTGATAATGCGGCAGCGCCCGGCACCGTACAGGCTGTTAAACGCCTCGGCAACGTGCTGGCTTGGGGAGATAAACTGGCATCCCAGCGCCAGCATCTCTTTGAATAACTGACGTTTACTGCCTACCAGCGTATGTGCGCGATCCACTTTTACCGGCGGGTAGTTTGCCAGCGTCGGGCATTTTTTGCAGTTATCTTTCCAGCCCTCGCACCCGTCGGTAAAGGCGCAGCGCCCGGTCACGCTCCAGTGATCGTGTAACGTCCACACCAGCGTCACATCGGGTTTATGCGCCTTCACCTTCTGGCAAAAAGTCACCAGGCTATCCAGGTTAAGCCAGTAGCTGTGCATCACGTGAAAATGCAACACCACCGGCCCTTCGGTGCGGGTGACCGTGCGGTAAAGATTGTTAAGATTGCCAAAAACGTCGCGGTTAAACAGGCGGAACAGCGCCAGGTTGGCGATGGACGTCAGGCGCGGCGTCTGCTTATAAACCTGCGTGTAATCATCATGGCTGACGCTTTTTTTGCCGCCTTTACCGTAGCCATAAATAAAGCGCGAGCGCAGCCCTTTTTGCAGCGCGCGCTGATGCAAGTCCAGCGCCACGCCAGCGGCACCGCCTTCGGCGAGGCGAACGTTAAATTGTAAAATATTCATTTGATCACCTTCACGCGCGCTTTTTCACCCACCACCAGCGCGTTATCAGGCATGCTGTCCAGCACCACGCTGCCTGCGCCGATGGTGACATTATTACCGATGGTGATATTGCCAATGATGACGACGTTAGCGCCCAGCTCGACACCGTTACCAATGACCGGGCAGGCGAGGTCATCAGGCCCACGGTTGCCAATGGTGACGCCGTGACGGATGGTGAAATCATCGCCTGCCACGGTGAATTTATTGATGACCACGGCATAACCATGATGAATGGTGAAGCGGCGACCAATCGTTGCTGCCGCCTGGATTTCATAGCCAAACAGGCATTCTGTAACAAAGCGGTACAGCACCAGCACGGGTGCCGCCCAGATATTGTTCAGCACATTTTTTTTGCGCCAGACGGAGCAAAAATGAGCGATGCGGTATGCCGCGACCATGCAGCACGGGCGCAAACTCCAGTGATTCGCGCGAAAATCTTCCAGTAACATTATTTCCCCCGCAGACCGTCGGCCAGACGCTTACCGTTACGCAGAGAAAAGAGCGTCATCAACGTGCGCCAGTTCATGCGTTTGTTGCGGATTTGGTACAGGGTGAAAAGCTGATACTTTTTGCTCGCCCGGTCGAATTTATTCTTGTGCTTGCGATAGAAGTGGAAATAGCCGGAAAATTTCTTCGGCGAAGAAGTAATCTGCATTTCACCATGATTAATATGAAGAATTTGCGTCGCTTCGTCGATTTTCCACGGCTCGCCATACTCCTCCACCATGCGCAGGAAAATGTCGTAATCCTGTGCCGCTTTGAGCTGCGTATCGAACAGGCTCTCTTTAAAACGCCAGGCCCAGGTAAACACCTGGTTGCCGATAATATTGCGCTTGTAGAACAGCTTGCGTGAAAAAGGTGATTTCGGGTAGAGCGGTAAACTGGTCGGCTGGGCGTACACTTCGCCCTGGCAGACATAATCGTTGGCATAAAGAAAAGCGCGGGTATTCAGCTTGTCTTTGTTTGCCAGAAAAACCGTCAGCCGGTTCGGCGTCCATTCATCATCATCATCAATACCGGTGATGTAATGACCTTTGGCCTGCAAAATCGCCTGGTTACGCACCGCGCATGCGCCAGAGTTGAAAGCGTTACGCGTGTAGCTCACGCGCGGGTCGCCCAGTTCCTCAACAAATTGTTGCAACTGCTCATAAGAGGACGAGCAGTCGTCGACGATGATCATTTCCCAGTGCGGATAATCCTGGCGCAGCACCGATTTAATGGCGCGAACAGCCAGCTGCTGCCGGTTCCAGGTTGGCATATAAATTGAAATTAATGGATTTGCTGTTGTGCTCATAATGCGATCCCTATGCGTTCAACATGCCGCTTTTGCCCTCGCCCCGCCCTCTCCCGGTTAAAGGAGAGAGAGGAGCACGGAGGGTAGAGGTGAGGGTCTTGTTATTTCGAATCGGACTTGTATTCGTACTCGTAGTAACCGTAATCCTGGTAACCGGATGCGCGGCGGAAAATAGAGTTGAGGATCACGCCTTTCACCTCGATACCATTCTGTTCGAAACGGCTCAGGCTGGTCTGGATCTCCTTCAACGTGTTCACCGCGTAACGGGCCACCATCAGCGTGGTGCCTGCGTGGCGGCCAACGACCGCCGCATCCGTTACCGCAAGAATCGGTGGCGTATCAATAAGCACCAGGTCATAGCGGCTGCTCGCCCACTGGATAAGCTGCGTGAAGCGCTCGCTCATTAACAGTTCCGACGGGTTCGGCGGCACCTGACCGCGCGGCACGAGGTCAAAGTTGCTGATGGAAGTCGGTTTAGCGCTGTTTTCAATCGCGCCCTTCCCGGCCAGGATGTCCGATAAACCATTGACGTTATCCGTTCCCAGCAGTTCGTGGGTGTAACCTTTACGCATATCGCAGTCGATTAACAGCACGCGCTTATTGGTCTGGCTGATAACGGCGGCCAGGTTGGCACAAACAAATGTTTTACCGATAGAGGGGCTGACACCGGTCATCATCAACACATTGTTTTTCGCCTGCATCATGGCGAAATGTAAGCTGGTCCGCAGGCTGCGCACCGCTTCGATAGCCAGATCGGTCGGGTTACCCACTGCCAGCAGCTGGCTCTGTTTGTAGCGTTTGCTTCCTTTGACGGTTTTAACGGTGTCACGCTCTTTTTGCCACTCGGAGAGCGGAATGCTGGCATAAACGCTGATGCCATGCTCTTCGAGAACCTGCGGGCTTTCCACGCCACGGTTAAACAGTGAACGCAGCAACACGCCAACGACCGAAACAATCAGACCGAGAATAATGCTGCCCAGAACGATCAGGCTTTTTTTCGGTTTCAGCACGCCAGGCTGGGTAATTGCCGGGTCAACAATGCGTACATCGCCAACCGTGCTGGCCTCGGTTATCCGCAGCTCCTGCTGTTTATTAAGCAGCTGCATATAAACCTGCTGACCAGATTCAACATCACGCGTAAGACGCACAATTTCCTGCTGCGTTTTCGGCATCGCCGTCACGCGGTTATTCAGCTTCGCCTTTTCATTTTCCAGCGCCTGGCGTTTTTCCAGCAGCGTGCGGTACGCCGGGTGCACTTTGGTGTACAGCTTGGAGATTTCCGCTTCTTTAAAAGTCAGCTCGTTTAACTGGGCGTCAATATTGACCATTGAGTCGAGCACAGACTTCGCTTCCAGCGGCAGGTCGACGGAGTCTTTTTGCTGACGATAGGCGTTAAGTTTGTTCTCCGCCGCGTCCAGATTTTTGCGCACTTCCGGCAACTGGTTGGCGAGGAAGACAAGACTTTTCGCCGCTTCTGCTGATTTACGCTCGACATTCTGTTCGAGGTAATTACGCGTGATGCTATTAAGGATATCGCGGATCTGCTCGCGATCTTCACCGGTAAAGCTCAGGCTCAGTACGCCGGTATCTTTGCCCGTTTCCGTCACCGTCAGGTTGTTTTGCAGATTGTTTATCATCCCGAGCGTGGAGAATTTGGTGACGGTAAATTCACTGTCCGTGGACGCCTGAATAGCGCTCACCATCATGGTTACGCCATCTTTATTCAGCAGCTTGCCTACTTCGCCACGTGCTTCAAAACCGGCATCGCTGCTCAGTAAATACTGCTGCGGGCTGAGAACTTTAACGGTAAAAACTTGATCACCGGCACCTTTTGGCAGCGTAAATGTGGTGACCTTAACCGTCTCGTTTTGACGACCCATCAGACGATCCCAGCCGGAACCAAACAGCGGGAACGTATTTTTCGTTACCGAGATATCTAAATCGAGATCGTCAACGGTTTTGCCCAGCACCAAGCGGGAGCGGATAAGCTGAATCTCCGCTTCCGACGCCGGTGGCTTGTTCGATAAAGCGCTGTTGATGTCCTGCACCAGCGAGTTGCCGGTATTTTGTTCGATTTGTACCAGCGCATCGGCGCTATAGATAGGTGTGGCGAATAAACAGTAAATCACCGCGAAGAGGGCGAACACCGTCGTGATGCCCAGCACCCACCAGCGCGCTTCAATGACTGTGCCGACCAGGCGGCCAATATCGATTTCGTCATTGCCAACCGCCGGGGCGGCAGAATGAGAATGGTGTGTTTTCTCTGTCATTATTATCCCTGCTGAGCTTGCAATGTCTGCGCCCAACTGCGCGCAGACTGGTCAAGTAAGGTGTAAACGGCTTCAAAGGCTTCACGGCTTTTGCGATACGGATCGGGAATTTCCCGCTCGTTATCCCAGTGACCAAACAGCATCACCTTGCCTCGCATCTCCGGCGCAATTTCACACAGTTTGGCGATGTGGCGCTTCTCCATGACCAGAATCAGGTCGTATTCGCGGCACATTTGTCCGGAGATTTGCCGGGCGTTATGCCCGTCCAGAGAAAGTTGATAATCTGCGGCCACACTCGCGGCCACGCTATCCGCGCCACGCCCTACCAGCGCACCCAGACCTGCCGACGCGACGGTTATCGAGGGCAGGTATTTTTTCAACAGCCGCTCTGCCGTTGGGGAACGACAGATGTTCCCCACGCAAACCACCAGAATTTTGTTAAACATCGCGCATCACCAGTTATGTACGTCGCTCGCCGTATCGGTCATGTAGCGAAGGCCACTGATTGTCGGCAGCAACTGAGAGATGAGACGGTTCCAGCGCGCCACCGGTGCAGTCGTTACATACACCACGTCATACGGCTGGAGTCGGAAGTTCGTCGCCATCACCAACGAGGTGGCGTCAGACATATCGAGCTGGTAAATGTTCGCCATCTTACCGGTACGACCGCCCTGGTCGCCTTTAAGCGGACGGATAACAAACACACCGCTGGCGTTCGACGTAGTCAGGTCGATGCCTTCCGCCTGGCCCAGTGCTTCTGTCAGCGTCATACCGCTGAAGTCCATCTTGAGGGTGCTCTGTTTTTTCACTTCACCCATCACAAACACTTTCAGGTCATCATTGCGCGGTACGAAAAGGATGTCGCCTGGGTAGAGCAGACGGTTCTGGCTGAGATCGCCGTTTTGCATCAGCGCCTGCAAGGAGATGCGTTGCTCCTGCCCATTGTGTGTCAGCACCACGTTGCGCCAGTCGGCATTTTCCGTCAGGCCGCCTGCGGCATTGATGGCATCCAGCACGGTCAGCGGTACGTTGGTAATTGCCTGCTGGCCGGATTTGTTGACCTGGCCGGAAACATAGGCTTTTTGCGAGCGGAAGGCGGCGATATTAACGTCCACCTGCGGGTCAGCAATGTACGTCGCTAAACGGCCGGTAATATCACTACGAATTTCGCTAAGCGTTTTGCCGACAACATGAATGCGGCCAACATACGGGTAAAACATGGTGCCATCAGGCTGTACCCAGTTACCGGTGTCGCTGGAGCTGCGATACTGACCGGCAGGGGTGGTTAATTCAGGATGATCCCAGACCGTCACGTTCAGCACATCGCCAGGACCTACGCGGTACTGGTAGGCTGAGATTTCCTGGTCCAGTGACATATTCGGTTGGGCGATATTCGGACGCGGGCGGAGTTGTTCAATCAAGCGCGGCGTCAGGGGATAAACGTTCACCATCTGGTCTAAATCAAAGTCTGCATCCTGCTGTTTAATCACATCCTTTCCCAAGGTCGACATATTACTGCCGGGAAAAACTGTGCAGCCACTCATCAAGCTTATGGACACCAATAATGGCATCAATTTCGTTTTAGATTTCATCATTGATTAATTATCACTTTGGCAGAGTAATTATCCTGTGCGATTTAAATAAGCGCGCAAGCTGTACACAGATTCAGAATGCAGTTAATCGAAGCGAAATATAACTGGCATCAGTCCTAAAAAACGCGTATTCAACCCAGGTGCTTACAGAATAACCTGGTAGAAGTGTTGCATCTGCGCGCACGCTACCGCCATGGGCTTTTTGTTAGTAACCCATTTCATTGCCTTTAACGTATTGCCATACATCCCTTTTCCTCTTCTGCTTACTACATAGAGACGGTCAGAAAAAAATACTGCGGGTATAAGTTTTCGCATTGATGGACAATGCATAAAATAACATCGGTGGTATATTTGAATGATGCTGAAAGAATTGTTGCAGCTATGCGAATAGCAGGCAAGGTAACATCCAGAGTTAAACATCTTTTTAAGATTAATATTAAAGCCATATTTTTAAATTTTTAGGATTTTATGTATGTTGACAAATTAATCATATGCATATAGACATGCGATTAATCCTAAAAAATATTTTAACTGGCCTATTTAAACACCATAATAATATTGCGCCAGCAGACAATATATTTTCGGTCATATATGAAATAAGATAAATCGCAGGCTGGCATTGCATTTTGGCCCAGCTTTATCCATGATCTTGCTGTGACAATTATCAATTTACTTAAGGTATTACATTAACGATGGAATGGATTGCCGATCCATCAATCTGGGCCGGACTGGTCACGCTGGTCGTGATCGAGCTGGTTCTTGGGATTGATAACCTGGTTTTTATCGCAATTCTTGCGGAAAAACTTCCTCCGGCGCAGCGTGACCGCGCGCGCGTAACCGGCCTGATACTTGCTATGTTAATGCGCCTGCTGCTGCTGGCGTCAATTTCCTGGCTGGTCACCCTCACAACCCCTCTCTTTACCGTACGCGATTTAAGTTTCAGCGCAAGGGATCTGATAATGCTTATCGGCGGGCTGTTCTTGCTGTTTAAAGCGACGGTAGAGCTTAACGAGCGACTTGAGGGGAAAGACAGCGACAACCCAACGCAGCGCCGGGGGGCGAAGTTCTGGGCCGTGGTGACCCAGATTGTGGTGCTGGATGCCGTCTTCTCTCTCGACTCGGTGATAACCGCCGTCGGCATGGTTGATCACCTGGCGGTAATGATGGCCGCGGTGATTATTGCTATTTCGCTGATGCTTCTGGCAAGCAAATCCCTGACGCGTTTCGTCAACAGCCACCCGACCATCGTAATCCTGTGCTTAAGCTTCCTGCTGATGATCGGTTTTAGCCTGGTGGCCGAAGGCTTCGGGTTCCATATCCCGAAAGGCTATCTGTATGCCGCGATTGGCTTCTCGGTGATGATTGAAGCGCTGAACCAGCTGGCTATCTTTAACCGCCGCCGCTTCCTGTTCGCTAACCGTACCCTGCGCCAGAGCACCACCGAAGCGGTGATGCGCCTGCTTAGCGGGCGTAAAGAGGACGCGGATATGGATACCGATACGGCGTCGATGATGCGCAATGACGAAGCGGAGATTTTCAACCCGCAGGAGCGGCGCATGATTGAACGCGTGCTGAATCTTAACCAGCGCACGGTCAGCAGTATTATGACCTCACGCCATGATATTGAGCATATCGATTTGAGCGCGCCGGAAAGCGAGATCCGTGCCTTGCTGGATAGAAATCAACACACTCGCCTGGTCGTTACCGGGGGAGAGGATGAAGAAGATATGCTCGGCGTGGTGCATGTTATCGACCTGCTACAGCAGTCGCTGCACGGTGAACCTTTGGATCTGAAAGTGCTGGTACGCCAGCCGCTGGTGTTCCCGGAAACGCTGCCGCTGTTGCAGGCGCTGGAGCAGTTTCGTAACGCGCGCACCCACTTTGCCTTCGTGGTGGATGAGTTCGGTTCGGTCGAAGGGGTGGTCACCCTGAGCGACGTGATGGAAACCATCGCCGGTAATCTGCCCAATGAAGTGGAAGAGATAGACGCCCGCCACGACATTCAGAAAAACAGCGACGGTAGCTGGACAGCCAACGGCCATATGCCGCTGGAAGATCTGGTGCAGTATGTGCCGCTGCCGCTTGATGAGAAGCGCGAGTATCACACCATTGCCGGGCTGCTGATGGAGTATCTGCAGCGGGTGCCGAAGCCGGGCGAAGTGGTTCAGGTGGGTGATTTTCTGCTAAAAACGCTGGAAGTTGAGAGCCACCGCGTGCAAAAAGTGCAGGTCATCCCGCTACATAAAGAAGAGCTCAACTACGAAGTGTAAAAAAAGCCGGATGGCGCATCCCATCCGGCTTAGTATTACCTGTTCTCCAGCTGCTTTTTCAGTTCGTTGCCGCTCTGGCTATCCTGATTACGATCCGCCCACTCTTTCAGCCGACGTTTGGCTTCATCCTGAAGCTGCTTACGCAGTAGCTGATCAACCTGCAAATTGTATTTCAGTGATTGCCAGTTGCCGTAAACGCGCAGAGGGATCGGCGTCTTTTTCAGGAAATCGATTATCGGGCCATCCCCTTTCCAGCCCTCCAGCACACGAACGTTAAAGCGCGTATCCGCCGTCTCTTCCACCAGGTCCATCTTCCCGTCGCCGGTCAGCGCCAGCAGAGGCGATGCGCCTTGCATATCGCTGAAGGTCATCAGACCGTGATCCAGCGCCAGGTTCGCAGAGAAGCTTTCCAGACGCGTCGCGTTGTCGTAATTCTGCTGGATCTCAACATCACTGTTGCGCGCCACCGCCTGCTGAATAAGCTGCTGGAAGTTCAGCCCTTCCATACGGCTATTTTTCAGCTCGACATGCGCTTCGCCCTGCCATTGGTGGCGGAAGTTGTTGGCATCAATGCGCGGCCCGGAGAAATCCCCCGCCATTGTCAGATTACCCGTCAGGGCAATCGGGTAGTTGAAAGCGTTAAGAATATCGCCGATTTCAACGTTATCCAGCCGCGGCTGAAAGCGGGCGCTGGATGCGTCAGTGCGGACATCCAGGCTGCCGGGCAGTGAAACCAGCCCGCCGCCCAGTTTGCCCTCAAGCTGAGGGATAACCAGCATACCGGCGGTGTTATTAAGCTGACCGGTCACATCCATAAACTGCATACCGCGCCAGCGCACGTTTTTTGCCGTTATGCCAATCTGTGCGGTAAAGTCGCGCAGCCCGTTGAACTGTGTCACCGGCTCACCGTTAGCAATCACCGGCGGCGGCAAGCGGTTGACGGCCTGCCCCTGCTGGCCTGCTTCCGTGCTCGTCGCGGCGGTTTGCTGCGCGGGCAACAGATTATCAAGGTTGAGATTATCGGACTGCAGATCGAGCGCCCACACCGGCTGCTGGCCGAACGTCACGCTGCCTTTACCGTCCAGCACGCTGTCGTTTGCCGTCAGGTGAAGCGCGTTGAGCGTCAGACGCTGCCCGGAGCTTTGCCACTGCGCCTGCAGGCGCCCTTCCCCGCTGATACCCTGCGCGGTGATGTCACCGCCCTGCAATTGCCACTGCAAAGAGTCAATGATGGCGCTGAGATTGTGCGGGTAGTCGCGGGCATCGACCTGAGCGCTCAGTGAAAGCGCCAGCGCGCGCTGGTTGCGGGTGACGCGCCCGGAAAAATCAAGCGACGCCTGATGGTGCTCATCCTGTTCCATTTTCAGACGGATATCGCGCACCGTCACCTGGTCGTCGTTTTCATGCTGTATCACCAGCACGCTGTCTGCCACCCGCAGGCTGTGAATATCCCACGACCAGCCGCGATCTTCCTCTTCCTGCGGCAGCGAATTCTGACCGGGGCCTACCGGCGCATCTTTTTGCGCGACCGGCGCGCTTTGCGGCGTCAGCTGAATAACCGCGCCTTTGAGCATCACCTGTTTTACCCGTAGCTGATGCGAGAGCAGCGGCCACAGGTTGACATCCAGACGCATATTGTCGGCTTGCACCACCGGGGTTTGCGCCCCTGGCGCTATGAGCGTCATGCGCCCGGTGAGAATGCTCAGCTGCGGCCAGACGTGCCAGCGCAGCGGGCCGTCAAGCTGGAGCTGATAGCCGCTACGCGCCTCGACCTGGCGCACCATATAAGCACGAAAATCGTTGGGATTTACCAGCAGTACCAACGCCGAAAGGCCGGCAACCAGCACGACCAATAGTATCATCAGCGTGGTTAACACTCTTCTCATGGCATCCTCAGTGGGCGTCGGTCAACTCAGTCTTTATCAATACGGCTCGCTACCGCACCTTGCTGATCGCGGTACTTGGCATCTTCGCGGCGATTATAGGGGCGTTCTGCCGGGCCGGAGAGCGGCTCAAAGCTCAACGCGCCAATCAGCATGCCTGGGCGCAGCGCCAGCGGCAGTTTTCCTGAGTTGTAAAACTCCAGCACGATACAGCCTGACCAGCCCGGATCGATACGGTGCGCGGTAACGTGCACCATCAACCCAAGACGTGCCAGCGAAGAGCGGCCATCCAGCCAGCCCACCAGATCGGCAGGCAGGGTAACGGACTCATAGGTGACCGCCAGCGCGAGTTCGCCGGGATGCAGGTAAAACGCTTCGCCATCGGCCAGCACTATCTCATCGCTCATCACGCGATCGAGCGCGGCGCTGACTTCATGTTTTGGCCCGCTTAAATCGATAAAGGCAGCCGTATGCCCACTGAATGTGCGGAATTTGTTACCCAGACGAACATCCACTGTCGCGCCATTGATACGTTCAACCGGGGGGCGCGGGGTTATAGCAAGTCGGCCATCGTTAAGCCAGGCTTCGATATCACGGTCACAAAGACGCATGGCACATTCTCCTTTTAGTGCGACGCGCCCCTGACGTCTCATCAGGGGCGAAAACTACAGCCTATCATTATTATTCAAAAAATTGGCTGATTTTGGCTTTCAGAATATCAATAGCAATACGGTTTTTGCCGCCGCGGGGAACAATGATGTCTGCATACTGCTTGGAAGGCTCAATAAATTGCAGGAACATCGGACGCACGGTTTTCTGATACTGGGCCATCACGGAGTCCATAGAACGACCACGCTCATTCACGTCGCGCTTGATGCGGCGCATCAGGCAAATATCCAGCGGTGTATCAACGAAAATCGAAAAGTTCATCTCTCCGCGCAGGCGAGAATCGGTCAGCAGCAGGATCCCTTCCAGAATGATGACTTTTTTTGGTTCGATATGAATGGTTTCCTGCGTACGGGTATGCTCAACGTAGCTGTACACCGGCAGTTCAATGGCTTCGCCGCGCTTAAGCGACTGTAAATGCTGAAATAACAGACTGTGATCCATCGCGCTTGGATGGTCATAGTTGGTTTTCACACGTTCTTCCATCGACAGATGGGTTTGATCTTTATAGTAGCTGTCTTCTGGAATAACACCGATGTGTTCATCACCAACCTGCTCGCGTAGCTCGCGATAGAGCGTACTGGCGATAAGACTTTTACCTGAAGCCGATGCGCCGGCGATGCCGATAATGACGCATTGATGGGACTTATCAGTCATAAATTTAGCGACCTGATTAACCTGGATGTAAAGGAAGGAAGACGCCCTGGCGTCAAACGCGGCAATTATAGGGATTTCACCGTCCCGATACCAGTCGAATACATACGAGAAGCAGATGATTAACGCAGCGGATGCAGCAGGCTTAAGTAATTAATAACACTATCGTGTCAAATTATGCGCGCCCGGCATAGGAATTGTAAAATGTTTGTACTAGCATGATCCAAAATTCAAAACATTCGTTCGGACCCGAATCCGGACGCCACGGGCTTCGCGGATCGGTGGCAATGAAAGAACAATACCAACGCGTTTTGGTGACGACATCACATCCAGGACTGCGGCTCATCAGTTTAGGGTTGCTTTCTTTTATATTTACCCTGTTTTCGCTGCAGCTGATTCGATTTGGCACCATTATCGCGCCGCTGTGGTTCCCCACCGCCATCATGATGGTGGCGTTTTACCGGCACGCCGGAAAGATGTGGCCAGGCATCGCGCTCGCCTGCGCGCTGGGCAACGTCGCCGCAACGGTACTGATCTTTTCGCCTGAGTATGTAAACCTGCGGTATACCTTTATTAATATCGTAGAAGCGGCCGTCGGCGCGTTGCTGCTGCGTAAACTGTTGCCCTGGTATAACCCGTTACAGAATCTTACCGACTGGGTGCGTCTGGCGATGGGCAGCGCCGTGATCCCGCCGCTCATTGGCGGTCTGTTAACCGTCCTGCTGGTGCCTTCAGATGCGCCATTGCGAACCTTCCTGACCTGGGTTTTATCAGAAGCCGTCGGCGCGATGGCGCTGGTACCGATCGGGCTGTTATTTAAAACACGCTATCTGTTGCGCCATCGCAAACCCGGGCTGCTGTTCGAAACGCTGGCCACCCTGGCCGTGACCCTGGCGTTTAGCTGGATAGCCCTGCACTACCTGCCCTGGCCCTTTACCGCAGTGATCGTCCTTTTGATGTGGAGCGCAGTGCGCCTGCCGCGCATGGAAGCATTTTTAATCTTTCTGGCCACGGTCATGATGGTGTCATTAATCATTGCTGAAGAACCGGGGCTGGTCTCAGCGCAGAAAGCCGGTGCGATGCTGAATGCGCCCTGGCTGCCGTTTTTGATGATGCTGCTTCCCGCCAACATCATGACGATGGTGATGTACGCTTTTCGCGCCGAGCGTAAGCATATTGCCGAGAGCGAGGAGCGCTTTCGTAACGCCATGGAGTATTCGGCCATTGGTATGGCGCTGGTTGGCACCCAGGGCGAGTGGCTACAGGCCAACAAAGCGCTGTGTAAATTCCTCGGTTACAGCCAGGAGGAGCTGCGCTTAATGACCTTCCAGCAGTTGACCTGGCCGGAAGATCTTAATACGGATTTAGAGCAGCTTAAGCAGCTGGAGCGCGGCGACATTCCCAGCTATTCGCTCGAAAAGCGTTACTACACCCGCGACGGGGATTTAGTCTGGGCATTGCTGGCGGTCTCGGTGGTGCGTCATACCGACGGGACGCCGCTCTACTTTATTGCGCAGATAGAAGATATTAACGATCTGAAGCAGAGCGAAAGAGTAAATAAACGGCTGATGGAACGTATTACGCTTGCCAACGAAGCGGGCGGAATAGGCATCTGGGAGTGGGAACTGGAGCCGGATATCATCAGCTGGGATAAGCGCATGTTTGAGATGTACGAAGTCCCGGCGCAGATGAAACCGACCTGGCATTTATGGTTTGAGCGCATTGTGCCGGAAGACCGGGAGGAAACAGAGCGCATCATTCGCGACTCGCTGGCCGCGCGCCGGGCCTTTAAGCTTGAGTTTCGCATCACCGTAAAAGAGGGCATACGCCACATCCGCGCCCTTGCTAACCGGGTTCTCAATAAAAACGGCGAGGTGGAACGGCTGCTCGGTATCAACATGGATATGACCGAGGTGAAGCTGCTGAATGACGCGTTATTTCAGGAAAAAGAGCGGCTACATATTACGCTCGACTCCATCGGTGAAGCGGTACTGTGCACCGACGTAGAAATGAATGTCACCTTTATGAACCCGGTGGCTGAAAAAATGAGCGGCTGGACGCAGGAGCAGGCAATGGGCCAGCCGTTGCTGGCGGTGCTGCGCATCACCTTTGGTGATAATGGCCCGACGATGGAAAACATTCATAGCGGAGATATGTCCCGCACCGCCATTGAGCAGGATGTGGTGTTGCATTGCCGTACCGGCGGCAGTTTCGATATCCATTACACGGTGACACCGCTCAGTACGCTGGATGGGCAAACTATCGGCTCGGTGCTGGTCATTCAGGATGTTACCGAGTCACGTAAAATGCTGCGCCAACTCAGTTATAGCGCATCGCACGATGCCCTCACCCATCTGGCCAATCGCGTAAGTTTTGAAAACCATCTCAAACGGTTACTGCAAACCGTGCAGGAGTACCACCAGCAACACGCTTTGGTGTTTATCGATCTTGATCGTTTTAAAGCGGTGAATGATACCGCCGGGCACGCGGCTGGCGATGCGCTGCTGCGTGAAATCGCCTCCCTGATGCTCAGTATGTTGCGCTCAACGGATATCCTGGCCCGTCTCGGCGGTGATGAGTTTGGTCTGCTTCTGCCTGACTGTAATGTCGAGAGCGCACGCTATCTTGCCGGGCGAATTATCGAAGCCATCAATGGTTATCACTTTATGTGGGAAGGCCGTTTGCACCGTATTGGTGCCAGCGCCGGGATCACGGTTATTGATGAAAACAATGCGCTGGCGTCAGAAGTGATGTCGCAGGCTGATATCGCCTGTTATGCCTCGAAAAATAGCGGGCGAGGCATTGTCACTGTTTATGAATCGCAGCAGGCAGAGGTGCAGCATGAGCGAAAAACGATGTCGCTGGAAGAGCAGTGGCATGTCATCAAAGATAATCATCTGATGCTGATTGCCTGCGGCGTGGCGTCTCCGCGCGTGCCGGAAGCGTGTAATTTCTGGCTGCTCTCTTTGCGGTTGTGGACCAGCGAAGGCGAGGCAATAGAGGAGCATGCTTTCCGTAAAGGGTTAAGCGATCCGGAGCTGTTCCGCGCACTTGATAGACGTGTGTTTGATACGTTTTTCCGTAACCATGCAGCTCAGGTTGCCGGTAAAGGGCTTGGCGTGGCGCTGCCGCTCTCCATTGCGGGTCTGGCGAGTCAGGCGCTGGTCGATGAGCTGCTTGGCCTGCTGGAGCAAGGCCCGATGCCGGGGCGCTTGCTGCATCTGGTTATCCATGCCGATGCTATTTTGCGCGAAGAGAAAATTATCAGCGATAACCTGAAGCGGCTGCGCCACGCGGGCTGTCGCATAATCCTTAGCCATATTGGTCACGATCTCGAAGTCTTTAACCATCTCAGCGCGCAGATGGCGGATTATCTGTTGCTGGACGCGGCGCTGGTGGCAAATATGCACGGCAACCTGCTCGATGAGATGATGGTAACGATTATTCAGGGGCACGCCCAGCGCCTCGGCATGAAAAGCATTGCCGGGCCAACCCATCAGCCGGTGATGATGGATACTCTTTCCGGCATCGGTATTGATTTGATCTACGGGGATATAATTTCCCAGCCGCAGCCGCTGGATTTAATGCTCAGCAGTAGTTATTTCGCGATTAATTAACGTTGCCCGACCGGTTGAGCACTGCCCGGGGGAAATGGCGAGATTAATTAGCCTTTGCTCATGACTTCGCTGCAAAGTTGATAAATAAGGCGTTATTGGCGAAGGCAGTTTGCCCCCGCCCAGCGCGGAAAAACCGGAGCGTACACGTAGTACGTGAGGATTTTGAGCACTGCCCGGGGACAAAATGGCGAGTAAAATAGCCTTATTTATTAACGGGCGCCCAGTCCGCGCAATACCATATATGCAACAACGCATACGACCGCCACGGCTGCCAGCGCTCGGCATAGCGCCGCGTCTCGGCGGGCGTCATTCCAGCAAAGCGCTGCTTGATAGCATAATCATCCGGCAGAAAAATATCTTTTGCCTGCCAGCCGCGCATGGCGAAATAACTGGCGGTCCAGCGCCCGATACCCGGCCAGGTTTGCAGCATTTTTATGCCCTGCTCCACATCTTCTGGCAACGTCAGCGGAAACACGCCCTCGCAGGTGCTTTTGGCAAGAAAAACCAGCGCCTGCGCGCGTTTAAGCGGCATCCCGAGGGCTTTCAGGTCGTCCGGGTTAGCCTGCGCCAGCTGATCCGCTCGGGGAAAACAGACAAAACCCGGTGCTGCGTTAAGCGGGCTGCCATAGCGGCTGGCGACTTTTGCCGTCAGCTTCGCCGCCATCGCCACGCTCACCAGTTGCCCCAGAATCGCGCGCACGCCCTGCTCAAAGGGATCGACACAACCTGGCAGGCGAATGCCCGGGCGCATTGCGCCCAGCGAACCGAGCGCCTCGTTCACCAGCTGCGGGGAGCAGTCCAAATCAAACAGCGCGCGGATGCGCGCCAGGCAGTGATCGGCTACCGGTAGCAGCCCGTCGCTGAGCGTGACGTTAAGCGTCGCGCACGCCTCATCAGGCTCGGCGGTTATCAGCCCCTGATAGCCATTGAACGCATACGAGCGCACATAGCGCGAGGCGCTGACCTCTTCGATACCTGCCACGGCACGCGCCGCCAGAAAACCCAACATCCACTCCCAGTCATAAGGCGGCTGCCAGTGCAGTTTGAACATAGTGACTCCTTGATTGCTAAGCTAATAGCATAAACGGCTTAGCCATTTTCTGCCTTGCTAACATATTCCGGTTGTCGGGTTGCGCGCATTCGGCTAAAGTCGCCCCCCTTCTTCACGGCCAGGGGATAATAACGTGTTTGCAGGTTTTGACTACGGTACGGCGAACTGCTCGGTCGCGGTAATGCGCGATGGCATGCCGCAGCTTCTGATGATGGAAAACGACAGCACCCTGCTGCCATCTATGTTATGCGCGCCCACGCGCGAAGCGGTCAGCGAGTGGCTCTACCGCCATCATCAGGTTCCGGCCACTGGCAACGAAACCCAGGCGCTGTTACGCCGGGCGATAAGCTATAACCGCGAGGAAGATATCGATGTTCATGCCACCAGCGTGCAGTTCGGCCTCGCGTCACTGCGCCAGTACGTTATCGACCCGCAGGAAGTGTACTTTGTAAAATCGCCCAAATCTTTTCTCGGTGCCAGCGGGCTGAAACCGCAGCAGATTGCGCTGTTTGAAGACCTGGTGTGCGCGATGATGCTGCACATTCGCCAGCAGGCCGAATCCCAGCTGCCGGAAAGCATCGACCAGGCGGTGATTGGCCGACCCATTAACTTCCAGGGGCTGGGCGGTGATGAGGCCAATGCCCAGGCACAAGGTATCCTTGAGCGGGCCGCTCACCGCGCCGGTTTTCGCGACGTGGTGTTTCAGTTTGAACCGGTTGCGGCCGGGCTGGATTTTGAAGCCACCCTGCGCGAAGAGAAGCGGGTACTGGTGGTGGATATCGGCGGCGGTACCACCGACTGCTCGCTGTTGCTGATGGGCCCGCAGTGGCACGCCAGGCAGGATCGCGCCGCCAGCCTGCTCGGTCACAGCGGGTGTCGCGTGGGCGGAAACGATCTGGACATCGCGCTGGCGTTTAAAAACCTGATGCCGCTGCTCGGCATGGGCGGACAGACGGAAAAAGGGATCGCGCTGCCGATTTTGCCCTGGTGGAACGCGGTCGCCATCAACGATGTTCCGGCGCAGGCAGATTTTTACAGCGCGGCCAATGGCCGTTTGCTCAACGATTTGCTGCGCGATGCGCGCGAGGCAGACAAAGTCGCGCTATTGTTAAAAGTGTGGCAGCAACGGCTGAGCTACCGGCTGGTGCGCAGCGCCGAAGAGTGCAAAATTGCGCTCTCGCAGCACCCAAGCGTGACGGCGCAACTGCCCTTTATCAGCGACGAACTTGCCACAGCTATCGACCAGCAAGGGCTGGAAGCCGCCCTCAATCAGCCGCTTGTGCGTATTCTTGAGCAGGTTCAGCTGGCGCTGGAGAACAGTCACGAGACACCGGAGGTTATCTACCTCACCGGCGGCAGCGCGCGTTCACCGATTATCAAAAAAGCGCTGGCACAGGCGCTGCCTGGTATCCCGATTGCAGGCGGCGACGATTTTGGCTCCGTTACCGCCGGTCTGGCGCGCTGGGCGCAGGTCTTGTTCCGTTGATTTTCTGCCGGGTGCGCGTCGCCCGGCAATGATTACGCTAAAATAGCGCCATAACGCAAATCATTATCCTCGCCAGACGTTTCCAGACAGTGTTTCATATTTCCTCCATTTTTCTGCGTGGTGAGCTTACTAAACTAGTATTATTCCGGCATAGTTTTCTGGGTGAGAAACGCAATACGATGAAAGGCAAAAAATTATTCCGCCGTGCGGCGATTGCAGTCATTATCGCCGCGCTGGCTGGTAGCGCATGGTACTTCTTCGCTCATAAAGAGAGCGCCCCGGCGGCTACCGGGCAAACGCAGCGGCCTGCAGGCGCTGGCCGCCACGGTATGCGCGGCGGTGCGCTGCCGCCGGTGCAGGCCGCCACCGCCACACGTGAATCCGTACCGCGTTATCTCTCCGGTCTTGGCACCATCACGGCAGCCAATACCGTCACCGTACGCAGCCGCGTTTCCGGTCAGCTACAGGCCATCCATTTCCAGGAAGGTCAGCAAGTCAAAGCTGGCGATTTGCTGGCGGAAATCGACCCCAGCGAATTTAAGGTGGCGCTGGCGCAAGCCGAAGGCCAGCTGGCGCGCGATAAAGCCACGCTTGCCAACGCCCGGCGCGATCTTGCGCGCTATCAACAGCTGGTTAAAACCAACCTCGTCTCCCGCCAGGAGCTGGATGCGCAGCAGGCGCTGGTCAGCGAATCGCAAGGCACGGTGAAAGCCGACGAAGCAGCGGTTGCCAGCGCGCAGTTGCAGCTTGACTGGAGCCGCATCACCGCCCCCATCTCTGGCCGCGTCGGCCTTAAACAGGTGGATATTGGCAACCAGATAAGCAGCAGCGACACGGCGGGCATCGTGGTGCTGACGCAAACGCACCCGATTGATCTTGTTTTCACGCTGCCGGAAAGCGATATCGCCACCGTCGTGAAGGCGCAGAAAGCAGGCCAGGCGCTGGCGGTGGAAGCCTGGGACCGCACCAATAAACAGAAACTCAGCACCGGCACGCTGCTCAGCCTCGATAATCAGATAGACACCACCACCGGCACCATCAAGCTGAAGGCGCGCTTTGATAACCAGGACGACGCCCTCTTCCCGAACCAGTTCGTGAACGCGCGCATGCTGGTCTCCACCCAACAAGATGCGGTAGTTATTCCGGCGGCAGCGCTGCAAATGGGCAACGAAGGGAACTTCGTCTGGGTGCTTAATGATAAAAACCAGGTCAGCAAGCATACCGTCACGCCGGGCATTCAGGACAGCCAGAAAGTGGTGATCACCGCCGGACTGTCGGCAGGCGATCGCGTAGTGACCGACGGTATCGACCGCCTCACCGAAGGGGCGAAAGTTGAAGTGGTGGATGCGCAAAACGCGCAGGAGATGCCAGCCAAACGTGAACGCCCGGCTAAAGGAGCGCAATCCTGATGCAGTTGCTTCCGCCAGGCAGGACGGGTGGCCCTTCCCGTCTGTTTATTTTGCGCCCGGTCGCCACCACGCTTCTGATGGTGGCAATTTTGCTCGCCGGTATTATTGGCTACCGCTTCCTGCCCGTGTCGGCACTGCCGGAAGTGGATTACCCCACCATTCAGGTAGTGACGCTCTACCCTGGCGCCAGCCCGGATGTGGTGACATCGGCTATCACCGCCCCGCTGGAGCGCCAGTTCGGCCAGATGTCCGGCCTCAAACAGATGTCATCGCAAAGCTCCGGCGGCGCATCGGTGGTGACGCTGCAGTTCCAGCTCACGCTGCCGCTGGATGTTGCCGAGCAGGAAGTGCAGGCGGCGATTAACGCTGCCAACAGCCTGCTGCCTTCTGACCTGCCCAATCCGCCGGTGTACAGTAAAGTTAACCCGGCCGACCCGCCAATCATGACGCTTGCCGTCACCTCAACAGCCATGCCGATGACCCAGGTGGAAGATATGGTGGAAACCCGGGTGGCGCAAAAAATCTCGCAGGTTTCCGGTGTCGGGCTGGTGACGCTCTCCGGCGGCCAGCGCCCGGCGGTGCGGGTGAAGCTCAACGCGCAGGCGATTGCCGCGCTGGGCTTAACCAGTGAAACCGTGCGTACCGCTATCAGCAATGCCAACGTGAACTCGGCGAAGGGCAGCCTTGATGGCCCGACCCGCGCGGTGACACTCTCGGCAAACGATCAGATGCAGTCCGTGGACGAGTATCGTCGGCTGATTGTGGCGTATCAGAACGGTGCGGCCATTAGTCTTGGTGATGTCGCGACCGTGGAACAGGGCGCGGAAAATAGCTGGCTGGGTGCGTGGGCGAATAAACAGCAAGCGATTGTGATGAATGTTCAGCGCCAGCCTGGCGCGAATATTATCGATACCGCTGACAGTATCCGCGCGCTGTTACCGCAGCTCACCGAAAGCCTGCCCAAATCGGTCACGGTAAAAGTGCTGTCAGACCGCACCACCAATATCCGCGCGTCCGTCACCGATACGCAGTTTGAGCTGATGCTGGCGATTGCGCTGGTGGTGATGATTATCTATCTGTTTTTACGCAATATCCCGGCAACCATTATTCCGGGCGTTGCGGTACCGCTGTCGCTGATTGGCACCTTTGCGGTGATGGTGTTTCTTGATTTTTCCATCAATAACCTGACGCTGATGGCGCTGACTATCGCCACCGGTTTCGTTGTTGATGACGCGATTGTGGTTATCGAGAACATCTCGCGCTATATCGAAAAAGGGGAAAAACCGCTGGCCGCCGCACTGAAAGGCGCGGGCGAAATCGGGTTTACCATTATCTCGCTGACCTTTTCACTGATTGCGGTGCTGATCCCGCTGTTGTTTATGGGCGATATCGTCGGCAGGCTGTTTCGCGAGTTCGCCGTTACGCTTGCGGTGGCGATTTTGATTTCTGCGGTGGTGTCGCTCACCCTCACACCGATGATGTGCGCGCGCATGTTAAGCGCGGAATCCTTGCGCAAGCAGAACCGTTTTTCCCGCGCGTCGGAGCGCTTTTTTGAGCGCATCATCGCCGGTTACGGTCACCTGCTGGCGAAAGTGCTCAATCACCCGTGGCTGACGCTCAGCGTCGCGGTTGGCACTCTGCTGCTCTCGGTCATGCTGTGGGTTGTTATCCCGAAAGGGTTTTTCCCGGTGCAGGATAACGGCATCATTCAGGGCACCTTGCAGGCACCGCAGTCTGCTTCGTTTGTCAGCATGGCCGAGCGCCAGCAGCAGGTGGCGAATATTATTATGCAGGACCCGGCGGTGGAGAGCCTCACCTCGTTTGTCGGCGTGGACGGCACAAACCCGTCGCTGAACAGCGCGCGGCTGCAAATCAACCTCAAACCGCTCGATGCGCGCGATGACCGGGTGCAGCCGGTGATTGAGCGTTTGCAGCAGGCGGCCGCAAACGTGCCCGGCGTGGCGCTCTATCTGCAACCGACGCAGGATTTAACCATCGATACCACCGTCAGCCGCACGCAGTATCAGTTCACGTTGCAGGCCAATTCGCTGGACGCGCTGAGCACCTGGGTGCCGCAGCTGGTGGATAAATTGCAGGCCGCGCCGCAACTGGCTGATGTCAGCAGTGACTGGCAGGACAAAGGTCTGGTGGCGTATGTTAACGTCGATCGCGACAGCGCCAGCCGCTTAGGCATTAGTATGTCGGATGTGGACAACGCGTTGTATAACGCGTTCGGTCAGCGTCTGATCTCCACCATTTACACCCAGTCAAACCAGTATCGCGTGGTGCTGGAGCATGACACGGCGCAAACGCCGGGGCTGGCCGCGCTGGATAACGTGCGCCTGACCAGTTCAGATGGCGGCGTGGTGCCGCTCGCGGCCGTTGCTAAAGTGGAGCAACGCTACGCGCCGCTGAGTATTAATCACCTCGATCAGTTCCCCTCCACCACCATCTCTTTTAACGTGGCAGACGGCTATTCACTGGGCGATGCGGTGCAGGCGGTGCTCGATAGCGAGAAGAGCCTGAACTTCCCCAGCTCCATCACCACGCAGTTCCAGGGCAGCACGCTTGCTTTCCAGGCCGCGCTGAGCAGCACCATCTGGCTGATTGTGGCGGCAGTCGCCGCGATGTATATCGTGCTTGGCGTACTGTATGAGAGCTTTATCCACCCGATAACCATCCTCTCTACCCTGCCGACAGCCGGGGTCGGCGCGCTGCTGGCGCTGATGGTCTCCGGCAGCGAGCTGGATGTGATTGCTATCATCGGCATCATTTTGCTTATCGGTATCGTCAAGAAAAACGCCATCATGATGATTGACTTCGCCCTTGCCGCCGAGCGTGAAGAGGGCATGTCGCCGCGCGATGCGATTTTCCAGGCCTGTTTGCTGCGTTTTCGCCCCATTTTGATGACCACCCTCGCCGCCCTGCTTGGCGCGCTGCCGCTGATGCTCAGCACCGGCGTCGGCGCAGAGCTGCGCCGCCCGCTGGGGATTGGCATGGTGGGCGGTTTGCTGGTCAGCCAGGTCCTGACGCTGTTTACCACGCCGGTTATTTACCTGCTGTTTGACCGCCTGGCGCTGTGGGCGAAGAAACGTTTCCCGCAGCGTGAAGAGGAGGTGTAAGTGAAGTTTTTCGCGCTCTTCATTTACCGCCCGGTGGCGACGATTTTGATTTCGCTTGCCATTACGCTCTGTGGGATACTCGGCTTTCGCTTACTGCCCGTCGCACCGCTGCCGCAGGTGGATTTCCCGGTGATTATGGTCAGCGCCTCGTTGCCTGGCGCCTCGCCGGAAACCATGGCTTCTTCCGTGGCGACGCCGCTGGAGCGCTCGCTGGGTCGTATTGCCGGGGTCAATGAGATGACCTCATCCAGCTCGCTGGGCAGTACGCGCATTATCCTTGAGTTTAATTTCGACCGGGATATCAACGGTGCGGCGCGCGATGTGCAGGCCGCGATTAACGCCGCGCAAAGCCTGCTGCCGACCGGTATGCCGAGCCGCCCGACCTACCGCAAAGCGAACCCGTCCGATGCGCCAATCATGATCCTGACGCTCACCTCGGATACCTACTCCCAGGGCGAGCTGTATGATTTTGCCTCGACCCAGCTGGCGCAAACCATCGCCCAGATTGACGGCGTGGGTGACGTGGATGTCGGCGGTAGCTCCCTGCCCGCCGTGCGCGTGGATCTCAACCCGCAGGCGCTGTTTAACCAGGGCGTCTCGCTGGATGCCGTACGCAGCGCCATTAGCGAGTCTAACGTGCGTAAACCGCAGGGCGCGGTTGAGGATGGCGCGCACCGCTGGCAGGTGCAAACCAATGACGAGCTGAAAACCGCGGCCGAATATCGCCCGCTCATTATTCATTACAATAATGGCGCAGCCGTGCGCTTAAGCGATGTCGCCACCGTGACTGACTCGGTGCAGAACGTGCGTAACGCCGGGATGACCAACGCCAAACCGGCGATTTTGCTGATGATCCGCAAGCTGCCGGAAGCCAACATTATTCAGACGGTGGATAGCATTCGCGCCCGCCTGCCGGAATTGCAGAAAACCATCCCGGCGGCAATCGATCTACAAATCGCCCAGGATCGCTCGCCCACTATTCGCGCCTCGCTTGCAGAGGTCGAGCAGACGCTGGTGATTTCGGTGGCGCTGGTGGTCCTCGTGGTTTTTTTGTTCCTGCGCTCGGGCCGGGCAACGTTTATCCCGGCGGTGGCGGTACCGGTCTCGCTGATTGGTACTTTCGCCGCCATGTACCTGTGCGGCTTCAGCCTGAATAACCTGTCGCTGATGGCGCTGACCATCGCCACCGGTTTTGTCGTCGATGACGCCATCGTGGTGCTGGAGAATATCTCCCGCCATCTGGAGGCCGGGATGAAGCCGTTGCAGGCGGCGTTACAGGGTACGCGCGAAGTGGGTTTTACCGTTCTGTCGATGAGCCTGTCGCTGGTGGCGGTGTTCCTGCCGCTGCTGCTGATGGACGGTTTGCCGGGGCGCTTGCTGCGTGAGTTCGCGGTTACTCTGTCGGTGGCGATTGGTATTTCGCTGGTGATTTCCTTAACCCTGACGCCGATGATGTGCGGCTGGCTGTTAAAGCGCCAGAAGCCCAACACGCCAACCCGTTCGCGCGGTGTCGGGCGCTTGCTGGTTGCCCTGCAACAGCAGTACGCCCGCTCGCTGAAATGGGTGCTTAAGCACACCCGGCTTGTCGGGCTGGTGCTGCTCGGCACTATCGCGCTCAATATCTGGCTCTATATTGCTATCCCGAAAACCTTTTTTCCTGAGCAGGATACCGGGGTACTGATGGGCGGGATTCAGGCGGATCAAAGCATCTCGTTTCAGGCGATGCGCGGGAAATTGCAGAACTTTATGCAGATAATCCGCGACGATCCGGCGGTCGATAACGTGACCGGCTTTACCGGCGGCTCACGCGTCAACAGCGGCATGATGTTTATCACCCTGAAGCCGCGCGATGAGCGCCAGGCCACCGCCCAGCAAGTTATCGACAGGCTGCGTGGCAAGCTGGCGAAAGAGCCGGGCGCGAGCCTCTTTTTGATGGCGGTGCAGGACATCCGCGTCGGCGGTCGCCAGGCCAACGCCAGCTACCAGTTTGCGCTGCTCTCCGATGATTTGAGCGCGCTGCGCGAGTGGGAGCCGAAGATTCGTAAAGCCCTGGCAGCCCTGCCACAGCTTGCGGACGTGAACTCTGACCAGCAGGATAACGGCGCGGAGATGAACCTTATCTACGACAGGGAAACCATGTCGCGGCTGGGGATCAGCGTGCAGGCCGCCAACAACTTGCTCAATAACGCTTTTGGTCAGCGGCAAATCTCCACCATTTATCAGCCGCTAAACCAGTACAAGGTGGTGATGCAGGTTGACCCGCGTTACACCCAGGATGTCAGCGCGCTGGAAAAAATGTACGTGATTAACAGCGAAGGCAAAGCGATTCCGCTCTCGTGGTTTGCCCGCTGGCAGCCCGCGAATGCGCCGCTGTCGGTCAACCATCAAGGGTTATCTGCGGCGTCCACCATCGCCTTTAACCTCGCCACCGGCACCTCACTCTCCGAAGCGAGCGATGCTATCAACCGTGCGATGACGCAGCTTGGCGTACCGTCGTCGGTGCGCGGTAGCTTTGCCGGTACCGCCCAGGTATTCCAGGAGACGATGAATTCACAGATTGTCCTGATTCTGGCGGCCATCGCGACGGTGTATATCGTGCTGGGCATGTTATACGAAAGCTATGTGCACCCGCTCACCATCCTGTCGACGCTGCCGTCTGCGGGCGTCGGTGCGCTGCTGGCGCTGGAGTTGTTCGGCGCGCCCTTTAGCCTGATAGCGCTTATCGGCATCATGCTGCTGATTGGTATTGTGAAGAAAAATGCGATCATGATGGTGGACTTTGCGCTCGAAGCGCAGCGCCAGGGTAATCTGAATGCAGAAGAGGCTATTTTCCAGGCCTGCCTGCTGCGTTTTCGCCCGATTATGATGACCACGCTGGCGGCGCTGTTTGGCGCGCTGCCGCTGGTTCTCTCCGGCGGCGACGGCTCCGAGCTACGCCAGCCGCTGGGCATCACTATTGTCGGCGGCCTGGTGATGAGCCAGCTATTAACCCTGTATACCACGCCGGTGGTCTATCTGTTCTTTGACCGTCTGCGTATGCGTTTTAGCCGTAAACCGCGAGAACAGGCTCTCGAATGAATGAACTGCCAAGAAACATACGCTGGCAATTATGGATAGTGGCGTTTGGCTTTTTTATGCAATCGCTGGATACCACTATCGTGAATACCGCGCTGCCCTCGATGGCGAAAAGCCTTGGGGAAAACCCGCTGCATATGCATATGGTGGTGGTTTCCTATGTGCTGACGGTAGCGGTGATGCTGCCAGCGAGCGGCTGGCTGGCCGACCGGGTTGGCGTGCGCAACATTTTCTTTGCTGCCATCATCCTGTTTACCACCGGCTCGCTGTTCTGTGCGCTCTCTTCCACGCTGGATCAACTGGTGATGGCGCGCGTGTTGCAGGGCATTGGCGGCGCAATGATGGTGCCGGTCGGCAGGCTGACGGTGATGAAAATCGTGCCGCGCGAGCAGTATATGGCGGCGATGACTTTTGTGACCCTGCCCGGGCAGATTGGGCCGCTGCTCGGCCCGGCGCTGGGCGGGATACTGGTGGAATACGCCTCCTGGCACTGGATCTTTTTAATTAACCTGCCGGTCGGCGTGATTGGCGCTATCGCCACGCTGAGCCTGATGCCGAACTATAAGCTGCAAACCCGCCGCTTCGACGTGGCCGGTTTTTTGCTGCTCTCCTGCGGGATGGCGACGCTGACGCTGGCGCTTGATGGTCACAGCGGGCTGGGGATGAGCACGCCGCTGCTGGCGGCGCTGGTTATTGTCGGCGCGCTGGCCCTGCTCTTTTATCTCCTGCACGCCAGGGGAAATGACGGCGCATTGTTTAACCTGCGCCTTTTTGGCACGCAAACATTTTCTCTCGGCCTTGCCGGAAGCTTTGCCGGGCGGATCGGCAGTGGGATGCTGCCCTTTATGACGCCGGTCTTTTTGCAGATTGGCATGGGGTTTTCCCCTTTTCATGCGGGCCTGATGATGATCCCGATGGTGCTTGGCAGCATGGGGATGAAGCGGATTGTGGTGCAGGTGGTCAACCATTTTGGCTACCGCCGTACCCTGGTCGCTTCGACGCTCGGGCTGGCGCTGGTGTGCCTGCTGTTTATGGGTTGCGCGCTGCTGGGCTGGTTTTACCTGCTGCCGGTGGTGCTGTTTATGCAGGGCATGATCAACTCGATGCGGTTCTCATCAATGAATACCCTGACACTCAAAGATTTGCCGGATGATTTGGCGAGCAGCGGCAACAGCCTGCTGTCGATGATCATGCAGCTGGCGATGAGTATCGGTGTCACCGTCGCCGGTCTGCTGCTCGGTCTGTTTGGTCAGCAGCATCTGTCCGTTGACAGCGGCACGGCGCACCACGTTTTTCTTTACGCGTATCTCAGTATGGCGGTGATTATTGCCCTCCCGGCGCTGCTGTTTACCCGCGTGCCCAACGACACCAGTAAAAATGTTGTCATTGCCCGTCGCAAAAGGAGTCAAAAATGAAGTTCTGGCGGCCGGGGATCACGGCCAAGCTGTTTCTGGCTATTTTAACCACCTGCATCGTACTGCTGATAACCATGCACTGGGCCGTGCGGGTCAGTTTCGAGCGCGGTTTTATTGACTATATCAAGCATGGCAACGAGCAACGTTTACAGCTGCTGAGCGATTCGCTCGCCGAGCAGTACGCCCAGCACGGTAACTGGGCTTTCCTGCGTAATAATGGCCGGGTCATTTTTCAGATCCTGCGCTCGTTCGAGCATGATGACGACCGCCACGGTGGGCCGCCGCGTGGTGAATTTGACCTGCGTGACGAGGAAGGCCCGCCTCCGCCAGGCCCTGGCATGCCGCCGCACGGCTGGCGCACCCAGTTCTGGGTTATCGATCAGCACGCCAAAGTGCTGTTCGGCCCGCGCGCGCCGGTGCCAAAAGATGGCTCTCGCCGGGCGATTTTATTTAATAACCAGCCTGTCGGTTGGGTGGTTGCTTCGCCGATTGAGCGGCTGACGCGCAATACAGATATCAACTTTGACCGCCAGCAGCGGCGCACCAGCTGGCTGATTGTCGCGCTGGCTACGCTTCTGGCCGCGCTGGCCACCTTTCCGCTGGCGCGCGGCTTGCTGGCGCCGGTTAAACGCCTGGTCGAGGGAACGCATAAACTCGCCTCCGGGGATTTCACCACGCGCGTGAAGCCGGGCACACATGATGAATTAGGCCGACTGGCGCGAGACTTTAACCAGCTTGCCAGTACGCTTGAGAAAAACCAGCAGATGCGCCGGGATTTTATGGCTGATATCTCTCACGAGCTGCGAACGCCGCTGGCGGTGCTGCGCGGCGAGCTGGAAGCGATTCAGGATGGCGTGCGGCAGTTTACGCCTGAGTCGGTGGCCTCGTTGCAGGCGGAGGTGGCGACGCTCACCAAACTGGTCGATGATTTGCACCAGCTATCAATGTCCGATGAAGGCGCGCTGGCGTATCAAAAAACCTCGGTGGATGTGGTGTCGCTGCTGGAGATTGTCGCCGGGGCGTTTCGTGAGCGTTTCGCCAGCCGTAACCTGTCGCTTGCGCTGGAAGCGCCGGTGCAGGCCACGGTCTTTGGCGACCCGGATCGCCTGATGCAACTCTTTAATAACTTGCTGGAAAACAGCCTGCGCTACACGGATGCGGGCGGGCGCACCCTGATTCAGGCTTCACTGCACGACAATATGCTGCAACTGCGCATTTCAGACAGCGCGCCTGGCGTGAGCGACGAGCAACTCAAGCGCCTGTTTGAGCGCTTTTACCGCACCGAAGGTTCACGCAACCGCGCCAGCGGCGGCTCCGGGCTTGGGCTGGCAATTTGTTTCAATATCGTCGACGCGCACGGCGGGACTATCCATGCCGCGCACTCGCCTTTTGGCGGGGTTAGCATTACAGTGGAACTACCGCTTGAACGCGACCAATCGAGAGATGTATGACTGAATTACCCATTGATGAAAACACGCCACGCATCCTGATCGTGGAAGATGAACCCAAACTTGGGCAATTACTGATCGATTACCTGCGCGCGGCAAGTTATGCCCCCACGCTTATCGATCATGGCGATCGGGTGCTTGCGTATGTGCGCCAGACGCCGCCGGATCTTATCCTGCTCGATTTGATGCTGCCCGGCACCGACGGCCTGACCCTGTGCCGGGAGATCCGTCGCTTCTCCAATGTACCCATCATTATGGTGACGGCAAAAATCGAAGAGATCGACCGCCTGCTGGGGCTGGAAATCGGCGCGGATGATTATATCTGCAAGCCGTACAGCCCGCGTGAAGTGGTGGCGCGCGTCAAAACGATTCTTCGGCGCTGTAAACCGCAGCGTGAATTGCAGGCGCTGGATGCCGAAAGCCCACTGATTGTGGATGAAGGGCGCTTTCAGGCCAGCTGGCATAATAAACCGCTGGATTTAACCCCCGCCGAGTTCCGCCTGCTCAAAACGCTCTCCAGCGAGCCGGGGAAAGTCTTTTCCCGCGAACAGCTGCTGAATCATCTGTATGATGATTACCGCGTGGTGACCGACCGCACTATTGATAGCCATATCAAAAACCTGCGCCGTAAACTGGAAGCGCTGGATGAGGAGCAGTCGTTTATCCGCGCGGTCTATGGCGTGGGCTATCGCTGGGAAGCAGACGCCTGCAAACTGGCGTAAATAAGGACTAGCATGAAATATTGTTACCGCGCGCTGGCGCTGCTGTTTGTGGCCTTCGCCAGCCATGCTGAGATTACCGCAGAGGATGTTGCTGCCGACTGCGCAAAAATCAGTGAGTACGCGCAACAAGGTGAGCGATTTTATAAAGCCAAAAACTATCCAAAAGCGCGTGAAGCGTTTGAAAATCAGGTGGCGTGGCAGGAGCAGTGCGATGCGATAGCGCGGAATGTCGATAACGACTTGCTGGCAACCGCGTATAACAACGTCGCGCTGACCTGGATACGCGAAGGCGAGTACCGTAAGGCGCTGGCATGGCTCTCTATTATGCCGGAGAACAAAAAGTCGGCGTATAACCTGTCGCTGATCAAAGAGAAGCTGGCGGCGCTGCCGAAACCAGCGTCTGCCGCAGGCGAATACTGGCAGTATGCCGGGCGGGGCACTTTCGAAACCCTGACCCTTAAGCCGCAGGATAAAGAGACCTTTCTTGCCGACTGGTCAGGATACTATTTCGGAATGATGGCGATGTATTACGGCCCGAATCTCGGCGAATTCTCAGAAAAGGTGACGCTGAAAGCGGGCAAAGGCGTGATTAAGTTGCGCGACGGTAATATTTCGGATTGCACGATTTCGCTTAACCTGTCGCCGGATTTGCTGCACATAAAAGCCAAAACCGACGACCCGATGCAGTGCGGCTTCGGCCATAACGTCAGCGCCGACGGCACTTATCTGCGGGTAGATTAATCCGCCGGTTTACTCGCCTGCCGTGCGGCGCTACAATTCCCGCCCTAAAATCAGGGGAACTCCCCTGCAGCCCTGCTCAGGCGGGGCTGTCTGACCTGTCATCAGAACGAGAAAATCATGTTTAAACCGGAACTCCTCTCCCCGGCGGGAACGCTGAAAAATATGCGTTACGCTTTCGCTTACGGCGCAGATGCCGTCTACGCGGGGCAACCGCGCTACTCTCTGCGCGTGCGCAATAACGAATTCAACCACGAAAACTTGCAAATCGGCATCAATGAAGCCCATGCGCTGGGTAAAAAGTTTTACGTGGTGGTGAATATCGCGCCGCATAATGCCAAGCTGAAAACGTTTATTCGCGACTTAAAACCGGTGGTGGATATGGGGCCGGACGCGCTGATTATGTCCGATCCGGGGCTTATTATGCTGGTGCGCGAAAGCTTCCCGCAGATGCCGATTCACCTCTCCGTGCAGGCGAACGCCGTCAACTGGGCCACGGTGAAGTTCTGGCAACAGATGGGCCTGACCCGCGTTATCCTTTCGCGCGAGCTGTCGCTGGAGGAGATTGAAGAGATTCGCCGCCAGGTGCCGGAGATGGAGATTGAAATCTTCGTACACGGCGCGCTGTGCATGGCTTACTCCGGGCGCTGCCTGCTCTCCGGTTATATCAACAAGCGCGACCCGAACCAGGGCACCTGCACCAATGCGTGCCGCTGGGAATATAACGTGCAGGAAGGTAAAGAAGACGCCATCGGTAATATTGTGCACATTCACGAACCGATCCCGGTACAGAATATTGAGCCAACGCTTGGCATCGGCGCGCCCACCGATAAAGTGTTTATGATTGAGGAAGCCCAGCGCCCCGGCGAGTACATGACCGCCTTTGAGGACGAGCATGGCACTTACATCATGAACTCAAAAGATTTGCGCGCTATCGCTCACGTTGAACGCCTGACGCAAATGGGCGTGCACTCGCTGAAAATTGAAGGCCGCACAAAATCGTTCTATTACTGCGCGCGCACCGCGCAGGTGTACCGTAAGGCGATTGACGATGCCGCCGCAGGCAAACCGTTCGATACCTCTTTGCTGGAGACGCTCGAAGGGCTGGCGCACCGGGGTTACACCGAGGGCTTCCTGCGCCGCCACACCCACGACGACTATCAGAACTATGAGTACGGCTATTCGGTGTCTGAGCGCCAGCAGTTCGTGGGGGAATTCACCGGCGAGCGCAAAGGCCAGCTTGCTGCCGTGGCGGTGAAAAACAAGTTCTCCGTGGGCGATAGCCTGGAGCTGATGACCCCGCAGGGCAACGTCAACTTTACGCTTGAGCATATGGAAAACGCCAAAGGCGAAACCATGCCGGTTGCGCCCGGCGACGGTTATACCGTCTGGTTGCCGGTCCCGCAGGATATGGCGCTGGAGTATGCGTTGCTGATGCGTAATTTCAGCGGGCAATCCACCCGTAATCCACACAGCAAATAATCACATTGG
The DNA here is from genome assembly GCF_052220145.1 of Vagococcus sp. WN89Y. Lineage (NCBI taxonomy): Bacteria > Bacillati > Bacillota > Bacilli > Lactobacillales > Enterococcaceae > Vagococcus > Vagococcus sp. WN89Y. Next base: position 103,608 of record NZ_JBQPOM010000031.1, on the reverse strand, counting down.
GTTATTTTTTCAGGCCAGAAAAATCTTAGAATCGGATCACATACCTCCGTGATTATTACGGGTATTATCCATCGTGCTGAAAAACATAACCATAAACGCTAGCTGTACCAGGAACCACCTCCTTAGCCTGTGTAACCTCCCTTACACAGGCTGATTTTTTTCTCTTTGTCTGCTTTTTTCTCGCGTCCTTTCATCCTGAGGTAAACTTCTCACAGACTATTCTGTCAGGACGAAAAGAATGAACACATTTCCCTCAAGCCTATTGATACTTAACGGCAAAAGCGCCGGTGATGAAACGCTGCGTGAAGCAATAAATCTGCTGCGTGATGAAGGCATGGAAATTCATGTGCGCGTCACCTGGGAAAAAGGCGATGCCGGGCGTTATGTCCAGGAGGCGCAAAAGCTGGGCGTCTCGACGGTGATTGCCGGCGGCGGCGACGGCACCATTAACGAAGTGGCGACTGCCCTGGTTGGCAGCACGGGAGAAACGGTTCCGGCGCTCGGTATTTTACCGCTGGGCACCGCCAATGATTTCGCCACCAGCGTCGGCATTCCGCAGGCGCTGGACAAAGCCCTTCAGCTGGCGATTGTCGGCAAAGCCGTGCCGGTAGATATTGCCAGGGTGAATGATGAAACCTGTTTTATCAATATGGCGACGGGCGGATTCGGCACGCGCATTACCGCCGAAACACCAGAGAAACTCAAAGCGGCCCTCGGCGGTGTTTCTTATTTGATTCACGGGATGCTGCGTCTGGATGCGCTCAAACCCGATCGCTGCGAAATCACCGGCGAGAATTTTCACTGGCAAGGCGACGCGCTGGTGATAGGCATCGGCAATGGGCGCCAGGCCGGGGGCGGGCAGCAGCTCTGCCCGGATGCATTAATCAATGATGGGCTGTTGCAGCTACGCATTTTTACCGGTGATGAGTTACTGCCCGCGCTGGTCACCACTCTGACCCAGCCGGAAGAAGAAAACCCGCATATCATCGACGCGCAATCAGCGTGGTTTGAAGTCAACGCGCCCCATGAAATTATGTTTAACCTTGACGGCGAACCGCTGCACGGCGAGCATTTTCGTATCGAAGTGTTGCCCGCCGCGCTGCATTGCCGGTTGCCGCCGGACTGTGTATTGCTGCGCTAATAGGCCGCCACCGCCCGCGCCATTTCCCGGCTATATTGCTGGCTGGCATTGACCAGCATCTGCGTATAGTCGGTTCTCGCCTCGCCGCTTACCAGCGCATCAACGGTGAGCGTTTCGAGAATTTTACCGTGCTGCATCACCGCCACCTTCTGGCACAAATGTGCGATAACCCCAAGGTCGTGCGTCACCATCAGGTAGGTCAACTGCGACTCCTGGTGCAACTGTGCCAGCAGGTTCAATATTTCTGCCTGCACGGAGACATCCAGCGCTGAGGTCGGCTCATCGAGCAGCAACACCCTCGGCTCCAGGATAAGCGCACGGGCAATCGCCACACGCTGGCGCTGGCCGCCCGACAGCTGGTGCGGATAGCGCTCGCGAAACGCGCGGCTCAGACCGACCTTATCCAGTAGCGTATTGATGCGCCGGTCGCGATCGTTTATCGCATGGATTTGCAGCGGTTCCTCCAGAATATCGCCAATGGTGTGGCGCGGATGCAGCGAACCGTAAGGGTCCTGAAACACCATCTGCACCAGCCTACAGCGCTGCGGGCTGAGGCGTTTTTCCAGCGGCTGCTGATTAATCGATAGCTGCCCGTCCCAGTGGGTAAATAACCCGGCAAGACACTTCAGCACCGTGGTTTTACCGGAGCCGGACTCCCCCACCAGGCCGTAAATCTCGCCGGGTTGCACCGAGAAATTGACATCACAGAGCACCTGGTTGCGCTTTTCCCCCTCGCCGAACGCGAGGTTCAGATTTTGCACATCAATCATTTTGCTCTCCTTATTCACCAGACCAGCTTGCCTGGCGCTGTAACACCGGCAGCACCGGGCGGCGATTGTGGATTTCCGGCAACGCATGGATCAGCCCCTGCGTATAAGGATGCTGCGCGTTATCCAGATCGGCGGCGGCAATCGACTCCACCACGCGCCCGGCGTACATCACCAGCACCCTGTCGCAAAAACTGCGCACCAGGTTGATATCGTGGCTGATAAAGATAAGCCCCAGCCCGCGCGACTTCACCAGATCGTCAAGCAAACCCAGTACCTGCAAGCGCACCGACACGTCCAGCGCCGAAGTCGGTTCGTCGGCAATCACCAGCTCCGGGTCGGTGATCAGCATCATTGCTATCATGATGCGCTGCCCCTGGCCGCCGGAAATTTCATGCGGGTAGAGGTGATAAACGCGCTCAGGCTGGCGAATACGCACCACTTCCAGCATCTCCAGCACTTTTTCTTTGGCGTGTTTTTTATTGCCCGGATGATGGGTCAGCCAGGCTTCCGCAATCTGCTCGCCCACGCACACCACCGGGTTCAGGGAGTATTTCGGGTCCTGCATAATCATCGAAATACGCTTACCGCGCACGCGGCGCATCTGCGCTTCATCCAGCGTGCGTAAATCAAGCGAGCCAAACTGCATACGCTGCGCCTGAATGCGTGTTTTCGCCGGATGCAGGTGCAACAGCGCGCGCCCCACGGTGGATTTGCCGGAACCGGACTCGCCAACAATCGCCAGCTTTTCCTGCCCCAGCGTAAAGGAGACACCGCGCACCGCATGGGTGACCTCGCGGCCATTGATAAAATCGACGTGCAGATCGCGCACATCGAGAAGCGGCGCATTATTCGCTGCGGGGATCGAGGATGTCACGTAAGCCGTCTCCTAAAAAGTTAAACGCCAGGCTATTGATTAAAATGGCCAGTCCCGGAATGGTGACCACCCACCAGCACTCCATCATGTAGGTGCGCCCGCTGGAGATCATCGCGCCCCACTCCGGCTCCGGCGGCTGCGCACCGAGGCCCAGAAAGCCCAAACCCGCGGCGGTCAGAATGATGCCCGCCATATTCATGGTGATACGAATCACCACCGACGGCAGGCACAGCGGGACGATATGCCGCCACAGCACACGCACCGGTGATGCGCCCTGTAAACGCACCGCAGAGATAAAATCCGCCTGGCGCAACGAGAGCGTTTCAGCACGCGCCAGACGCGCAATCGGCGGCCACGCGGTCAGCGTGATGGCAATCACCACATGCTCCAGCCCCGGCCCGAGCGCGGCAACGAAAGCCAGCGCCAGCACCAGGCTTGGGAAGGAGATAAAAATATCGGTCACGCGCATCAGTACCGAGTCCACTTTGCCGCCAAAATACCCCGCCGTAACGCCAAGCAGCAGGCCAAGCGGCCCGACGGTCACGGAAACAAGCAGCACGATATAGAGCGTAATGCGCGCGCCATAGACCAGGCGGCTAAAAATATCGCGGCCAAATTCATCCGTGCCGAACCAGTGCGCGGCATTCGGCGGGCTAAGCGCCTGCTCCAGATCCTGTACCAGCGGGTTATAAGGTGCTATCCACGGGGCGAAGAGCGCCACAATTAACAGCAGCAGAATGATGCTGCCGCCAATCGCGGTCAGCGGATTACGCGCCATTTTGCCCACAAAACCAACCGCCCGCGCCGCGCTGCGCTTCAGCCGCTGGCCGCGCTCGTTGCTGCCTGAGGAAAGCGGCGTATCAAAAGAGACCGTCATGATTTCGTCCTCGGATCAAAGAGTTGATAAAGCATGTCGGAAAGCAGGTTGAGCATCACGAAAATCACCCCCACCAGCAGCACGCAGCCCATGACCGCGTTCATATCGCCAAGCAGCAGGCTACCGGTGAGATACGAGCCGAACCCCGGCCATGAGAAGACGGTTTCGATCAATACCGCGCCTTCCAGCAGCGAGCCATAAGCCAGCGCCACCACCGTCAGTAGCTGCACCAGAATGTTGCGAAAGGCGTGATTCCAGATGACCTGGCGTTCGGTCAGCCCTTTGACACGCGCCGTGATGATGAACTCCTGCGAGAGCTGCGCCAGCATAAAACTGCGCGTCATACGGCTGATATAGGCAAGCGAGTGAAAGCCAAGCAGCGAGGCGGGCAGCACCAGATGGTTCAGCGCGTTCCAGAACACCTGCCCGTTGCCTGCCAGTAATGCATCGACGGTGATTAACCCGCTGCGGCGCGGAACAAGACCTTCCAGCCCCAGATCCAGCCTGCCCGCGCCGCCGACCCAGCCAAGCCAGGCGTAGAACAGCAGCAGGCCCATCATGCCGACCCAGAAAATTGGCGTGGAGTAACCGGCAAGGCTGATGATGCGTACCACATAATCCGCGAGGCTGTTGCGCCGTGCGGCGGCCAGTACGCCCAGCGGGATGCCCAGCCCGGCCCCGACGATAATCGCCACGGTCGCCAGCTCCAGCGTCGCCGGGAAGACGCGCAGGATATCGTCCATCACCGGCTTGCCGGTCAGCAAGGCATTGCCCAAATCGCCCTGTAACAGATTCGTCAGGTAGATAACAAATTGTGTTGGCAGGGATTTATCAAAACCCAGCTGTTGATAGACCTGCTGGTAAGTGCTGTGATCGGCATCCGGCCCGACTATCGCCAGCACCGGGTCAATCGGCATCACCCGGCCAATCACAAAGGTCAGCACCAGCAAGCCAAACAGGGTCACGATAACCTGGATTAACCGCCCGGAGAGGCGTCTGGCGGGCGAGCCAGGCGCAAACAGTGACACACTCATTCTTTGCCTCCTTCGCGCTTATACACTTCGCGCAGGAACGTGGTGGCCGACGGGTGCGACTGGAAGTTTTTCACTTCATTGCGTACCACCACGGAGTCCACCATTTGTGAGAGCGGGAGAAGCGCCGGAAACAGCTGGTCATAGCGCATCTGGATGTGCTGGTAATCCGCCTTTTGCTTTTGCGGATCGCGCTCCAGCAAGGCGTTATCAATCATCTCGTTGAGCGGCTTATCATAAAAACTGGTGCGCCAGCCCTGGAAATTGGTGAGGCGCGCTTCGTCGCTATTGTCCGGGTTGTAGACCAGCGCGCGCAGGCTGGAGTGCGGATGAGGCTCGACGCCGCTGCCGCCGCGCCCGACCAGCATGTCGAACTTACGCTCGCGCATTGCGCCGTAGATTTGGTTGCCGGTGCCGGTGATGATTTTGGCGTTGATCCCCGCCTGCATCAGCGTTGACTGCACAGCGATAGCAATATTAAGAAACGGTTGGTCGGAAAGTACACGCAGCGTGGTGTCAAACCCCTGCGGGTAGCCCGCCTCTGCCAGCAGCCGCTTCGCCCTTGCGATATCCAGCCGGTAACCCGGGTCGGGCAACGTTGAAGGCATACCCGCTTTGATGGGGCGCTGGTGCAGCACGCCGTAGCCTGGCATCAGCGCTTTATTGATGCCCTGGTAATCAATCAGGTAGCGCACCGCTTCGCGCACTTTCGGGTTAGCAAAATGCGGCTCTTTCATACTCATCGCGACGTAATAGACCGTGCCCTTTTGCACCGCTTCGATGTGCAGGTTGGGGTCTTTGCGTAGCGCGTTGATATCCGAGACTGCCATATTGTTGGCGATGTCCAGATCGCCTTTGGCTATCATCAGGCGCAGGGTTTGCGACTCCTGAAAATGGCGCAGTACCACGCGGCTAAGCTTTGGGGCTTCACGCCAGTAGTCCGGGTTGCGCTTCATGCGCAGCACATCTTTTGCCTGCCATGTCTCCAGCATAAATGGCCCGGAACCGGCTTCGTTGGTGGTCAGCCAGCGATTGCCCCAGTCATTATTCACCGCGTGGCCCTGCACCGTTTTACTGTCGAGCACGCCCAGGTTGCCCAGCGCGCCGAGGGAGTAAATCACCAGTTGCGGATCGTTGGCTTTCGGCAGGCGGATTTGCACGGTGCTGGCATCCGGCGCGCTCACCTGCTGGTCGATATTTTTTTTGCTAAAACCGTATGATTTCCACACCGATGCCTGCGCCAGATTGAGGTGCAGCAGGCGGCGCATTGACCACACCACGTCTTCGGCGGTCAATGGATTGCCGGAGTGAAACCTGACGTTATCGCGCAGGTGGAAGGTCAGCGTTGTGCCGTCCGGGCTGATTTCCCAGGACTTTGCCAGCGCCGGTTTCACGTTTGTTAACTCGTTCGGGTCCAGCTCCACCAGCGAATCGTAAAGATTGACCACAATCCCCACCACCTCATTACCGGTCATTGCTGCCGGGTCGAGGCTCAGGAGGTTATTCATATTCATGCCAATAATCAGCTGATCGGGCGGCGTTGCGGCTTGCACAGCTCCGCTGCCAGCGATAAGCGAGAGCGCAAGCAGGCACGCGCCAGGGTAAGAAGTTCGTTTCATGTATACCGCCATGTAGGGTAGTCCCCTGTCCGGTGCGCGCCGTGCGTTTTCTGTGTAGCACTTTGCCCAAACACAACAGATTCAGGGGGAGGTTTTTATCTGTCAGTCGTGGCTGACGGTATTGGCTTCGATATACGCAAAATTGATGTCTTCCCCCAGCCCCGGCCCCTGCGGCAGGTGCACAAATCCCTCGTCATCCATCGGGTCGACGATGCTGTTGAGATAGGCCGCCGGTTGGTCGTAATCGAGGAAGGGGTGCAGCAGGCCGCGCTCGTACCAGCGGCAGTTACGGATAGCGCCGATGACCGCAAGGCTCGCCGCGCCGTTGCCGTGCACTTCACAATCCATGCCAAACGACTCGGCGAGGTTGGCGACTTTGAGTGTGGGCGAAATCCCGCCGACGCCGTTCGCTCCGGCGCGCAGAATGTCGCACGCCCCGGCTTTCACCCAGTCGGCGCGACTGTGATGCTTACCGCCCAGGCTTTCCGGCCCGATGATGGGAATCGACAGATTTTCCGCAAGCCAGGCGTAGGAGGCCATGCTCTCTTCTTCCATCGGCTCTTCAAACCAGGCAAAGTTGAGTTTTTCCAGCTGTTTACCTATCCACAGCGCCTCGGTGCGGCTGTACCAGTGATAACCGTCAATCATCAGGTCGATATCCGGACCGACCGCTTCACGCACCGCCGCGCAGGCTTTGATGTCCATCTTCGGGTCCGGCGCGAATTTCACCGGCGGCATCCAGGTGTGCAGCTTGATGGCTTTATAACCACGCGCCACCAGTTGTTCAGCAAATGCGGCGTACTCATCCGGCGTCGACAGGCCGCCTGGCAACTCATCACCGCACATCGTGCTGCCATACGCGGGCACTTTGTCACGGTAGCCGCCGAGCAATTTATAGACCGGCATATTGAGCTTGCGCCCAATCAAGTCCCACAGCGCCTGCTCGACAAAAGAGAGCGCGCGTTCGGTCAGCTGATGCGCGCTACCGCGCTGCCAGTGCACCAGATCCTGCCAGATGCGCTCACGGTTGAACGGGTCCTGGCCTGGCAGCACTTTGCGGAAAAAAGCGTTTAACACGAAGGGGCGCACCACTTCCGGCGGCGCAAAAGAATATCCTTTGCTGCCATCGTCTGCAGTGATGGAAAGCATCGCCATCTTTGCCCGGCTTTCCGGCCCCGGATGCGAATGCCCGGCGCTGTCCGACACCCGTCGGGTGGGATGTTCAAAGACAGTGACGTTTACAGATTCGATCTTCATTACATCTCCTTGTGTTTTTGAAAAGCTGTTTCATAACAGACTTTATGCACAAAGATACGCCATATCCTCGGACAATCACCGCTAAGCGGCGGTCATTTTTTGGGCATTAGCACGAGGCTACGTGATATTTTTCACAAAAGGTTAAAGAAATGTGACGAAGATCGGCAGGGAAAGGAAGACCCTCTCCGGCGCGGGAGAGGGTGAGGTGTGTCAGGCGATGGTGATTTTCTCGTCGAGATAGACATCCTGCACGGCATTGATTAGCTTGACGCCGTCGGCCATGGTTTTTTTAAAGGCTTTACGCCCCAGAATCAGGCCCATGCCGCCCGCACGTTTGTTGATAACGGCGGTGCGTACCGCGTCGCTCAGATCCGTCTCGCCACCAGATGCGCCACCGGAGTTGATAAGCCCGGCGCGGCCCATGTAGCAGTTCGCCAGCTGGTAACGCACCAAATCGATCGGGTTGTCGCTGGTCAGCTTGCTGTAAACGCGCTCATCGGTGTAGCCAAAGTTCACCGCCTTGTAGCCGCCATTATTCTCCGCCATTTTCTGCTTGACGATATCCGCGCCGATCGTGGCAGCAATATGGTTTGCCTGGCCGGTCAAATCCGCTGACGCATGATAATCGACGCCATCTTTCTTAAAGGCGCTGTTACGCAAATAGGCCCACAGAACGGTGACCATACCCAGCTCATGCGCACGCTCAAAGGCAGCAGAAATCTCTTCTATTTGACGACGGGACTCCGGCGAGCCGAAGTAAATAGTCGCGCCCACCGCAACCGCGCCCATATTAAACGCCTGCTCAACGCTTGCGTACAGCGTCTGGTCATATTCGGTCGGGTAGCTCAGGGTTTCGTTATGGTTGAGTTTGACCAAAAAAGGAATGCGGTGCGCGTAGCGGCGCGATACGGAGGCCAGCACGCCATAGGTGGAGGCAACGCAGTTGCAGCCCGCTTCAATAGCCAGCTCGACAATATTCTTCGGATCGAAATAGAGCGGGTTGGCGGCAAACGACGCGCCCGCCGAGTGCTCAATGCCCTGGTCCACCGGCAAAATGGAGAGATAACCGGTGCCAGCCAGACGCCCGTGATTATAGAGCGTTTGCATATTACGCAGCACCGCAGGCGGGCGGTTATTATCTATCATAACGCGGTCGACATAATCTTCGCCTGGCAGGTAAAGCTGGTCTGCGGGGATGGTCATACAACGGTGTTGCAGAAGGTGTTCGGCGTCTTTGCCGAGTAACTGTTCAATATCAGTCATCGCTAAACTCCCGTAAGCTTTGTGTAGGGCAAGTAAGTTTTCTGCCCATCATTAAAAATGGGCGAGTTAAGCCTGGTTCCCCTGGACGATATTTTCCACCGTCAAATTGCTTTTCAGCAAAATCGTATGATGGGCTACCACCACTGATGGAAATGGTGCACCGGGCCGATGCCCTTGCCCACTTCCAGCGAGTCCGCCTGCGCCAGCGCGGCCGTGAGCCATTTTTTTGCTTCGGCAACCGTCGCTGCCCAGTCGTTGTGACGCGGGCGCAGCGCGGCCAGCGCGGCAGAAAGGGTGCAGCCGGTTCCATGGGTGTTTTTCGTCGCAATGCGCGGGGTGCTGAACCGCACAGCACCCTCACGGGTAAAGAGCCAGTCCGGGCTTTCGGTGTCCTGGAGATGACCGCCTTTCATTAATACCGCCTCGCAGCCCAGCGCCAGCAGCGCTTCGCCCTGCTCATGCATCTCCTGCTCGCTTCGCGCATGCGGGGCATCGAGCAGCGCGGCGGCTTCAGGCAAATTGGGCGTGATCAGCGAAACCTGTGGCAGCAAATGCTGGCGCAGCGCCGAGACAGCATCCGGTGATAACAGCGGATCGCCGCTTTTGGCGAGCATGACCGTGTCCAGCACGACATTACGCACCTGATAGCGCTGCAAGCGCTCCGCCACCGCTTCGACAATGTCTGTTTCCGCCAGCATGCCTATTTTGGTGGTATCTATTCGCACATCGCTAAAAACGGAATCCAGCTGTGCGGCGACAAAATCCGGCGCGATGCGATAGACCGACTGCACGCCGCAGGTGTTCTGGGCAACCAGCGCGGTGATGACCGAGCAACCATAGGCGCCCAGTGCAGAAAATGTTTTCAGATCGGCCTGGATGCCCGCTCCGCCGCTGGGATCGGTACCGGCAATGGTCAGGGCGTTAATACGTTTCATCACAGCGCCTCCTCATTGAGTGCATAGAGCGCATCCAGCAGAGCTGGCTCAAAACTCCCCGGCCCGTGGCTGCGCGTAAGCGCGTGCGTGCCAGCCTTTGCCATAAACGCACAGCCCGCCGCCACGTTCACCAGACGATCGCCCGGCAAAGCGCAACAGGCCGCCACCACCGCCGAAAGCGCGCAGCCGGTGCCCACGACGCGCGTCATCAACACATCGCCGCCGGTGACCATCAATGTGCGGGTGCCATCGGTAACGTAATCCACTTCCCCCGTGACTGCGACCACGGCACCGGTCTGGCGCGCCAGCTGTTGTGCGCCCGGCAATGCTGCGCTGGCAGCGTCTGTGGAATCCACCCCGCGCCCGCGCCCCTGCATTCCGGCAAGCGCCATGATTTCAGAGGCATTTCCCCGAATGGCGGCCGGGCTGAGTGAAAGAAGTTGCAGGCAAAATTCTGTTCGGAACGTCAGCGCACCGACAGCGACCGGGTCGAGAACCCAGGGTTTGCGCGCGCGGCTGGCGCTCTCAATGGCTGCGCGCATTGCTCCGGCCCGTTCATGGGTTAAGGTGCCGACATTAATCAGTAAGGCATTAGCGATAGCGCTGAATTGCACGGCTTCATCGCGCTCAATGACCATCGCAGGGGAAGCACCGAGTGCGAGCAGAACATTGGCGGTAAACGTCTGTACGACGTCATTCGTCATACAGTGAACAAGCGGAGAAGCGTGGCGGAATTGCTGTAACGCATGCGCAGTTTGCGCACGGGTAAGCTGGTCAGGTTGCATGGTTTCGCTCCTGCCCGGCGTGAAGAAGCGATGACCAGGCAGGCATCTGACTTCCCTACGCTGGCATTATCCAGATCAGGTAATACGGGTATTTCTCAGCCTTCACGAAGAAGGGCACCCCGAGTCATTTAAGCGGTTACGATAAATAACCGCGTTTTACGATTAATTGCGGCAGGCACGCTTATAAATGCGCGGCTGCTCAGTGGCGAATTTGAGTGAGCTCGTCTTCAGACAGCCCGGTCATCTCCATCACCACGTTGCCGTCCAGCCCTCTGGCGAGCATCGCCCGGGCGATTTTCAGCGCTTCTTCCTTGCGCCCTATCGCGATGCCTTGCTGTTCTCCGAGCTGGATACCTTGTTCGATACCTTTTTCGACACCCAGTTGCTTAAGCTGCTGTGCGATGGTCATCATTTCATCCTTAAGCTGTGGCACCTGCTGTGCCAGTTGTTCAAGAAAGCGGGTTGCATCGGCTGTTTCACCCGTCTGCACGAGATAGTTTATCAGCGTATGGCGCTGCTGTCCTGTCATGTATTCCATGGCCAGCAGGGACGCGAGCTTTTCTGCCATATCGCTCAGTTCGCGCTGGTGAATATGCTTTTGCAGTAACGTCAGCGCCGCGATGCTGCGGTGGTTCAAGATCTCCTCGTCGGGGATTACCGTCACATCCACCACAGGAAACGCGTTGCCATAGAGCTTTTCTGCCAACGCCGGAGAATCAAAAAGCTGTAGCCAGTTCGTGGAGTAAGGATACGGGCTACGCTTACCCATATAAAACAGCACCGGAATGACCAGCGGCAGGTTTTTATGCCCCTTTTCCAGATGGCGCTGCATCGCCGCGACCGCGTAGCGCAGAAGGCGAAAAGCCATGAGGCGATCCGGCGTGGATTGATGCTCGATCAGCACATGGATATACCCCTCGCCCGAGGTTGTTTGCAGACTGTAGATAACATCGCTATAGAACGGTCGCAAATTCTCCTCAATATAACTTCCCGACTCCAGTTTCAGCGTGCTGAAATCGCACACTTCCTGTAACCAGGCCGGTAAGTGCAACTGCATAAAATCCTTCGCCGTCACCGGATTTGTCAGAAACTGTTTAAAAACCGCATCATGCGGCATCGGTGCAACGCCGTTACCCCGTTTGTTTTTATTATCCTGCATCATCTGTTCTCGCCTCCCGGCTTGCTGGTGGAGACAAAACCCTACCTGAACCCATGACACCTCACACGACATTTTTAAATAAAAATTTAATCAAAACAATTACTTAAATAAATGCATTACGAAGACTATTTACCGGCTGATGGCACGAAATATCACGCCAGCCCTTGTGATAAGTCGCAAGAGAAAGAAGAGAAAAACCAGGCGCTGCAATTAATCAAGTACTATGAGCAGTATGAGTAAATACAACGCCAGATAAGCAAAACTACGCCAGGCGGAACCCGGACACCGCGCGCTGCAGCGCCAGCGCCTGGTCACGCAACGACGCCGTCGCTGCCGCGCTCTGTTCTACCAGCGCAGCATTTTGCTGAGTCACTTGATCCATCTGCGCCATCGCATCGTTTACCTGCGCGATGCCTGTGCTCTGCTCATGGGAGGCACCCGAGATAGCGGTAACGATATCTGAAACGCTGCTAATTGACGCCATCACCTGTTTCATAGATTCCCCCACCTGCTCCACCAGCTTGCTGCCATAAACGATGCTGGAGGTCGAGTGAGTAATCATCTCTTTTATCTCTTTTGCCGCGCTGGCGCTGCGTTTTGCCAGCGCTCCCACTTCGCCCGCAACCACCGCAAACCCTTTGCCCTGGCTACCGGCACGCGCCGCTTCGACCGCCGCATTCAGCGCCAGAATATTGGTCTGAAAGGCTATTCCTTCAATTGATGAGATGATGTCACTCATTTGCGATACCTGGCTGTTCACCTCTTGCATGGTGCGCACCGCATCGCTCACTTTCTGATTAGTCTGCAAAGACGTCTCACGAGCGTTGGTTGCCATCAGGCTGGCTTTTTGCGCGTTGTCGGCGTTCATTTTTACCGTTACGGTTATCTGCTCCATGCTGGCCGCCGTTTCCTGCAACGACGAGGCCTGTTCTTCCGTGCGTTGGGAAAGGTCATCATTCCCGGCGGCAATCTCCTGAAAAGCCGTCTGCATGCTGTCTGCGCCCTGGCGTACGCCCCGCACCATTTCACCGAGCTGATGCTGCATTTTATCGACCGTTGATAACAGGCTAAAACTGTCCCCGCGGCGCAGTTGGATGTGTGTATCCAGATGTCCCTGCGCCACTTCGTCGATGATTTTTTGCGCATATTCAGGCTCTCCCCCGAGGCTGCGCCGCGCGCTGCGGATAGTCCAGACCATCACGCCGCAAACGCCGCCACCAACCAGAACAATCATGGCCAGGCAGGAGAGCAAAATGTGATAAAAAGCCCGTTGAACATCATCCATAAAAACGCCGGAGCCGATATACCACGCCCAGGGTGCATATTTACTGATATAGCTTATTTTAGGTTCGGCTTTACCGGTATCAGGGCGGTTGCTGACATAATTAACATATCCGCCACCTTTATTTCCCATTTCAACAAAATCGCGGTAATAATAATTACCCTTGGCGTCTTTTCTGTCGCCGACATTTTTATTTTCAAGCTTTTTAAGCGAGGTATTCCCCATCATCAGAACTGTCGGCTGGCTATTAAAAACAAACATATAGCCATCGTCGCCATATTTCATCGAATTCAGTTGCGCCAGTGCCGCTTGTTGTGCGGCCTCGCGCGTCATCAGCCCCTTTTTCTCCTGCAGGGCATACTCTTCAACGATGCCCTGTGCGGATTCCACCAAATTGCGCACTCCCTCCTCGCGCTCTTTAATCATTACCTCGCGCCCCTGAAAAGCAGACCAGGCGCAGAGCACAATTAACCCACCGAGCGCAATTAAAAGGATCATTCTTAACCTTGCCGTAAAACCTAACTTCATCATGCTATTTTTCCTCTGTAAGCAGGTAAGTGACTTAACGGCAGGCATTGCGGATATTTAACTGACAAAATGCTTCGAAATATGTCAATCAGGCAAACGTGAATATTTACCTTAATAATTTACGCTAAGGGCGAACAATAATAAAAAGCCATCACGGTGAGAAATAATCAGCAGCAATGATAATTCTGCACAGCGATTTTCACTTATTAAAGATAAGTGCTCCTCTTTTTCGCCGCTGTTTCAACCGCCAGATATTGACTAGCATGAGTGATATCGACCACATACATTTAACGAAGGAAGACGCTATGAAAGCCATCGCCATAACCCGTGCTGCTTCGGATGCCAGCAACCTGGATTTTCTTCAGGAGATTGAACTACCGCAGCCGATAGCCAGCGGGCACGACCTGTTAGTTGCGGTAAAAGCGATTTCTGTTAACCCGGTGGATACCAAAGTTCGCGCCGGTTTTAACGCCGACACACCTCGCGTGCTCGGTTGGGATGCCGTGGGCGTGGTGCAGGCAACAGGTGAATCGGTAACGTTGTTTCAACCAGGCGATGAAGTCTGGTATGCCGGGGCGTTAACCCGACCGGGCAGTAACAGCGAATATCAGCTGGTTGATGAGCGCATCGTGGCACTCAAACCGAAAACGCTGGACAACGCCCATGCCGCGGCCCTGCCGCTGACCGCGATTACGGCGTGGGAAATGTTATTTGACCGCCTCGGCATTAAAGAGCAAGGCAACGCAGGGGACGTGCTGCTGATCGTGGGCGCAGCGGGCGGTGTCGGTTCCATTTTGACGCAACTGGCACGCAAGCTGACAAAGCTCACGGTCATCGCGACCGCATCACGCCCGGACAGCCAACAGTGGGTCAGGGATCTCGGCGCACACCACGTGATTGATCACAGCAAACCGCTCGCCGAAGAACTGGCGCGTATTGGCGTCAAAGAGGTGTCGCACGTCGCCAGTCTGAACAATACCGAGGAGCACTACACGCAGTTGATAAGTGTGCTGAAACCGCAGGGCAAACTGGCGCTGATTGACGATCCGCAGCGTCTGGACGCGATGCCGCTGAAAGCGAAAAGTATCTCCCTGCACTGGGAATTTATGTTTACCCGCTCAATGTTTACCACCGACGATATTATTGAGCAGCACAACCTGCTGACCCGCGTCGCTCAGTTGATTGACGAAGGGGTGTTGAAAACCACGCTCGGCGAACATTTGGGGCCAATAACCGCCGCGAATGTGCGTAAGGCCCATCAGCTACTGGAAAGCCGCCGCGCGGTGGGGAAAATCGTGCTTGAAGGTTTTACCGCCTGATTTAAGAATGTTCTTAAAACAGCCGCAGGGAGTGCATGTCGTCACCTGCGGCTTTTGCGCTGATACGAGTTTGCTTACACTTTTTACCAACGCGTTATTTTTTCGCAGTTGCCGCCCCTAATTTTTACAGCAATGATGACGTGCTAAATTAGCCACTGCGTATATGGATAACAACAACCTGGAGAACGTATGAGTAAAAGAAAAATGCTGCTGCTGGGCGCGCTGCTGGTCACGGCAAGCTCCGTTTTCGCCGCAGAACAGACAGCAACCGTTACAGGGCCGCAATCGTATGAAGTGAACGAATTCGTTGCTGATTTCACAAAATTTAAACCTGGCGACACGGTTCCCGAAATGTATCGCAGCGAGCAGTACAACATTAAACAGTGGCAGTTACGTAACCTGCCCGCACCGGATGCCGGCAGCCACTGGACGTATATGGGCGGCAACTATGTGCTTATCACCGATGCCGAAGGAAAAATCATCAAAGCCTATAATGGCGATATATTCTACCATCGTTAATGCAGGTATGTCTGTGAAAATCCGTCCCTGGCAGGAAAGCGACAGGCCCTTTTTACGCACGCTCTATCTTAGCGCCCGCAAACAGAACTGGACGTGGCTGGACGGCGAGGCGTGGCGGCTTGAAGATTTTGATGCCGCTACGCTTGATGAGGTAATTTGGATCGCAGAAGACGAAGGTCACCGGCTGGGCTTTGCCTCGGTGTACGTCAACGATAACTTCCTGCATAACTTATTTGTCTCCCCGGACTTTCAGGGCAGAGGTGTTGGCAGCGCCCTGCTCAAACACGTCCAGTCACGGTTTACCAGCACCGGCGCGCTGAAATGCCTGCTACGCAACAGCGCGGCGCTGGCGTTTTATCAGCATCACGGATGGTATATTGAAGCAAAAGGCGAGGCCCCGGACGGGGAATATGTGTTGATGCACTACCGCGTCAGGTAAGCAGCAAAAAAGCCCCTCCCGGCAGGGAGAGGCTTCGGGTTACACCGCGCGAAACGCGATTTCGCCAGGGATGATTTCGCCCTGCCAGTAAAGCTGGGCCGCGACACGGTCGGCCAGCATTTTGTAGATAGCGGTAAATTCGCTATCCGGGCGGCTAACCACCGTCGGCGTACCGTTGTCGAGATCTTCGCGCAGCGTGATGTGCAGCGGCAGCTGGCCCAGAAGCTCGGTGTGATACTGCTGCGCCAGTTTTTCCGCGCCGCCGGTGCCGAAGATAGGCTCATGGTGGCCACAATTGCTGCAAATATGCATGCTCATGTTTTCCACGATCCCCAGAACCGGCACTTCAACTTTCTCGAACATCACGATACCTTTTTTGGCATCGACAAGCGCAATGTCCTGCGGCGTGGTCACCACCAGCGCGCCGGTGACCGGAATGTTTTGCGCCAGCGTCAACTGGATATCACCGGTGCCCGGCGGCATGTCCAGCACCAGATAATCGAGATCCGGCCACATAGACTCCTGCAGCAGTTGCAGCAGCGCTTTGCTGGCCATCGGGCCGCGCCACACCATGGCGTTATCATCGGTCACCAGATAACCAATCGAGTTGGTCGCCAGGCCGTGCGCCATAATCGGCGCCATATGCGTACCGTCCGGCGAGGTCGGGCGCTCGTTGCCGGTACCCAGCATAAGCGGAATCGACGGGCCGTAGATATCCGCGTCGAGAATACCGACTTTCGCCCCTTCCGCCGCCAGCGCCAGTGCCAGGTTGACGGCGGTTGAGGATTTCCCTACCCCGCCCTTACCGGAACTGACAGCAATAATATTTTTCACCCCGTTTATGCCGGGCTGATTTTTCACGCGTTTTAGCGTGGCGATGTTATGCGACAGCTTCCAGTCAATCGCACTGGCACCCGTAATGCGCAGCAGCTCAGCGCTGGTTTGCTCTTTCAACACATCAAACGCGCTGCGCCAGACAAACGGCATCACCAGCTCAATGTGCAGGGTATCGTCCAGCCAGGCAACATGATGCAGCGCTTTGAGCGTGGTCAGGTTGTGCTTCAGGGTTGGGTGCTGAAAATTAGCCAGCGTCCCGGCAACCATGGCTCGCAGGGCCTCCGGGGATTTGGCCTGGGATTGAGAACTCATCCCGACTCCTTTGTAGTTGTTCTGAAAATGAGATTGTACCCTCACAGTTTACCCTGGTGGCACAGATTATTCATTTAAGGATAAATGCCCTTATCGCGTGGCGCGCGAATTCCCCTTTTGGTAATATCGATACCCCTTTTTCTCAAGAAGATGTAATGCCAACTATGACTCAAGTCGCGAAGAAAATTCTGGTAACGTGCGCGCTGCCGTACGCCAACGGCTCCATCCACCTCGGCCATATGCTGGAGCACATCCAGGCTGATGTCTGGGTCCGTTACCAGCGAATGCGCGGCCATCAGGTAAACTTCATCTGCGCGGACGACGCCCACGGCACGCCGATTATGCTCAAAGCACAGCAGCTGGGGGTTACCCCGGAGCAGATGATTGCTGAGATGAGTCAGGAACATCAGACGGATTTTGCTGGCTTTAACATCAGCTACGATAACTACCACTCCACCCACAGCGAAGAGAACCGCGAGCTGTCGGAGCTTATCTACACGCGCCTGAAATATAATGGTTTTATTAAAAACCGCACCATCTCTCAGCTCTACGATCCGGAAAAAGGCATGTTCCTGCCGGACCGTTTTGTCAAAGGCACCTGCCCGAAATGTAAATCCCCGGATCAGTACGGTGATAACTGCGAAGTGTGCGGCGCGACCTACAGCCCGACCGAGCTTATCGAGCCGAAATCCGTGGTGTCGGGCGCAACGCCGGTGATGCGTGATTCTGAGCACTTCTTCTTCGATTTGCCCTCTTTTAGTGCCATGTTGCAGGCGTGGACGCGCAGCGGCGCGTTGCAGGAGCAGGTCGCGAATAAGATGCAGGAGTGGTTCGAATCCGGCTTGCAGCAGTGGGATATCTCCCGCGATGCGCCCTACTTCGGCTTCGAAATTCCGGGCGCGCCGGGGAAATATTTCTACGTCTGGCTGGATGCGCCGATTGGTTACATGGGCTCGTTCAAAAACCTGTGCGATAAGCGCGGCGATCTGAATTTTGACGACTGGTGGAAAAAAGACTCGGATGCCGAGCTGTATCACTTTATCGGCAAAGATATTGTCTACTTCCACAGCCTGTTCTGGCCTGCGATGCTGGAAGGCAGCGGTTTCCGTAAACCGACCAATCTTTTTGTGCACGGTTATGTAACGGTTAACGGCGCGAAGATGTCCAAGTCGCGCGGCACCTTTATCAAAGCCAGCACCTGGCTTAACCACTTTGACGCCGACAGCCTGCGTTACTACTATGCGGCCAAGCTCTCTTCACGCATTGATGATATCGATCTGAATCTGGAAGATTTTATTCAGCGCGTGAATGCCGACATCGTCAACAAAGTGGTCAACCTCGCGTCGCGTAACGCCGGGTTTATCAATAAACGTTTTGACGGCGTGCTGGCCGGTGAGCTTGCCGACCCGGCGCTGTACAAAACCTTCACCGATGCGGCAGCCAGCATTGGTGAGGCCTGGGAGAGCCGCGAGTTCGGTAAAGCCGTGCGCGAAATTATGGCGCTGGCGGACCTGGCTAACCGCTACGTTGATGAGCAGGCACCGTGGGTGGTGGCGAAACAGGAAGGCCGCGACGCCGACCTGCAGGCCATCTGCTCGATGGGCATCAATCTGTTCCGCGTGCTGATGACCTATCTGAAACCGGTGCTGCCAACGCTTGCAGAACGCGCCGAAGCGTTCCTCAACACCACGCTTACATGGGACGCGATTGCACAGCCGCTGCTCGGCCATAAGGTCAATGCATTTAAAGCATTGTATAACCGTATTGAAATGAAACAGGTGGAAGCATTAGTGGAAGCATCAAAAGAAGAGGTCAAAGCGGCGGCGGCCCCGGCCACCGGCGAGCTGGCGGAAAATCCGATTCAGGAAACAATCAGCTTTGATGATTTCGCCAAAATCGATCTGCGCGTGGCGCTGATTGAAAACGCCGAGTTCGTTGAAGGCTCTGACAAGCTGCTGCGCCTGACGCTGGATCTGGACGGCGAGAAGCGCAATGTGTTCTCCGGCATTCGCTCTGCTTACCCGGACCCGGCGGCGCTTGTTGGTCGCCTGACGGTGATGGTCGCGAACCTCGCCCCGCGTAAAATGCGCTTCGGCATCTCCGAAGGGATGGTGATGGCCGCAGGTCCTGGCGGGAAAGACATCTTCCTGCTCAGCCCGGACAGCGGAGCAAAACCTGGCCAACAGGTTAAATAATCTAAAAAAGGCGCTGACATCAGCGCCTTTTTCTATACTAAGAAGCGACACAAGGACAAAGGAGAATCACCGTGAATTTCAAAAAATACATCGCAGCATTTTTTCCGTCGCTTTACTGTTCGCTATGAGTGGCTGTGGCGAGAATGAGCCCAGCAGAACCTTCACCTATAAGGGGCAAGGCACAGAAGTAACGCTGACCTACTACTACAAAGATGACAAAGTGCTGCGCCAGACCGCGCACAATAAGATTTACTACTCATCGTTGGGAGCAAACAGCGTCGAGGAGGCGAAAATCAAACTCGATCCGGTCAGTGACAAATACCAGAACGTGAAAGGGGTGAAAGAGAGCATCGATTATAAAGATACGTATGCAGAAGAGACGCTGGATGTGGATTACGCCGCGGTGAACCCGGCTGAATTACCGGCGCTGCAAGGTTCTGAATTCACCGGCGCGGTGCAGGATGGCATCAGCATGCAGAAATCGGCTGAGCTACTGAAAGCCCGCGGTTTTGTCGAAACCACCAAATAAGCCTGCCTGCCCGGCGACACACGCGCCGGGCTTACCTCACATTTTTACGCCTGCGGCTTCTGCTCCCGGACCGCCAGCCCACGCAGAAAATAGCGCAAAAACTGATCGCCGCACTCGCGGAAGTTCTTATGCTCCGGCGCACGCATCATCGCGGTGATTTCCGGCATCGACACGCGAAACTTCTGCTCCGTCATCAGCGCCAGGATGTCATCTGTTTTGAGCGAAAAAGCGATACGCAGCTTTTTCAACACGATGTTGTTGTTGAGCTTACGCTCGACCACCAGCGGCGGCGCGCTCTCATCTTTGCCACGCTTTTCATAAATCAGGCCATTGAGAAACGCTGACAGCACAATATCCGGGCAGGGTTTGTAGCCTGCTTCGTCCTCTTTGCGCAGCCAGGGCGCCAGTTGTTCTGCGCTGACAGTCGTGTCCGCCAGCGCAAGGATCCGCACCAGTGCGTTGTTATCGGCGTGCAGGGTGTAACGCAGGCTGCGCAGGATATCGTTATTCAGCATCTCTTTTTTCCACAATTGTAAAACCTGCGCGCAGTGTAGGCATCGCACAGGATTTTACAACCCCAGCGCCTCTTTTAAATTTTTCAGATAGCGGCGACTGACCGGCACCGTCTGGCCATCGCGTAGCAGCAGCTCCGCCTGGCCGTTATCTTCCAGCCGTATTTCTTTGAGGTGCGCCATATTCACCAGATACTGGCGGTGGCAGCGCACCAGCGGCGTGCGGTTCTCCAGCGTGCGCAGGGTCAGCTCGGTAAACCCCTCTTTGCCTTCATGACTGGTGACATACACCCCGCTCAGGCGGCTGCTGACAAACGCCACCTCATCCATCTGCAACAAATAGATGCGGCTGTGGCCGGTGCAGGGAATAAACTTCAGCGCCTCCTGGTTTTCCGGCAGCACCGACATATCCTGCACGCCGCGATCCTGGCGCAGACGCGTAAGGGTTTTCTCCAGCCGACGGCTCTCTATTGGTTTTAGCAGGTAATCAAACGCGTGCTCTTCAAACGCCTGCACCGCGTATTCATCAAACGCGGTGAGAAACACCACATAAGGCCGGTGCTGCGGGTCGAGCATACCGACCATTTCCAGCCCGCTGATACGCGGCATCTGGATATCCAGAAACAGCACATCCGGGCGCAACGCATGCACCGCACCGATGGCTTCGACCGCATTGTTGCATTCACCAACAATATCAATATCGCTCTCTTCCTGAAGCAGAATACGCAGGTTCTCCCGGGCCAGCGGTTCATCATCAACAATCAGCACTTTTAACATGCGCTTTCCTCCAGAGGGAGTCGTAAGGTAATTCGTGTAAACAGATCCGGCTCGCAGGCAACGGTAATGCCGCATTCGTCGCCGAAACGCGCGCGCAGGCGTTTATCCACCAGACTCATGCCCAGGCCGCTGGCATTGGTTTTTGGCTGGTACAGCCCGGCGTTGTCTTCAATATCCAGTCGCAAATGTTGCCCTTCAAGCCGCGCGGCAATGGTGATTTCACCGATGCCGAGCAGTTGCGAGGTACCGTGTTTGATAGCGTTCTCGACAATCGGCTGCAAAGTAAAGGCTGGCAGGCGAAGGTGCGACAGCGCTTCAGGCACCAGAAGCTGCACCTGCAAACGCGACTGAAAGCGCGCCTTTTCAATTTGCAGGTACGCATTTACATGCTCTATTTCATCGGCCAGGGTGACGATTTCCGCCGGGCGCTTGAGGTTTTTGCGAAAGAACGTCGATAAATATTGCACCAGTAAACCCGCCTGTTCGCTGTCCCGACGAATCACCGCCTTTAGCGTGTTTAACGCATTAAACAGAAAATGCGGGTTGACCTGCGCATGCAGCAGCTTGATTTCAGACTGAGTTAGCAGCGCTTTCTGGCGCTCATACTGCCCGGCGAGGATCTGCGCCGACAACAGCTGGGCGATACCTTCACCCAGCGTGCGGTTAATGGAGCTAAACAGGCGGTTCTTCGCCTCATAGAGCTTAATGGTCCCCACCACACGCTGATTTTCGCCGCGCAGCGGGATAACAAGCGTCGAGCCTAGCTTGCACTGCGGGTGGAGCGAGCAACGATAAGGCACTTCGTTACCGTCGGCATACACCACTTCGCCGGTGTCGATAGCGCGCTGCGTCCAGACTGACGAGATGGGTTTTCCCGGCAAATGGTGATCGTCACCGATACCGGTAAAGGCCAGCAACTTTTCCCGGTCGGTGATCGCCACCGCGCCGATATCCAGCTCCTGAAAGAGCACCTGCGCCACCTTCATGCTGTTCTCTTCATTGAATCCCTGGCGCAGGAAGCCCTCGGTCGAGGCCGCCACTTTCAGCGCTGTGGAGGAGAACGCCGAGGTGTATTTTTCGAACATGGCGCGCTTATCCAGCAAGATACGCATAAACAGCGCCGCACCGACGGTATTGGTCACCATCATCGGCGCGGCAATGCTCTGCACCAGATGCAGAGCGCTGTCGAACGGGCGGGCAATCAGCAGGATAATCAACATCTGCGTCAGCTCCGCCACGCAGGTGATAGCGCCTGCGGTAAACGGGCTGAACACCAGATCGGTGCGCCCGCGCCTGATGAGCACGCTGTGGACCAGGCCGCCCAGCAACCCTTCGACCATGGTCGAAATCATACAGCTTAGCGCGGTCATCCCGCCCATTGAGTAGCGGTGCAAGCCGCCGGTTAAACCAACCAGACCGCCAACCACCGGGCCGCCAAGCAGACCGCCCATCACCGCGCCAATGGCACGGGTGTTAGCAATCGAGTCCTCAATATGCAGGCCAAAATAGGTGCCGAGAATACAGAAAATGGAGAAGGTGACGTAGCACAAGAGTTTGTGTGGCAGGCGCACGGTGACCTGCATGAGCGGGATAAACAAGCGCGTTTTGCTCATCAGCCAGGCAATCACTAAAAAGACGCACATCTGCTGAAGCAGTAATAACACCAGGTTAAACTCGTACATACCGGCAACACCACATCGACTGAAAGCGCGTAACATACAGGGTGTCGCCTTTCGTTTCTTTGAAGCGCTGCAAAAAAATACCAAATCGTGCTCTGCGTCACAAACCCGGCCCGCCTGATTTAACTTTAGTACTTCGACTGCATAAATTTTCACCAGAGGGTCGCGGTACGGCTACAGTTAGACTGGGCGTTTAGCAGAGGTGAAACCATGGCGTTTTACACGATTGGGGAAGTCGCTTCGCTTTGCGATATCAATCCCGTCACGCTGCGGGCCTGGCAGCGTCGCTACGGGTTGCTTACCCCCCACCGCACCGATGGCGGCCACCGCTTGTTTACCGATGCCGATATCGATCGCATCCGGGAGATCAAGCGCTGGGTGGATTTTGGCGTGCAGATAAGCAAGGTGCAGGCGCTACTGCAAAGCGAGCCGGAGGGCGGGTACAACGGCTGGCATAAGCAACAGGAAATCCTGCTTGAGTATCTCCAGCATAACAACCTGCATCAGCTGCGTGTATGGATCAAAGCGCATGCCCGCGACTTCCCTGCCCGCACGCTGGCGACGCAGCTGCTGATACCGTTGCGCCACCGTTTGCAAAGCCAGCAGCCCGCGCTGCTGCCGATGCTCAGTCTTCTGGATGGCGTGCTTATCAACTATATTTCGTTGTGCCTGGCGTTTGCGCGACGCCGAAACCACCAGGACGCGCTGGTGATTGGCTGGAATGTAAAAGATACAACCCGTTTATGGCTCGAAGGCTGGATAGCAAGCCAGCAAGGTTGGCGCGTGGAGATCCTCGCCCACTCGTTTCGCCACCTACGCCCGGAGATGTTCGACGGCCAGACGCTATTAGTCTGGTGCGGCGAAAGCCCCTCGGCGATGCAGCGCCAACAGTTGCTGAAATGGCGCGAGAAAGGGCACAGCGTGCACCTGCTCGGCATTTAAGGTTTTTAACCCCTTCGTGATGCTTTATACTGCCCGCCTTATTAAAAAGGAGCGCAACATGAAGCCGGTTAAAATTATTGTCATCGCTATCTTTCTGCTGATGGCTATCAGCGGCATCGGTGGCGTAATGCTCGCAGGTTATTCGTTTATTGTGCGCGGTGGTGCCGGTTGAGGCGCCTGGAGAGCCGCTCAAATCCTTTATCAACAATGATAGCCGCCAGCGCAACCAGCACCGCTCCCTGCACAACATAGGCCGTATTAAAACCGCTCAGACCGATAATGATCGGCGTACCCAACGTTTTTGCGCCCACCGTAGAGGCGATGGTGGCCGTGCCGATATTAATGATAACCGAGGTGCGTACCCCGGCCAGAATCACCGGCGCCGCCAGCGGCAGTTCAACTTTTACCAGCCGCTGCCAGGTGCTCATACCCATGCCTTTCGCCACGCTTTGGACACTTTCCGGCACCGCCGCCACGCCAGCAAGGGTGCCTTGTAAAATCGGCAGCACGCCATACAGCACCAGCGCAATGATCGCCGGGGTTTCACCAAACCCCATCACCGGCACAGCAATTGCCAGTACCGCCACGGGCGGAAAGGTCTGACCGACGGCGGCCATGGTTTCTGCCAGCGGGCGAAACTCCCGGCCAGCCGGGCGCGTGACCGCAACCCCGACGCCAATGCCAAGCACAATAGCAATGATGCTTGAAACGCCAACCAGCGTAAAATGCGCGGTAGTGAGCGCAAGAAAACTCTCCTGCAAATAGACCGGGCGCGGCTGTTGGGGAAACAGCGCGCTAAACAGCGCAGCGCTGTGAGGCAGCCAGAAGAGCAGCGCAAGAAATGCCAGCACCAGCCATAACAGCGGATCACGCATCTTCTTCACCGCTCGCCTCCCTGCGTAACAGGTCACGAAAATGCAGGTTACCGCACGGCTGGCCCTGGGCGTTACTCACGGGCAGCACCTCGCATCGCCTTGCAACAAATGCCGACAGCGCCTCGCGCAGCGTCATCTCCTCGCGCAGCGGTTCACCCGGAGCAAGCTCACCGGGGCGCAGATAGCTGCGTACCTGGCGCAGGGAGAGCAGGCGCACGCCAAGCTCGCTGCGGCCAAAAAATTCGCGGACAAAATCATTACGCGGCGCGGTCAGTAACGCCTGCGGCGTCCCCTGCTGCACCACTTCGCCCCCGTCCATCAGCACCAGATGATCCGCCAGATGCAGCGCTTCATCAATATCGTGCGTGACCAGCACAATGGTGCGCCCAAGCAGGCGATGAATGCGCACCATCTCCTGTTGCAACACTCCGCGCGTTACCGGGTCGAGCGCGCCAAACGGCTCATCCATCAGCAACACTTCAGGATCGGCGGCGAGCGCGCGGGCAACCCCGACCCGCTGCTGCTGCCCGCCCGAAAGCTGGTGCGGAAAACGCCCGCGCAGCGCAGGTTCCAGCCCAAGCAACGCCATGAGTTCATCCACCCGCGCATCGCGTTTAGCGCGAGGCCATTTCTGTAACTGCAAAACGGTGGCGATGTTCTGCGCTACCGTCCAGTGCGGGAACAGGCCGATGGACTGAATGGTGTAGCCCATACGGCGGCGCAGTTCGAGTATCGGCAGCGAGCGAATCTCTTCTCCGGCAAAAGTAATGGTGCCCTCATCATGCTCGACCAGGCGGTTGATCATTTTTAACGAGGTCGATTTCCCGGAACCTGAAGTGCCTATCAGCACCGAAAACGCGCCGGTTTTGAAGTGCAAGTTGAGATGACTCACCGCCCGCTGACCGGCAAAGGATTTACTGACGTTATGAAACTCAATCATGATTGTTTACCTTTCAGCAAGGCGATAGCTAAGCCAAAGAGCGCATCCACCACGACGGCGAGTGCAATCACCGGGATAACGCCAAGCAACACTAAATCCAGCGCGCTACTGAGTAACCCCTGGAATACCAGCGCGCCGAACCCGCCAGCGCCAATCAGCGCGGCGATAACGGCCATGCCGACGGTTTGTACCGCCACCACGCGCAGGCTGCGTAATAAGAGCGGCAATGCCAGCGGTATGCGAACATGCCAGAAGCGCTGGCGCGCGCTCATCCCCATCGCTTTTGCGCTCTCCAGCACCTCCTGCGAAACCTGGTTAAGACCCGCCACCACCCCACGCACCATCGGCAGCAGCGCATAAAGAATGAGCGCGATAAGCGCAGGCGTCAGCCCGGTCCCGGCGATACCCAAAGCACCAAGGCGGGGAAACGCCAGCACCAGCGCGGCCAGCGGTGCAATCAGCAGGCCAAACAGCGCAACAGAGGGAATGGTCTGGATAATATTGAGCGCCGTAAACATCGGCGTCTGGCGCGACGAATGGCGATAGCACCACAGGCCAATCGCAAAACCAAGCACCAGCGCGGGCACCAGCGTGCCAAACAGCAGCGTCAAATGCTGCATCAGCGCATCGTTGAACACCTCGCGCCGGTTCGCATACTCACGCAGCAAAGAGAGGTTATCCAGCTCGCCGTGCCAGAGCAAAAACAGCGGCACACACCATAACTGAGCATGCAATAACCAGCGCCACAGCGGGTTTGCGCTGATACGCCGAATGGCATCACTACAGGCTAACAGGGCAAGCGCCAGCCATAACCACAGCCCGCTGCCGGGCGAAGTGCGCGCGAGCGAGCTTCCCTCCTGCGCGAGCTGGCTGGCAGCGCTGCCCGCGCTCCATACCAGCAGGCAGAACAGGACTTCGCACAGCACCAGGGTAAGAAGTGGCACACTCCGCCCAGGCATAAAGCTGATAATAACCAGCAGGCAGGGCGCGAATAACCAGAATGCAGGGAAAAGTTGCCATAGCGCGCGGCTCTCACCGGACACCAGGCGGTTAGGTGCATAGCTGATAAAAGGCAGCCAGGCTGCCAGCACGCCAAGTATCCCCAGAAGCAATAACACACGGTTATGGCAGCGTATTGAAACATCCATACTGTTGCTTATTTCACCAGGCCTTGTTCTTTCAGGTAATCTGCCGCCACTTTTTTCGCATCCAGCCCTTCAACGGCGATACGGGCGTTGAGCTGCTGCAGCGTTTTTTCATCAAGCCCGGCGAAGACCGGTTTTAGCCACTCAGCAAGCTGCGGATTGGCTTTGAGCACCGCTTCGCGAACGACCGGCGTCGGCGCATAAATAGGCTGTACGCCTTGCGGGTCGCTTAACGTTTGCAGGCCCAGCGCGGCGACCGGCCCGTCAGTACCATAGGCCATCGCAGCATTCACGCCGGAGGTTTGTTGCGCCGCCGCTTTGATAGTCACAGCCGTATCGCCCCCGGCAAGGGATAACAGCTGATCCTGCTTAAGTTTAAACCCGTAGGCTTTTTCAAAGGCGGGCAGCGCATCGGTGCGCTCAATAAACTCTGCCGAGGCCGCGAGTTTAAATTCGCCCCCCTCTTTTAAGAAACGGCTGAGATCTGCAAGCGACGTGAGTTTATTTTTTTGCGCCAGATCCTGGCGAACCGCAATCGTCCAGGTATTATTAGCCGGAGCCGGAGTCAGCCATACCAGCTTATTGTGCTGCGCATCGAGTTGTTTGACTTTTTCGTAGCCTTGCTGCGCGTTTTTCCACGCCGGATCGTTTTCATCTTTAAAGAAGAATGCTCCGTTGCCGGTATATTCCGGGTAAATATCCAGTTCACCGGCGGTAATTGCGCCGCGAACCACCGGCGTGGTGCCAAGCTGCACTTTATTCACTGTCTTGATGCCGTGGCTTTCCAGTACCTGCAAAATAATATTTCCCAGCAACGCGCCTTCGGTATCAATTTTCGAACCCACTTTTATCGGTTCAGCGGCCTGCAAAGGCAAGCTTACTGCCGCCATCAATATCAGCGAACGGGTCATTTTATGGACGATTGTCATTACGCTTTCCTCGTTTTTACCGCATCTATCAGCAGTTTGTGTGAAAAGCGTAGACGAAAATCACCGCTTTAACATAGGCGGAGCTGTTATTCGTTATTCTCCTGCTATTATTGAGAGAGTTCCCTCCTGAATGCCGACGGCATAAAACAATTATTAAAAATATTACACTAGCTAACGGCGGTGCCCGGGGCTGGTATACGTAAGCGGTGATGCAGGATCGAATGGTTTATTTTCAGCAGGTAAGCCTGTGCGCATTTTATTATTTTTACACAGTGCGTGTATTTGTTCCTGATTGTTCCTCATTTCTGAATTCTTTTATAAATAAGGAAAAAAGAGGAATTTATTTATTCATATCAATTAATCGTGTAACTAAATGATAAAATGGGACAAAAGAAACATTTCGACCATAATATTATCTTACGTTCTCGTTTCTCTTCAGACGTCTGCAGAGAGAACACCGCTTGCGCCACTTTCTGTCCCGGATCGCGAAGCAGAAATAACGCAAGTAAGGCTCCCCCCGGCAGCGCCTCAATTATCACCAGGAAGAACGTTACCTGTTATTATTCCAACGAGATCGGCAATGAAAATCAACGAGTTAACCCCGCTTATCCTTGACGTGCGGGTTAATAATGCAAAGTCAGATGATTTTGGGCATTTCCAGCAAGACCCACAAGGTAACCTTTTGGCCTGGGGAAAAGAGCTGCGTCGCTTACGTATTAAAATCGATCCGACGATTGCCGATAATGAATTTGTTAATCTCCATAGTGTCCCCTCTTTACGCTATGAATATCATGTTGATAGCCAAAGTATTGATATCAATATACCCCCATCGCAGCTCCTGCCTTTCCAGCTGGAAATGGGTCAGGACCGTTTCAATAAAAAACAGAATATGGATGCCGGTGGGATAAACGCCGGGATCGTGAATTACCGGCTCTATAACCAGAACAGCAGCTGGGGCAGTTTTTTTTCGGCAAATATGGAAGGCATTTACAGCAGTGACTATGGCAATTTTGTCAGCTCCGGCTTGTACAATAACGGTAATAACCGGTTTATTGATGATGATTTTGTTCGCCTCGATTCCTACTGGCAGTATGTGGATGCGCGCAATATCCGCTCGTGGCTGGTGGGCGATTTTGCCAGTAATACCGTGGAGTGGGGAAGCAGTGTGCGCATGGCCGGCTTTCAGGTCGCCAGCGCTTACGAACAGCGCTCGGATATTATTACCACCGCGCTGCCCTCTTACTCCGGCTCGGCGGCGCTCCCCTCTTCGCTGGACCTCTATATTAATCAGCAACGTATTTATAGCGGCGAAATACCCTCCGGACCGTTTGATATCAGAATGCTGCCTTCGGTTGCAGGTAATGATGTTACGCTTATCACCCGTGACGCCAGCGGTCGGCAAATTACCACAACCGAGTCCTGGTATTATACGCCGAAGGTTTTACGCCCTGGAATTAAAGAGTATTCCCTGGATATTGGCTTTCCCCGTTTCGGCTACGGTACGGACTCCAGCAATTATGATGAACATCTCTTTGCGATGGGATCATTACGCTATGGATGGCTTCCGACTACCACCCTTACCGGGCATACAGAATATGCTGCAGATGGGCTGGTTAATATTGGCGCGGGTATTGCAAAAACCGTTTCTGGTATGTCAGCGGTAAACCTTGATGCGGCCCACAGTGAATATAAAGCTGCCTCCGGTAATTTGCTACTGGCAGGTATTGAAGGACGTTTATCAAAACAGATTACATTTAATGCCAGCACGCAACGGGCTTATGGCGAATATTATGATGCAGCTCGCGTGGCAAATCGTCTGGCCTTACAAAAATATACCCGCTCACGCCGCGAACAATCCGGGTCTGATAGTTATATTAATTACAGCGCGATAGCGGACAGAATAGACAGATACGGTGTCTCCTGGGCGCCCATCCCGCGTCTTTCATTGAGCGCCTGGTATAATGAAATCGCGTGGCCGGATAATACCTGGCGTACGCTGTCATTAAATGCCAATGCGAATATTACTAATAACACCACGCTGTACACCAATTTTTATAAAGATCTCAACGATAATAATGCCTGGAGTTTATGGGTAGGCTTGCGTATTTATTTTCTTGATAAATTCAATTCCACCACCAGCCTGGTAAAAAATAATGACAGAACCGGCTATAGTCAGGAATTCAGCAGTACCAGTAGCCAGCAACTTAATACCTTTGGCTGGGGAGTCAATGCAACCCATTATGATAAAGGGCCAGGTCTTATCAGCGTACGCGGCGATTACCGCGCGCGGGCGGCATGGCTTAATGCACAACTGGCGCAATATGGCAGTCAGCGCCAGTCGACTTTCACCGCCACCGGCTCGTTAGTCGCCGCCGACGGGCATCTGTTTGCTGCCAATGAAATTGGTGATGCATTCGTGGTGGTCAAAAATGCCGGGCCAAACAGCACGATTTTAAAAGGTGGCGTAGAGCTTGGCAAAAGCGATGCCGGGGGGAATTTCCTGGTACCGAACATTCTGCCGTGGGTCGACAACGCTATTTTTATTGATACCACAGATATGCAGGAAGGCTGGGAACCGTCAAGCACCGAACAAGTCACGACGGCGGGCTGGCGACGCGGTAGCGTGGTGGATTTCCGCACCGAAAATATTAACAGCGCAAGAGCAAAACTTTTTTATGGCGCGCGCCATCAGGTTATTTCGCCAGGTTATGCGGTAACGCTCAACGGGCAAGAAAGCAGTGTGGTGGGCTACGACGGCCTTGTTTATTTGCGCGGCGTCAAAGAGGGGGCGAACCAGCTTAGCGTGGATCTGCTCGACAAAGGCAGCTGCCGTGCACAATTCCGTTGGCAAAAAGGCGCTGCACGCACCAGTCCCGGAGAAATTATATGCCAATGATACATGTGCTCCGCCGCCTGCTGCTACCGGCTCTCCTGTGCCTGGCCTGGTTCCTGCCGCAAGCTCATGCGAATTGTACCAGTAGCGTGAATACCACCACCTTCACCTACACCGCAGCGACCGTCGGCCAGGCGCAAACCATTACCATTAATGACAGCTGGAGCTGTAATTCCGGCAATATTTTCCTGCCAAATTACAGCCAGTCGGTCTGTTTAAATATGGATTCTTACACCGGAAGCTCTTCAGCCATCTCCTGGAACGGAACCAGTTATACGTTGAGTTATTCACTCTATGGCACCGCAGGCACCGGGGCGACATCGCCTAACCCCGCCCCCGCCTCAGTCGCCGCCGGGGCGGGGTTATGGTATGGCATCAACGGGACGTCTCAGGTGGGAACATCCGGCACAACGAACGGCCCGTTACACAGCTCGCTTGCCATCACTATTCCTGCTGGCGCAGCGCGCGTGGTGCCGCCAGGCACTTATACCGTAACCGTACGTTATGGGCTTGATATGCAAGGTGAAGGCCCCGGCAGTAACTGTACCCGTGCAGGCCAGGCGGGGCCTAATGGTGATGGCTGGGACTGGGGCGTGACAACGTATACCTTTACCATTATCGTCCCCAAACTCTGTTCTATTGATGCCGTTAATAACATTAACTTCGGCAATATTTCCGTCAGCAGGCCCCTGAGCGCCGATGTGACAGCGCAAGGGAATGTCTATTTTACCTGTAGCCTCAGTACCCCTTATACCCTGTACCTGGATGACGGCCTGCACCGTGACGCACCCGGGAGCGGCAACCGGAATATGGTCGCCAGCGACGGCACCACGCGGCTTCCCTATCAGCTTTATACCACCGCAGGCGCGACAACCATCTGGGATAGCGTCAATGGCATAAGCGGTACCGGTTCGGCCAGCCAAAGCTTTAATACCGTCTACGGCAAAATTGCCGCCGGTACGCTAATGCCCGACTTACCGGGAACGTACCAGGACAGAGTTATCGTGACCATTTCGTATTAGGCAGCGAGGAGCGAAACATGAAACCTAACCTTTTTACCACGCTGGCGATAGGCGTCTGTTTTTCCGCTCCGGCGATGGCAGATACCGCCACAAGCACCATGCTTGTGCAGGCAACGCTGGTCGCCACCTGCGTGGTCAACACGGGGACATTTCGTGATGCCCCCGCCCCGGCTATCCTCAATTTTGGCGTGGTTATTGCGGGGCGAACAACCCGCGCGGACACCACCGCAGCGGCTGCAGGCTCCGGCGCGGCTTCTGTGATTTGCTCGACAGGCATCCCCTGGACACTGACGGCCAGCGGCGGCGATCACCTTAGCGGCACGCAAAGACAGATGAGCGATGGCGTCATGACGCTGCCCTACAGTTTGTACCGCGACGGCGGTCATGCTTTCCCTATTGGCATCGACGATCCGGCGAATCCCGTGGCGTCAGGCACCGGCACCAGCGCAGTGCAAATGACGCCCATGTACGGGGTCATCACCTCCGACACGCCGATCCCGTCCGTCGGGAATTACAGCGACAACGTTACGCTAACGGTTAATTATTAACCTTTATGACAGGAGAAAAAGAATGCGCGCGGTGTTGATAAGGTTCTGCATGCTCTTCGGCTTTCTGCCATTTATCCTGGCGGAGCAGAGCCACGCGGGCGCGCTGACCATCTCCCCTGTTTCATTGCAAATGGACGAAAGCCAGAAAGCCATCTCCATGACCATAAAAAATGATGCGCCTGAAGCCACGCAAATCCAGCTGCGGGTATTTCAGTGGCAACAAGAAAACGGCAACGATCGCTTCAGTGAGACGGAGGATATTGTCATCAGCCCACCGTTTATCAGGCTCGACGCGCAGCGCTCTTATAACGTCAGGATTTTCAGGAAATCAGCCAGTCTTCCGGCCACAGAAAAGACCTACCGCATCATCATTGATGAGATCCCACAACCTGTTGATACCAGAACGACCGGTGAAGGGGTAAAAATCAGCCTGCGAACGTCGCACCCTTTGTTTATTACCCCGGCACGGGCTATTGCCAGCCTCTCCTGGGCGATGAAGCGTGACAATCAGGGTTGGTATATTTCGGCGCGCAACGACGGCGTGCGTCACGCCCTGCTGACGGAGGTCTATTTGATTGACCAAAACACCGGGAAAAAGACCGCGCTGAAGGTGAACTCAGTGAATGGCTACATTCTTGGTCTGAGTTACCGGGACTATGAAATCGATCAGCGGCAATTTACGCCACTGAGCGGCCACCGTTATCAAATAGAAGCCAGGGTAAATGGCAAAGCTATCGCTGGCAGGTTGTAACACCCGATAACCCGAGGTAAGCGAAATGAAAAATGCATTGATATTCTGCTCTCTTATGGCGGTTCCGCTGATCGCAGAGGCAGCGACAGCAACCGGAACGCTTCAGGTTCAGGCGACCGTGCAGGCAACCTGTTCGGTGAATACCTCCTCCGCAGGGGCCATTGGCCCTGCCCTGCTTGATTTTGGCACGATTACCAATCTGACGGCGGACGTCACGGCGGACACCACGGCAGGAACCGTGGCGAACGGTGCGGTATCCACACTTTGTTCAACAGGAACAACCTGGACGCTGACGGCGGATGGCGGCCAGAATGTGACCGGTACACAACGGCAAATGTCGAATACGGCAACCGGCGTGCTGCCCTATAACCTGTACCGTGATGCAGCTCGCAGCTTGAGTATTGGTATCAATGATGCGGCGAACCCGGTAGCAACCGGAACCGGGACGGGCAGCGCAGAAACCACACCCGTTTACGGCGTGATCCCTGCCGGTACCGCCATGCCGCCTGCGGGCAGCTATAACGANCCCCCCCCCCCCCCCCCCCCCCCCCCCCCCCCCACGCCATTAGCTTAGAGCAGTTCGAACTCCGCCTTGTTAACACGCGCGGAATCGACACCGATAAAGACGTTGAACTTGCCAGGTTCCGCATCATATTTCATGCGCTGGTTCCAGAATTTCAGCGCGTTAATATCAATCGGGAAGCTGACTGTTTTCGTCTCGCCAGGTTTGAGCGTGACTTTATTAAAGCCGCGCAGCTGTTTCACCGGGCGGCTCATCGATGCCGTCACGTCCTGCACATACATCTGAATCACCGTCGCGCCTTCACGTTTTCCGGTATTCGTCACCTCCACGCTGGCGGTCAGGGTGCCATCACGCTGCAGGGTTGGTGCCGACATCTTCACATCCGACACCTTAAAGGTGGTGTAGCTCAGGCCATAACCAAAGGGATAGAGCGGGCCGTTGGCTTCATCGAAGTAGCGTGAGGTGTATTTGTTCGGGTTGTCAGCATTATAAGGACGCCCCGTATTCAGGTGGCTGTAATAGACCGGAATTTGCCCGACAGAGCGCGGGAAGGACATCGGCAGCTTACCGGAAGGGTTATAATCGCCAAACAGCACATCGGCGATCGCGTTCCCCCCTTCGGTTCCGGCAAACCAGGTTTCCAGAATCGCATCCGCCTGCTGATCTTCTTTCACCAGCGCCAGCGGGCGGCCATTCATCAGCACCAGCACCAGCGGTTTTCCGGTGGTTTTCAGCGCCGCAATCAGGTCGCGCTGGCTCTGCGGAATGGTAAGATCGGTACGGCTTGAAGCTTCGTGCGCCATCCCCTGCGCTTCACCGACTACCGCCACAACAACGTCGGATTTCTTCGCCGCTGCCACTGCTTCATCAATCATCTCCTGCGGGGAGCGCGGGTCGACGACCACCGCCGATTCGTAGAGATTAAGGAAGTTGACGATATCTTTATCATCCGTCACGTTTGCGCCTTTGGCATAGACCACTTCGCCTTTGCCCGCCAGCGCATTACGAATGCCCGTCAGCACGGTCACCGATTGATCGGTTACACCAGCGGCAGACCAGCTCCCCATCGAATCACGCTTGCTGTCGGCAAGCGGACCGACCACCGCGATGGTGCCGGATTTTTTCAGCGGCAGCGTTTCAAGACGGTTTTTCAGCAGCACCAGGCTTTCACGGGCCACTTCCCGCGCCTCTTTGCGATGCAGGCGGCTCTCGGCATTGGTATCCTGCGGGTCGCTCTCTTTCGCGCCAAGGTGGCTGTAGGGATCGTTAAACAGGCCCATATCGTATTTCACATTCAGCACATGGCGCGCGGCATCATCCAGCTCTGCCATCGTCACCTTGCCGGATTTCACCAGGCCTGGCAGATATTTGCTGTAGTACTCATCACTCATACTCATGTTGATGCCGGACTTCAGCGCCACGCGCACCGCATCTTCCGGATCAGACGCGGTACCGTGCTTGATGAGTTCCTTTATCGCGCCATGATCGGAGATAGTGATGCCTTTAAAGCCCCATTCATCGCGCAACAGGTCTTTGAGTAGCCACGCGTCCGACGAGGCAGGTGTGCCGTTGAGCGAATTGAGCGCCACCATCACCCCGCCGCTACCCGCATCCAGCGCGGCTTTGTACGGCGGCAGGTAATCGTTGAACAACCGCTGTGGGCTCATGTCTACCGTGTTGTACTCTTTGCCGCCTTCCACCGCGCCATAGGCCGCAAAGTGTTTGACGCTGGTCATCACCGAGTAGCGATCCGCCGGGCTTTTGCCCTGCATCGCCTCGACCATGGTTCTGCCCATCTCGGCGGTCAGGAACGTGTCTTCACCAAACCCTTCAGAGCCACGGCCCCAGCGCGGGTCGCGCGAGACATCGACCATCGGCGCCCAGGTCATATTCAGACCATCATCCGCCGCTTCATAAGCCGAAACACGCCCAACGGTTTTTACCGCCTCAAGGTTAAAACTGGAGGCAAGGCCAAGGCTAATCGGGAAAACGGTGCGCTGCCCGTGCACCACATCGTAAGCAAAGAAAAGCGGGATTTTCAGGCGGCTTAGCTGCATGGCTTGATCCTGCATCGTGCGGATATCCTGCCGGGTAACCGTATTGAAAATCGCGCCGACCTGGCTTTCTTTAATCATTTCGCGAATGGCTTCTTTCGGATTATCCGGGCCAACGCTTATCAAACGCAGCTGGCCGATTTTTTCATCGACCGTCATTTTTTTAAGCAGCTCAGTGACAAACGCATCCCTGGCCTGAGGCGTCAGCGGATGTTTGCCAGGCAACTCTTCCGCCAGCGCAGGTTGCAGCGCAAGGCTCACAGCGACACCGATAGTACATAGCCATTTCATGTCGTTTTACTCTCTTGTATTTTCAACTAAAGCAGCCGCCTGGCCGCGCAAAAAACGCAGTGTGCCATAATCCTGGCACGACTTGCGAAGCTGGATACTGATTTTAATACTAATTTACTTCTCCCGTCCGGCTTTAAAGGTCTACTATGATTTTGCCTATCAAGAAAGCAGCCACAAGGAGTGATCATGTCCTTTTCTTCGTCACACGATAACAGCGCCCTGCTAAACGAGCTGAAACGGCTGGTTGGGGCCTCCCATGTACTTACCGATCCTGCAAAAACTGCCCGCTACCGCCACGGTTTTCGTACCGGTCAGGGCGACGCGCTGGCGGTGGTTTTTCCAGGCTCGCTACTGGAGTTGTGGCGCGTACTTCAGGCGTGTGTGAGTGCGGATAAAATCATTCTGATGCAGGCGGCGAATACCGGCCTGACGGGCGGTTCCACACCGGATGGCAACGACTACGATCGCGATATCGTGATGATAAGCACTCTGCGGCTGGACAAACTGCAACTGCTGGATAACGGCGAGCAGGTTCTGGCGTGGCCCGGCGCCACGCTCTACTCGCTGGAAAAGGCGCTCAAACCGCTGGGTCGCGAGCCGCACTCGGTGATTGGTTCCTCCTGTATCGGCGCGTCGGTTATCGGCGGAATTTGCAATAACTCCGGCGGTTCGCTGGTGCAACGCGGCCCGGCTTACACTGAAATGTCGCTGTTCGCGCGCATAAATGAGCAGGGGCAGCTGCAACTGGTGAACCATCTGGGGATTGATTTGGGTGAAACACCGGAGCAGATCCTGAGCAAACTTGACGACGAGCGCGTGAAGGATGCCGACGTACGCCACGATAGGCGTCTGGGCCATGATACGGATTACATCACGCGCGTGCGCGATATTACAGCCGATACACCGGCGCGCTACAATGCTGACCCCAAAAGGCTGTTTGAATCTTCCGGCTGCGCGGGCAAACTGGCGGTCTTTGCCGTACGCCTTGATACCTTCCCCGCCGAACCGAACCAGCAGGTCTTTTATATCGGTACCAACCAGACCTCGGTACTGACGGAGATTCGCCGCCATATTCTGGCCAACTTTACCCATCTGCCCGTTGCCGGTGAGTACCTGCACCGCCATATGTATGATATCGCCGAGCGCTACGGCAAAGACACTTTCCTGATGATCGATAAACTTGGCACTGACAAGATGCCGATGTTCTTCACCATGAAGGGCCGCACCGAGGCGCTACTGGAAAAAGCCGCGATTTTCAAGCCGCACTTTATCGATCGCTCCTTGCAAAAAATCAGCGGCATTTTCCCTTCTCACCTGCCGCCGCGCATGAAAGAGTGGCGCGATAAGTACGAGCACCATCTGCTGTTGAAGATGTCCGGCGACGGCATTGCCGAAGCCCAAAGCTGGTTGCAGAACTATTTTGCCAGCGCGGAAGGG
This sequence comes from Vagococcus sp. WN89Y, assembly GCF_052220145.1. Classification (NCBI taxonomy): domain Bacteria; kingdom Bacillati; phylum Bacillota; class Bacilli; order Lactobacillales; family Enterococcaceae; genus Vagococcus; species Vagococcus sp. WN89Y. The sequence goes on along the minus strand of NZ_JBQPOM010000031.1, from coordinate 66,619 downwards.
GATTTTTTTGCCTGTACGCCGGAAGAAGGCAGCAAAGCGTTTTTGCACCGTTTCGCTGCCGCAGGTGCTGCCATCCGTTATCAGGCCGTTCATGCCGACGAGGTCGAAGATATTCTGGCGCTGGATATCGCCCTGCGCCGCAACGACACCGAATGGTTTGAGCACCTGCCGCCGGAAATCGACAGCCAGCTGGTGCATAAGCTCTACTACGGCCACTTTATGTGTCACGTTTTCCACCAGGACTATATTGTCAAAAAAGGGGTCGATACCCATGCGCTCAAAGAGCAGATGTTAGCGCTGCTGCGCGAGCGTGGCGCGCAGTATCCGGCGGAGCATAATGTCGGGCATCTGTACGAAGCCAGCGAAACGCAAAAGCAGTTTTACCAGCAAAACGATCCTACCAACAGCATGAACCCTGGCATCGGCAAAACCAGTAAGAAAAAGTTCTGGCAAACATCTGATGGCGAAAACCCAGCGCTAAAATGACCGCTTTCAGGGCTATTCCCGACAGGGCTTTCATAATATTGTGATAGAAACGCCGGAGAATATGTCTCCGGCCTGACGCCCGAAGGAGCCTGCCTGTTATGTCTGCTGTTGATGTCTTACCCGGCCCTGCCATAGAGGTGCGGGACGCCTGCCCGCAAGACGTTCACGCGATAGCCGCGCTCTACGCATGGCATGTGCTAAATGGCCGCGCCTCGTTTGAAGAGGTGCCGCCCACCGTAGATGAAATGCGCAGCCGCATGAGTAAAATCGCTAACGATGACCTGCCCTGGCTGGTTGCGCTGTATCAGGGCATTATCGTCGGTTATTGCTACGCCGGGTTTTATCGCCCGCGCCCGGCCTACCGTTATACGCTTGAAGAGTCTATTTACGTTGATGCCAGCATGCCCGGTCGTGGCATTGGCAGCCTGCTGATGAGCGCGCTTATCGCCCGCTGCGAACAAGGCCCCTGGCGGCAGATGGTAGCGGTGATTGGCGACGGTAATAACAATGCCGCTTCGCTGCGTCTGCATAAAAAGCATGGCTTTGAGGTAGTCGGGCAACTGCGCAGCGTAGGCTATAAGAAAGGTGACTGGCGGGATACGCTCATTATGCAGCGTCCACTCAACGACGGTGACTGGACGCTGCCGGAGTAATTAATCGTTCTGCGCGGTCAGCTCCCCTTGCGCTCGCGTTTGCGCCATTTGCGCTGCTTTCTGGCGCTTATAACTCAGCGCCGAGGCCGGAACAGGCTGCACGTTGCCGGTTTCAATCCACGTCCGTAACCGGCTGGCGTCGGCAAAATGGGTATATTTACCAAACGCATCCATCACCACCAACGCCACCGGTTTGTTATTAATAACCGTGCGCATCACCAGGCAGTGCCCTGCTGCGTTAGTAAAACCGGTTTTTGTCAGCTGAATATTCCAGTTGTCGCGATAGACCAGATGGTTGGTATTGCGAAACGGCAGGGTGTATGCCGGGCTGGAGAAGGTCGCCATCTCTTCACGCGTGGTACTCAACTGGCCAATCAACGGATACTGTTTGGTAGCGATTAAGAGCTTCGTTAAATCCCGCGCGGTGGATACGTTGTGAATCGATAACCCGGTCGGTTCGACAAAGCGGGTATTGTTCATGCCTAACGCTTTCGCTTTTGCATTCATCGCATGGATAAACGCGTTGTATCCCCCCGGATAATGATGGGCAAGGCTCGCCGCCGCACGGTTTTCTGACGACATCAACGCCAGCAGTAACATATTCTTACGGCTTATTTCACTGTTCAGCCGCACGCGCGAGTAGATACCTTTCATCTCCGGCGTCTGGCTAATATCGACGGCCAGTTTCTCATCCAGCGGCAAGCGGGCATCAAGCACCACCATTGCCGTCATAAGCTTAGTAATAGAGGCAATCGGGCGCACCAGGTCAGGGTGGCTTGAGTAAATAACCTGATTGGTTTGCAGATCGACTATCATCGCGCTGCCGGACGCAATTTCAGGTTGCGCGGCGGCGCTCGCCACAGTGGTTTTCGCTAACGCATTCGGTGCCACAGGCACGGCCAGCAATAAAGCCAGGCTTAATAAGGAAACACGGAATTTCTGCATGGTGAGTGTTCTGAAAATTTTTCACGCACGTGGTTACGTACACCGCTTTCATTGATCAGGTAAATAATGAAGCTGGCATTTGCATGATAGCCGCCGCTCCGGGTCGTCGCCAGCAGAGAATCGTTGCTGAACGTTGCGTTGCTGGCATTTACGCCAGCAACGCCGTGGCATCAAAACAGCCGGTAGCCGTAGCCCCAAAGCACGACGGTTAGCGCCAGTAACACTTCCAGCACCAGCACACCAATCGCCAGCGTGGAACTGGAGAAATTCAGCCCCTCCTCTTTGTTAATGTTGAGGAAGGTAGGCACGCCAATATACAGCAGGTAGCCGGTATAGAGCAGCGCGACGGAACCAACCAGCACGCAGAGCCACACCAGCGGATAAAGCGCTACCAGCCCGCTGAGAAACAGCGGCGTCGCCACATACCCGGCAAACACCATGCAGCGGCCAAGCGACGGGCGCTGCGGGTAATTACGCGCCATCCACCAGATAACCCGCCCCATTACTGCGACCCCGGCCAGCATCAGCGCATAAAACATCACGGCCAGTGATAACGCAGTCGCTACTGATAGCGGCACGACGCTATTTTCGCCAAAATTCCAGCCAATTTGCGTGGTGCCAATAAAGGCGCAAACGACCGGGATTGCGGCCATGATCAATACATGGTGGGTATAATGGTGCGAAATCGTCTCGTTTTCGCCTCTGATAACGTGCATTTCACGATCGGGATGAGAAAAGAGTCCCCAGACATGGTTCATAACGCCCCCTTGCTGACTGCCCGAACATCGACCGTATAAGTATAATTCACTATTGAGATTATTTTTTGTACAGCTCATAAAATGGCGCTGCAGCGAACCCCCACAGGCGCGCTTTCGGGTGTATGCTTAAGCGTTTGACCAGAAGGACGTATTTGTCATGGATATCAATAATCTTATCAGCGACTATGGCTACGCGGCACTGGTGATTGGCAGTATTGCTGAGGGTGAGACCATCACTTTGCTTGGCGGCGTGGCCGCACATCAGGGGCTACTGCGCTTTCCGCTAGTGGTGCTGGCCGTTGCATTAGGCGGAATGATTGGCGATCAGGCGCTCTATTTTATTGGCCGCCGTTATGGCGCGAAGATCCTGCGCCGCTTCGCCCGTTACCGGGACAAAATCCACCAGGCGCAAACGCTGATCCGCCGCCATCCCTATCTGTTCGTGATCGGTACGCGTTTTATGTACGGCTTTCGTATCCTCGGGCCGATCCTGATTGGCGCCAGCCACCTGAAACCGAAAATCTTTCTGCCGCTGAATATACTCGGCGCGTTTGCCTGGGCGCTGATTTTCACCACGCTGGGATACGTGGGGGGCGAGGTCATTGGCCCGTGGCTGCATCAGTTCGATCAGCATATAAAACGCTGGATCTGGGTCGTTATCGCACTGGCGCTGGTGGTTGCATTGCGCTGGTGGTTCCGGCGTCGCAATAAAAAACGCCAGGATAACCCGCGGTAATCATCGCAGCTTTTTTACAGACTTCGCTCTGCGGTTATTAAATAAGCAATCGGGTCGAGAAACAAGGCGAAATACTTCGAGATTGCCTACGCTTTGCTTGAACAAACAATTCTTTGAGGGACTAAGACAATGATGAAAATTATACTTTGGGCGATCCTGATTATCTTTTTGATTGGTCTGTTGGTGGTCACCGGCGTGTTTAAAATGATTTTCTAACGGATGAGCCGGGTGCTAATGGATGCACCCGGCCTGCGCTATTAATTGCCCTGCGCGCTGTAATTGACCGGCACCCAGCGATACCCTGTGTCAGCTTTCATAACCTTGCCAATCCCCGGAAACGCAATATGCGCTGCTGCCACCCAGTCTCCTTCCTGTGCCACCTGCGCCAGCACTTTTTCACGAGTGGCGATAGCTTGCGGGCGATCGACGTCAAAATGGATAGCCACTTTCGGCTGCGGTAACTGTACCGGGTGAGCATGAATAATATCGCCCCACAGCATGACCGTTTTGCCGCCATGCGTGACCCGATAAATTACGCTGCCAGGCGTGTGCCCCGCTGCCGGAATGGCCTCAATGCCAGGAATGATTTGTACCGGAGCGTGAAACGTACTCAGTTTCCCGGCATCAATCACCGGGCGCAGGGAGCGCTCAGACTCAGCAAAGGTGTGCCGCTGCCCTTCCTCGACCTGTTGCTTATGCGCGGGATCTAACCAGAAATCCACATCACGTTTATCCACTCGCACTGTTGCATTGGGAAACACGGGCTTGCCATCGCGCTGCACGCCGCCCGAATGATCGGCATGAATATGCGTCAGCAGCACCATATCAATCGCTTCAGGCGCAATCCCCGCAGCCCGCAAATTGTCTGGTAAATGCCCCCCCGCCTCCTTAAACAGATCGCCCGCGCCCGCATCAACGAGGATCAGTTGCTGGCCGGTATTGATAACAAAGGCGTTGATTGAGGTTTCAGCCTGCAGCGGTAAATTGGCCTGCGCCATATGTTGTTGCAGTGCCTGCGGAGTGATATCGGTCAGCAATTTATCAAACGGCACCGTTACCGTTCCGTCTGACACGGCGGTGATTTGCCAGTCACCCAGCGCCATGCGGTAATAGCCCGGTGCCTGCGGCTGGTGAGGAGAAAGTGGCGTGCTGTTAGCGCCGAGCGTCATACCGCCTGTTATCAGCGCCATTAATAAGGGATAATATTTCATCATCTGCTCCGATAGTTTCAGTTGCACCAGTATCACGCCGCCGCTACTATCACACCAATTGATTGGAGCGATAATGACTATCAAAGAGAATGATTTTCGCAAAATCGATCTGAACTTATTGATCGCCTTTGCCGTACTGTTTCGCGAACAGAGCGTTTCTGGCGCTGCTGATAAGCTGCATCTCGGCCAGCCGGCGGTGAGCGGCGTGCTGTCGCGCCTGCGCACACTGTTTGACGACCCGTTGTTTATCCGCAGCGGACATAAAATGCAGCCCACCGCCCGCGCCGAAGAGCTGCATAGCGAACTTTTACCGTTGCTGGAGCAGTTGCAAAGTACGCTCTTCCAGCAGGCGGCTTTTGATGCGCAAACTGTTAACGTAACGCTAACGCTTGGCATGGCTGACTGGGTAGAAATCTGGTTAATGCCGAAGCTTATTCCGGCGTTGCAGGATGCCGCGCCCGGCATGCGCCTGAATGTTGTGGCAAGCTCTCCTTTTAGCGATGCCGGAAGGCTTGAAGGCGGCGAGATGGATTTGGCTATCAGTGTGGCGACGGGCGGGCCGCGCTGGCTGGAACGTGAAGTGCTCACCAGTATGGATTTTATCACGCTCTGGCACCCGGATAAGCTGCGTCTTACGCCTCCGCTGGACACCGCGACTTTCGCCGCACAGCCGCATTTGATGGTGAGCTACCGGGAAGCCACCCGCAGCCATTTTGATACATTGCTGGAAAAAATGGGTCACCAGCGGCGCGTTCTTTACACCACTCCGCACTTTGCCGCACTGCCAGGTTTGCTGGAAACCCTGCCAGCTCTCGCCACCGTGCCCGCAGGGCTTGCCGACGAGTGGCAGCGGCAGCGCGGTTTGCAGGCAAGCCCACTGCCGCTGGATGTCGAACCTGTTGAGGTCGCCATGTTGTGGCATCAGCGACACAGCAGCGATCCGGCGGTGATGTGGCTTAAGGATTTCATCCATCAACGGATTGTGTAGCCCGAAGCGCACGCGCCACCGGGCAAATTTCGCTAACTGGCCAGCGCCAGCAGGGGTTTACCGGCATGTACGGCGCTGGAGGCAAGCATGGTGATGCCGCCATACTTTTCGCTGTTGCTGATGATGATGGGCGTGGCAAGGTCAAACCCGGCGGCAAGAATCGAGCTGCGATCGAACTCCAGCAGCAAATCCCCTGGCTGAACCCGGTCACCGACGCTGACATGCGTGGTAAAGGGTTTACCTTCCAGCTTCACCGTGTCGATCCCCACATGAATCAGCACTTCAATGCCGGTATCGCTGAGTAAACCAATAGCATGTCGGGTTTCAAAAAGGGACGCCACGACCCCGGCAAAGGGCGCGATAACACGCCCATCCTCAGGAATTATCGCCACCCCTTCCCCCAGCAGACCGCTGGCAAAGGTCGCATCCGGCACCTGGTTTAGCGCCAGCACCGTGCCGCTCATCGGTGAAAAGAGTTCATTATCCTTCGGCTTGACGGGCGCTGGCGATTCGCCGGAAGCCGTCTTCGTCGCGCCTGCCATACAGGTCAACAAACAGGCGAGCACCAGTGCGACCAGGCTACCGGTGATGCCCCCCCAGAGCGTGGCGTCAATGCCGCCTGGCGGGATCATCTGCGCAAAGGTAAAGATATTCGCAAAACCCGCAGAGTAAGCGTGGCTGCCGCTAAAGCCAATAATAGCGCCACCGATGGCACCCGCGATGCAGCCAAAAACAAACGGACGACGCAGCGGCAGCGTCAGCCCATACACCGCCGGTTCAGTCACACCAAAAATGCTGGCAGTAAATGCCGAGCCTGCCAGCATTTTTTGCTGCGCGTCGCGGGTACGTAAAAAGATACCCAGCGTCGCGCCCGCTTGCCCGAACACCGCTGGCAGCAGAAACGGCAGCATCGTATCCTGACCGAATACCGCGATATTGTTGATCATTAACGGTACCAGCCCCCAGTGCAGGCCAAAGATAACGCAAACTTGCCACAAGGCCCCCACAGCCGCGCCCGCCAGCCACGGCGCAAAGGCATAAACGCCCTGAAAACCTTCGGCTAACATCTGGCTAAGCCAGGTCGCAACCGGGCCAATAATAAGAAACGCCAGCGGAACAGTAATCACCAGGCATAATAGCGGCGCGGTAAAGTTTTTAATCGACGCGGGCAAATAACGGTTGCTCTGTTTTTCGAGCCAGCAACTTACCAGCGATGCGAGGATAATCGGGATAACCGAACCGCTGTAGTTAATAAAGATGATTGGGATGCCGAGAAAGGTTTCGCTTTGCGCACCGGCAAGCTGGCTTGCGTTAAAGGCATCCAGCATCATCGGGTGCATGAGCGCCCCGCCAATGACCATCGTGATAAACGGGTTGCCACCAAATTTTCGCCCGGCGGTGAAGCCCAGAATCAGCGGCAGGAAATAGAACATCGCATCACTGGCCGCTTGCAGTACTTTCCCGGTACCGCTTTCGCCAGACAAAATGCCGCAGACCATTGCCAGCGACAGCAACCCTTTCAGAATGCCCGATGCGGCAAGGATACCAATAAAAGGGGTGAATATGCCCGACAGGATGTCTATCAGTCGCGCCAGTAAACTGCCGTTGGTTTGCGCCGCTGCTGCCGGGGCATCTTCTGACAGCCCCGCCTCGACGCAGACCGCTTTCCACACCTCGTTAACATGATTGCCAATCACCACCTGGAATTGCGAGCCACTTTCCAGCGCCATAATAATGCCAGGATGTTTTTTTAATCCTTCGGCGTCGGCTTTTTTCATATTTTTTAAATTAAAGCGCAGCCGGGTCGCGCAGTGTACCAGGCTACTGATGTTTTCCTTGCCCCCAACGTGGCTAAGGATGACTTTTGCCAACGCTTGATATTCCATTGCTTTTTCCTTACTTCGTCGCTCCGGGCGATCGTTAAAAAAAACCTGAGCGAATACTTCACAGTATTCAACTCAGGTTTTGCCTGCGGTATGCAGTAACAATCCTGAAAAATGTATTACGCTGCTTGCTCAGCGTCGGTCTTTTCTGATGCGCTCAATATGAATGGCGAGAAACATAATTTCTTCGTTAGTCAGTTCACGCTGATACGTCGTTATCAGATGGCGGGCTATTTTTTCTGCACACTTCCACGCCAGGCTGTAATTCTCTTTTACCGCTTTATGCAACACAGGATCGTCATCTTCCACGACCGTGCGGGTGAGTAAGCGCTGTGAAAAAAACTTTAAATGCGTGACGAAACGATGATAGCTCAGCGACTCTTCATCATATTCCTGTTTCAACTGGTACTTCACAATATGCAGGATTTCCTGCATCACTTTCGTGATATCAATCACCTCCGGCATTTCGCTATTAAGTTGGGCCGTCACCAGATGTAATGCAATAAATCCAGCCTCGTCTTCGGGTAATTCAACGCCAAGACGTTTAGCAAGAATTGCACGCGCTTCCTGGCCCAGCTGGAATTCCTTTGGATAAAGCCGCTTTATTTCCCATAACAGAACATTGCGGATAACCGTGCCCTTTTTCATTCGTTCAATGGCTGAATAACAGTGATCGGTTAGCGTAATGTAAAGACTATCCTGTAATTTTCCTAAACGCCCGCTTGCCAGGTTAATAATCCGATCGCAGGCGGTCATGACTTCCAGCGGGATCTGGTTCAAAAGCTCGCTGAGCCTGCGCACCAGTTCATCGCTTTGCAATGAAAAAACTTTTTCGATACGCCGCTTGTCCAGAAAATCTCCTGGGCGTTTCTGAAAAGAGAGTCCTCTGCCCATGACTACCTGTTCGCGATGATATTCATCCAGAACAATGACGACGTTATTATTTAATATTTTGGCGATCTTCATTCCGACCCCGGAAACAAAAAAACCTGACTTCTGACAGTAGCCAGAAAATCAGGTTTAGCCTGCTTACGCAGTAACAATCCACTGGCTCACTCTAATCAGCTTCCCGACTGTATACAATGAGACGGAAAGTAAAACGTGATCGCTATCGCGCAAAACTTGTTGCGCAAGAGCGGGCGAAACCGCCTGAAAAACAGTAACCATCCCGCCTGCCGCAAGGCGTGGCGCGCAAACACCTCATAGCGCCAGGCACGAGATGAAGGCTGGTCATCAGGCCTTGCAACACAATGCTTAGGATGCCCGCGTGCTCATGACCCTTTTCCATTTTGTCTACCACCGCCGATATAGCGGACACCGCACCTGCTGAACTGACCCGCTTTCGTGCCTTTATTTTCATGGTTAAATTCCCTTTCATTTAAGTATCCTTATCCGTTAATGGGTAAATCGCTGCATTCATCTTGCGATGTTGTTTGCGGCAGAAATTTGTTAAGCCGTTTCAGCTATGACATGTTATTTCTATCCTTAGAAATAAAAGCGAAATTATTATCATTTCTCAGTTTCGTTGCTATACATCAGCCATGCTGATTAAATGCTGATATATTTGCGCGTTAAAGAAATATCGTTCATTCGAACAAAAACAACGCATATCTATAATTACGCACCCGCCGATTTAAAATGCAAGAAAAAATCACTTTAACAAATAGCACCCTGGCCAGTATTGATCCAGCTTCTTGTTTTAATGAACTTTGAAAGGTGCGTAAATCAGCGAAGAATATTTATTAATATGATTAAAACATTCACATTAACTATATATCTGTCTGGAAAAAATAGCCGAGGCAATTTCCGCTGACGTTTTATACGTCCTAATTTGGCTGAATAATTCGCTGGCCTCAACGTATTCTTTACGTAAATAACTCAGCCACTGCTTAATGCGCGCCACATGATACATTCCTGTGTCACCCTGTTTTTCCAGCAGGCAATATTTCGCCAAAAGCGTAACCACTTCAGGCCAGGGCATAGGCGGTTCATTATATTTCACCACCCGGCTAAGATTGGGCACATTCAGCGCGCCGCGACCTATCATTACCGCATCGCAACCGGTCATCGCCACGCATGCCTGCGCACTTTGCCAGTCCCAGATTTCACCGTTGGCAATCACCGGGATCGTTAAGCGCTTACGGATCTCGCCAATCGCCTGCCAGTTAATACGCTCCGCTTTATAGCCATCCTCTTTTGTACGCCCATGCACCGTGAGTTCGGTTGCGCCCGCCTGCTGCACTGCGTCGGCTATCTCGAATTGCCGTGCCGGGCTATCCCAGCCAAGGCGAACTTTAACCGTCACCGGGAGATGCGACGGCACCGCTTCACGCATGGCTTTAGCGCCACGGTAAATCAGTTCGGGATCTTTAAGTAAAGTGGCGCCGCCGCCGCTGCCATTCACCAGCTTCGAGGGACACCCGCAGTTGAGATCAACGCCCCATGACCCAAGCGCTACCGCGCGGGCCGCATTTTCTGCCAGCCACTGCGGGTGCTGTCCCAGCAACTGGAGGCGAACAAGCGTGCCGGACGGCGTGCAGCTTTGCCGCTGTAGCTCCGGGCAGATTTTATAAAATGATTTTACCGGCAACAGTTGATCGACCACGCGCAGAAACTCGGTGATACACAAATCATAATCGTTAACCTCGGTCAGCAGCTCGCGCACCAGCGAGTCGAGCACGCCTTCCATTGGTGCCAGTAATACACGCATAAATCGCCCCGGAAAAAATGAGGCGCCATATTAGCGCCTCTCGCCAGGGGAGGAAAGCGCCTTTCTTCGCCCTGGCGGCTACACTGAAGGGAGTGCGAAAGGCAGTGAAAAATCTTGTGAAAATGCATATCGTTCCGCAAAGGAATGTTGGGTATGATCATAAATCATGATGTGATCGGTAGCACGTTTTCGGCTTTAATTGTATGATGAATGCGTTTAGGCAAGGGCTTCAACCATGATTAACACACTGAATATTATCTGGCAGTATCTTCGCGCCTTCGTGCTCATCTATGCCTGTCTGTATGCGGGCATCTTTATTGCTTCACTGCTACCTATCACTATTCCTGGCAGCATTATTGGTATGCTGATTATGTTCGTCCTGCTGTCGCTGCAAATTTTACCCGCCAAATGGGTCAATCCCGGCTGTGTTCTGCTAATCCGCTACATGGCGCTGTTGTTTGTGCCGATTGGCGTAGGGGTAATGCAGTATTACGATCTGCTGCGCGCGCAATTCGGCCCGATTGTTGTTTCATGCGCCATCAGTACGATAGTGGTTTTTCTGGTGGTCAGCTGGAGCAGCCATATTGTGCATGGCGAGCGCAAAATAGCCGGACAAAAGGATAGCAAAAAATGATGTCATACATCTGGTGGTCTTTGCCGCTAACACTGGTGGTTTTTTTTGCTGCACGCAAGCTCGCCGCGCGTTTTAAAATGCCGGTGCTGAACCCGCTGCTAATCGCCATGGTGGTGATTATTCCGCTGCTGTTAATCACCGGGACACCGTACGATCACTATTTTCAGGGCAGCAAAATCCTTAACGATTTGCTGCAACCGGCTGTGGTGGCGCTGGCTTTTCCATTATATGAGCAGTTGCACCAAATTCGCGCACGCTGGAAATCCATTATTACTATCTGTTTTGCCGGTAGCGTGCTGGCGATGATCTCAGGTACCACTGTTGCGCTGCTGATGGGGGCCACGCCTGAAATTGCAGCATCGATTTTACCTAAATCCGTCACCACACCGATTGCGATGGCGGTGAGCGGCAGCCTCGGGGGCATTCCTGCTATTAGCGCGGTCTGCGTGATATTCGTCGGGATACTGGGTGCCGTATTTGGTCACACGGTGCTCAATATGATGCACATTCACACTAAATCAGCCCGCGGGCTGGCGATGGGAACCGCATCGCACGCGCTGGGAACCGCGCGCTGTGCTGAGCTGGATTACCAGGAAGGGGCATTCAGCTCGCTGGCGCTGGTGATCTGCGGCATCATCACGTCACTGATTGCGCCGTTTCTGTTCCCGCTGATCCTTGCACTATTTAGCTGAAACTTGCGATCCGTCGCGCATTTTTCATTTGAGTTTCATAAGTTGCATTTGCAGTGTGATCGAAATCACATATCAGGCTTATCCAGGCCCGTAAACTACGATTCCATTATACGAATATGAGGCAACGCCATGCATTCACGTTTTCACACCGCTTTTTCCGGGCTTGCAGAGAACCTGCAGGCTGCGCTGGCACCTGTGCTGGCAGACGATCGTTTCCCCGCGATGCTAAGCGCAGAGCAGGTAGCGGCCTTGCAAAAGGCAAGCGGACTGGATGATGACGCTCTGGCTTTTGCGTTGCTGCCCATTGCAGCAGCCTGTGCACGTACCAGCCTTTCACACTTTAATGTTGGCGCTATCGCCCGTGGCGTCAGCGGTGCCTGGTATTTCGGTGCCAATATGGAATTCTCTGGCTCCACCATGCAACAAACAGTGCACGCTGAACAGAGCGCCGTGAGCCACGCATGGTTGCGCGGAGAAACATCGCTTTCATCTATTACCGTGAACTACACCCCTTGCGGCCACTGCCGTCAGTTTATGAATGAACTGAATAGCGGCCTGCAACTGCGCATCAATTTGCCGGGGCGCGCACCGCATACGCTGGGCGATTATCTGCCGGATGCCTTTGGCCCTAAAGATTTGGACATTAAAACCCTACTGATGGATGCGCAGGATCATGGTTATCCATTACGTGGAGATAGCTTATCGCAGGCTGCTATTGACGCCGCGAATAAAAGTCATACGCCTTATACGCACTCCCCTTCCGGTGTGGCGATAGCCTGTGCCGATGGGCAGATTTTTAGCGGCAGCTATGCAGAAAACGCCGCGTTTAACCCTACACTGCCGCCATTGCAGGGCGCGCTGAATCTGCTTAACCTCAGCGGTTACGACTTTAGCGATATTGAACGCGTGATGCTGGCCGAGCGTGCTGACGCGCCGTTAACCCAGTGGGATGCAACGGCCGCAACGGTGCGTGCGCTCGGTTGTCAGAATATAGAGCGCATTGCGCTGGCCTGATAAACCTGCAGGTTCACGCCCGCAGTGAAGAAAAAGCCTGCAATCAAGCGTCCGTTTCTTGCGCTTGCCGTGCGGGTAAAGTAGCCTGAGTAAAATTTTCTTGTACCGGGTCTTTTGCATGATAAAGCGTATGCTATACAGCCTGTTAGTCCTGATCGGCTTACTGCTGTTGGCTACGCTTGGGCTCGATCGCTGGATGAGCTGGAAAACGGCGCCCTATATCTATGATGACTTACAGGATCTTCCCTGGCGTCAGGTAGGCGTCGTGCTCGGCACGGCAAAATATTACCGCACCGGCGTGATTAACCAGTACTATCGCTACCGTATTCAGGGCGCGCTGAATGCCTATAACAGCGGCAAAGTGAATTACCTGCTGCTGAGCGGCGACAATGCGCTGCAAAGCTACAATGAACCGGTGACGATGCGCAAAGACCTGATAGCCGGCGGCGTCGATCCGGCGGATATCGTGCTCGACTATGCCGGTTTTCGCACGCTGGATTCGATCGTGCGCACCCGCAAAGTCTTTGACACCAATGATTTTATTATTATCACCCAGCGCTTTCACTGCGAGCGTGCGCTGTTTATCGCGCAGCATATGGGCATCCAGGCCCAGTGTTATGCCGTCCCCTCCCCCAAAGATATGTGGAGCGTACGTCTGCGTGAAATTGGCGCTCGCCTGGGCGCAATAGCGGATCTTTATATCTTTAAACGCGAGCCGCGTTTTCTCGGCCCGCTGGTACCGATCCCGGCGTTGCAGGAAGTACCGGAGAATACCCAGGCGTACCCGGCAGTAACCGCCGAGCAGCTCATTGATATACAAAAGAAAGGGAAAAATTAAGCCCGCGCTTAATATGCAGAGATATGGCGGTGGATACTTTTTACCGGGCGAATCAGCGTAAAGTTGCGCTCCATAAAGGTGCGGTTATCAAAAACGGTACGCGTGCCCACATCAAGTGTCCATGAACCATTCAGGGCGTTAAAGGGTAAAACTAACTCGCCGTCCGGCGTATCCACCAGGTAATCTCCCGACTTCAGATACCCGGCGCTACATTGAACGCGTGGCGGTACGCTATTTTGCAAACGAAACTCAATTTTGCGAAAGCCCGTCGGAACGACGCAAAAGTAGAAGTATGGCAACTCCGTAACGTTAATATCGCCCGGTGCGGCGATCACTTCTCCATCACGCAATAATTCAACACCCCTGAGCGTGAAACTGCCGTGGTTTGTTTTGTCATGCGGTAGGTTATCAACCTTAAAATACACAAAATTCATAGCTGCCCCTGAGCTGTGGTGCGATATATCACAGATTCATCTTTTCAAGCGTAAGTAGCGACGGGACGGAAGGCTTTCAGAATTCCCTTAATTCCTTAATAAGGAATAACAAGGACAACGCTTTAATTTGAAAAGATTGCGCGCAGATTCGCGCGTTACTATAAAGATAAAATGTCAATAATCTAGTTCTTGCAAACTTTTTTCACTATTTAAAAACCTTTTCTTGCCCACATGCGCTAAAAAAATAGCAAAAAAAAGCCCGCTATGCGAGCGGGCTTTTCTGTCAGAAGACAATCATTTTTTACGCGCGTACTTCAGCGAGTCAAGCGCCACCGCAAAAATGATAATCCCGCCCTTAATAATGTACTGCCAGTACGGGTTAATACCGATATAGGTCAGACCATAGTTGATAACCGTAAAGATAATGACCCCGGTCACGACGCCCAGTACGGTGCCGACACCGCCGCTAAATGAGACACCGCCCACCACGCAGGCAGCAATAGCGTCCAGCTCATACATAAAGCCGAGGTTATTGGTGGCAGAGCCGATACGCCCGGCTTCAAGCAGGCCGCCGAAGGCGTAGAACACCCCGGAGAGGGCATAAATCATCAGCAGATTAAGCGCAACGTTTACACCGGAGACTTTTGCGGCTTCCGGGTTGCCCCCGATGGCGAAAATATTTTTTCCAAAACGAGTTTTGTTCCACAGTACCCAGACAAACGCCACGGCAATCAGCGCATAGAAAGTGATATACGACAGACGGAAGCTACCCATCGCGACAAAGCCTTGCGCAAAGGTCGAGAAGCCGCTGTCAAAGCCTGAAATCGGCGATGCACCGACAAAGTCGTAATAGAGCGAGTTGATCCCATAAACGATTATCATGGTGCCCAGCGTGGTGATAAACGGCGTCACATTCAGGTAAGCAATCACGATACCGTTGACAAGGCCAATGATGGCACCAATCGCACAGACAATAAGGATCACCACAGGGATCGGCATCGTTGCCATTTCCGGAAAGACTTTGTTGGCGTTTTCCATTGATTGCAGCAATGTGGCGGCCACCACCGCAGCAAGGCCAACCTGACGTCCGGCGGACAAGTCAGTGCCCTGGGTGACGATTAACCCTGCCACACCCAGTGCTATAATAATACGTACCGATGATTGGGTAAGAATATTACTTAAGTTCAGTAAACTTAAAAAAGTCGGGTCCTGGAAAATAATAATGGCCAATAACACTAAAAGAACAACGTAAATTCCGCCATCTTTCAGGTAAGTGAGAAAAGTTTTTTTATTTAACGCACTCATAGAAGCCCCTGATATTAAAGGTGCAAAGACGCAAGACGCAGAATTTCGTTTTGCGTTGTCGTTTTGGTATCCACAATTCCGGAAACGAGGCCATTGCTCATCACCAGAATACGGTCAGTGATGCCTAACAACTCAGGCATTTCAGAGGAAATAATAATAATTCCCTTATTCTTTTTCGCCAGTTCGGCAATCAGCTGATAAATTTCAAATTTTGCCCCAACATCAATACCACGGGTCGGCTCATCGAGCATTAGAATTTCCGGCTGGGTTAATAACCAACGGCCAATGACCACTTTTTGCTGATTACCACCGGAGAGTGAGCCAATTTGTGTATGGTGCCCGGGTGTTTTTACCCGCATAGAATCGATAACCCACTGGGTATCACTCTTCATCCGGCTATTATCGAGCAGCCCCACTTTATTTTTATAGTTGCGAATATTGGATATCAGGGAATTAAAGCCAATATCAAGGTAGGCGTAAATACCCGTGGAGCGACGCTCCTCGGTCACCAGCGCAAAACCATTATTAATGGCTTCGTTGGCGGAGTGGTTATTAATCGTTTTTCCGTGCAGTTTAATCGTACCGGCAGATTTTTCACGGATGCCAAATAACGTTTCGACGATATCGGTGCGTTTCGCTCCGACCAGCCCGGCGATGCCCAGAATTTCACCTTTACGTAAATCAAAGGAGACATCGCGAATAGACGGCTGGCGCAGTGAAGTCAGATTACGCACTTCAAGAATGGTCTCGCCCGGCACGTTTTGCTTGTCCGGGAAGCGCTGGTTGAGTGAACGACCAACCATCATCGCGATGATCTTGTCCATATCCAGCCCTTCCAGCGGCTGTGTTGCAATCCACTGACCGTCGCGTAAAACGGTTATCTCATCACATAGCTGGAATATCTCTTCCATTTTATGCGAGATATAAACAATACCGCAGCCCCGCTCTTTCAGCTTACGGATAATTTTAAACAGATGATTTACCTCTTTTTCGGTCAGCGAAGAGGTGGGTTCATCCATAATGACAATTTTAGCATCATAGGAGAACGCTTTGGCTATTTCAATCATCTGCATTTGCGACACAGATAATGTACCGACGCGCGCGCGCGGATCGATATCAATATCCAGCTCGTCAAATATCGCTTTGGTATCGCGGTACATTCTGTCCTGATCGACAAACATACCTTTGGTCGGATAACGCCCCAGCCACATATTATCCATTACGGATCTTTGCAGCACCAGGTTTAATTCCTGATGGACCATCGAAATACCATTTTCCAGAGCTTCTTTCGCCGAATGGTAATCGATCTCTTTTCCCTGAAAAAGAATACTGCCAGAATCTTTTTGATAGATCCCAAAAAGACATTTTAATAATGTCGATTTACCCGCACCGTTCTCCCCCATCAATGCATGAATAGAGTGAGGACGAACTTTTAAATTAACATTATCGAGTGCCTTGACGCCCGGGAAAGACTTATTGATATTGGTCATTTCCAACAAGAATTCACCCGACGACTGAGTAGTATCGCTGCTCATAATTATACCTTGTTGACCCGGTATATTGTTTTATAAGGGCGCAACAGTCGTTGCGCCCAATGAGAAAATAACGTCAATTATTTACCCGTGAACTGAGACAGATTGTCTTTATCTACGCCGACATAAGGAATACGAACCACTTTGTTTTCGATTTTCCAGTCGGTGCCGTCAGCTGCGCCTTTACCATCGGCAAGGTTTTTCGCCAAATCAAAGCTCGCTTTCGCCTGGTTATTAGCGTCATTCAGAACGGTACCTGCCATTGCGCCAGACTTAACCAGCGCCAGTGCTTCTGGCAGCGCATCGACGCCAAACACCGGAATGGAGGTTTTGTTATGGGCTTTCAGAGCTTCGACCGCGCCCATTGCCATCGCGTCATTGTTGGCGATAACCACTTCAATTTTGTTCGCATTCGGGCCGGAGAGCCAGGCGTCCATTTTATCTTTCGCCTGAGCGGTATCCCACATGGCGGTGTCTAAAGCCAGCTGCTGGGTTTTGATCCCTTTAGCATTCAGCTCCTTAATAACATAAGAAGTACGGGCTTCCGCATCCGGGTGGCCCGGCTCGCCTTTGAGCAGGACAAACTGAATCTGACCATCTTTGTTCAGATCCCAGCCTGAGTTGGCTGCCCAGTGTTTAGCGATAAGATCGCCCTGAATAACACCGGATTCTTTAGAATCTGTACCGACATAATAGGCCTTGTCGTAGCTATCCAGCGCCTTACGTGAAGGCTCTTTGTTGAAAAAGACGACCGGCACATTCTGGCCGCGTGCTTTTTCAATGACCGTACCGGCAGCGGCAGGGTCAACCAGGTTGATCGCCAGTGCCTTGACACCTTTTGCCAGCAACACGTCAATCTGATCGTTCTGCTTGGACTGGTCGTTCTGCGAGTCGTTCATCAGCAACTGTACGTCCGGTGCGGCTTTGGCATCTCTTTCAATGGCCTTGCGCACAACAGACATAAAGTTGTCGTCATATTTATAGATAGTTACACCAATACGGGTATCTGCTGCGTGCGCGGCGGCGCCAAAAAGCATGCTGGCCATAACAGCAGAAAGAGTTAAAACCTTCTTATTCATGGTATCTCCGGTTTTTTTATATGCAGGGCAGTACTGGAATAATAATCGGCGGGCTGTATGTTAAAAAGAGGTTACAACAGGCCGAAGTTTACTCGAAAAAAATCCTTTCTTCCGTGTTGGTAACGCTCCACAAATTCGCTTTATCCGATGCTTTAAGCGCATTACCCGTTTATATAACGAATAATTGCTGTTACATCATGTTTCAGCTACTAAAACGCTGACATCATAGTCAGCGCCTTGTTAAGATACTGTGAATTTACTCACAGATTGAAAGCGGTTACATCGCCCAATGTAATCAGTTAGTGATCGGAACCACAGTTTGCCGCATGCTTACTGAATGGCGGCGTACCAGCGTGGGCATAAAGCAGTGCTCAGCCAGCGGATCAAGCTTGCCGCTGGCCCCCTGTAAGGCCAGTTCAGTCGCCAGGCGCGCCATCGACACCACCGGGTAGCGCACGGTAGTAAGCTGGGGATCGGTGTAACGCGCAATCGGGATATCATCAAAACCTATCAGAGACAAATGCTGCGGCACGGCAATACCGTTATCTTTGAGGGCGGCAAGCGCTCCCGCAGCCATGCTGTCGTTATAGGCAAACACGGCGGTGAGATGCAGATTGCGCCCCAGCAATTCCACCATTGCCGCCTCTCCGCCCTGCATATCCGGCGAGCCTGTCCCCACCCAGCTCTCCGCAGCAGCAATGCCCTGTTCTTCCAGCGCGCGAAACCAGCCGCTGCGTCGCATATCGTTATCTTCAATACGATGGCTGGATGCCAGGTAACCAATGCGCTGGTGACCGTGATTTAACAGCATGCGCGTCGCCATCATCGCCCCGCTGATATTATCCAGGCACACACAGCGGTGCGCGTAACCGGGAACCAGGCGGTTAATCAGCACCATGCCGGGGATCTGCTCCATAAAACCGGCTAATTCTTCATCACTGAGCGCTTTTGAATGGACAATCAACGCGTTACAGCGCTGACGAATAAGGACTTCAATCGCGTGGCGCTCTTTTTCTGCTTCATGATAACTGTTACCGATAAGCACATATTTTTGGTGCTGTTGGGCAACTGTATCGACAGCTTTTACCAGCGCGCCGAAAAAGGCGTCGGACACATCCATGACCACAACACCAATGGTATCGCTGATTTGGGTGGCCAGCGCCTGGGCGTTCGCGTTAGGGCGATAGCCAAGCTGGGCAACGGATTTCATCACCGTTTCACGCGTTTCCTGGCTTACCAACGCGCTGTTGTTGAGCACGCGGGATACCGTGGCTACGGAAACCCCCGCCTGGCGGGCAACGTCACGAATGGTGATCATTTTTTACCAACCTTTTCTCTGTTGCGGCAGTACACAGTCACCCCCGGTCAAAGTTAAGGAGGCTATTCTGGCAGTCGGGAGGGATTTGCTACGTGAGAGGCATCACACCGATGGAAACGGTTACATCCAATTTGTTAATGATTGTGATCCAGATCGTTATCTGGATGTTCGGGCTAACGGGACGCCGGAGGCACGGGCGGTTAATTTGCGCCACAGCCACTCCAGCGGCCCCTGGCGAAAGTGTTTTAACCACAGCACGGAGAAAAGGAGATTGATAGCCCAGACCGGCGGAACAAACGCCAGCAATTGCAGGCGATCGAATTGCATAAATAAGTGGAAGTGATAAAACAGCGTGGTGCAAATCAGCGTTTGCAGCAGATAGTTACTCAGTGCCATGCGCCCCACGCAGGCAATAGCATTAACCAGCCTGCTTTGATAGATCTGCGGCCAGAATCCCCAGGCCAGCGCAGCGTAACCCAGCGTTTGCAGCGGCGCGCCCAGTTCACGCGGTGCCTGCAGAATAAAAGCACACCAGCGATACGACCAGCCCAGCTGCCACTGGGCAATGATCCCCGGTAAATTTATCACCATGCCGAGCACAATGAGCAGCGCACCGACACGGCGATAATGCCGGGGAGTGAACTGCCCTTTCAGCCAGCCGCTGCGCATCAGCGCCGCGCCAAGCAGCATCAGCCCGGCCAGTTGCCAGCCATATTGCGCGCCCAGCGCCAGCAGGCCATTTGACAACAAATCCGCGCGGTTACGCACCGCTTCCATAAGGCCTGCGCGGGTCTTCCACCAGGCCTCATATTGCAGGTTTGCCGCATCCGGCACCCAGGAATTATTCGGTGTGTTGACGGAGATGAAACCGAGCAGCAGCAGTACGGCAATGCCCATCAGATAAAGCACGACGCCGGTGTTGAATAACGTTTTCACCGATGTCGCATCGCGCACCATACGCCAGGCTATCAACCCCACCAGACCATAAGCCAGCAGAATATCGCCATCCCAGAAAAAGAGGCCGTGAATGAACCCCAGCAGCACCAGCAGCGTCAGGCGCGTCTGGATCCATCGCTTGCCGCGCGGAAGCAGCATATGCAGACCGGCACCAAACAAAATGGCAAACAGCGAGAGGAATTTGACCTGCGCGAAGAGGTCGAGCAGCGCCCAGGTCCAGGCATCACTACGGGTGATGTCACCGTACCAGGCGGGGTTGAGGTAACCGGCTTTCGGCAAGCCGAAGCCATAAATATTCAGGAGCAGAATACCCAGAATTGCGATGCCACGAACAAAATCCAGCGTGACATTTCTTTCCATGTATCCGGCTCCTCAATGATTAGTTGTGATGCCGCACGGCGCGCAGGAACTCCTGGCGTGTATTCTGACTGGATTTAAACAGACCGCCCAACGAGGTGGTGGTGGTCGCGCTGGTCGCATCACGAATACCGCGGGCTTTTACACAATAATGCACCGCATCAATAGATACCGCCACATTATTCGTACCGAGCAGAGTTTGCAGCGCCGTCAGGATCTGCTGCGTCAAACGCTCCTGCACCTGCGGGCGCTGGGCGAAAAACTGCACAATACGGTTGATTTTTGACAAACCGATCACCGAATCTTTCGGAATATAGGCGACCGTCGCTTTGCCATCGATTATCACAAAATGATGCTCGCAGGTGCTGGTCAGAGTGATATCACGCACGGTCACCATTTCATCAACCTTCATTTTATTTTCTATGACGGTGATTTTGGGGAAATTGGCGTAATCGAGACCGGAAAAAATCTCATCAACATACATTTTGGCAATGCGATGCGGCGTTTCCATCAAACTGTCATCAGTCAGATCAAGGTTTAACAACTGCATAATCTCGGTCATATGACCGGAAATAAGACGCTTGCGGGTTTCGTTGTCCATTTCATGCACGGGCGGGCGCAGCGGAGTTTCCAGGCCGCGGGCAACCAGAGCCTCGTGAACGAGAGCCGCTTCTTTACTGAGTGATGGCATTTTTTATTCTCCTGCAGGTGTGGCATCTTCGCACTTAACAAGCGAAGTGAACGGTCATTGTGCGTGAGGTCGCGTGCAGAATCCAGTATCAGGGCGATAATTATTCAAATCGCCGTAACCTTTCAGCCGCGTCGCTTCCACACCAGTACTCCGCCAATGAACAGCGCCAGCGCAGCAACGCCGAGCGCCGGTTCGATGCGTTGCGTAAGCCAGGTTGAGAGCGCCGAGGTCACAGGCCCCACCAGCTGCCCGACCGCATAGCCCGTGGTCAAAAGCCCGGCCATATAACGGGCGTGATTCGGCGCAAGCTCGCGCCCATACAGGAGTGATAACTGCACGGCGCAGAGAAAACCACCGCCACAGAGCAACGCACCAGTCACCAGCCCGCTCATGCCGGGCATCAGCCAGGCTGCCAGTACGCCCACGCCCTGCAACCACAGCACCACTGCCAGCCGCTGATGGCTATAGCCAATCCCGCGCAGCAGAATGCTTAAAGCAATGCCCACGACCGCCGCCGCGCCAAACACCGGCCAGACAAACTGCGCAAACAAACTATCAGGGAAGCGTTGTGCCGCCATCTGGGATAAAAACGTGGCGGGCAAAATATAGCCAAACCCGGCCAGGCTATAGCTCCACACCAGGCGTTTGAGGTCGCCGGTAAGCATAAGCGGCTGCACTTTTACCTCCGGGCGGTGCCACTCACCAGGGCGCGGCAAGTAGCGGGCAATCAATAACACCAGCAGCAGCGCCAGCACGCCATAGACCTGCCACGCCGCGCCTGCCGTTAACCCCTTCGCCTGGATAGCCACCGCCAGCAGGCCACTTAGCGCAATCCCGGCACCCGGCCCGGCAAACACCGCCGCACTCAAGCCCGGTCTGCCAGCCTGTGCGAGCCGCTCGTTCGTCCAGGCGGCAATCAGCACCATCGCCCAGCCGCTCATCGCACCAATCACCAGGCGCAACATACCGTGCCACCAGGCGTTATCGGCTACGGCAGATAAAAAAGTCAGCGCCACCGCCCCACCAATGCCAAGATAGAGGCGAATCTCAATATGCCGCTGCGCGCGCATTGCATCCCATGCACCAAGTAAATAGCCGAGATAATTCATGGCAGCGACCAGCCCGGCGCTGGTCAGGGTCAGCTGGTTTTCGCGGATCATCAAAGGAACCTGCGGCGTAAAGGCAAATCGCCCGATCCCCATCGCCACCACCAGCACAATAAATCCACAAAGCGCTACGTTGCGCGCCATAAGCGCCTCAATTGTTAATAAAAAGTTATACTTATGATGCAATACGTTGCTAAAAGCGCCAAGTGAAAGTTACGCACAGCGTGATGAATACACGGTATGATAAATCTGTCCTCTTTTTTCTGGCTTGATTATTAAAGGAGCCTTGCATGGAACTGCTCGAAGAGCACCGCTGTTTTGAAGGCTGGCAACAGCGCTGGCGCCACGACTCCACCGTACTGAACTGCGCAATGACGTTCAGTATTTTCTTACCGCCACAGCAGGATGCCGCGCTGCCGCCAGTGTTGTACTGGCTTTCAGGTCTGACCTGTAATGATGAGAACTTCACCACCAAGGCAGGCGCTCAACGCGTCGCGGCCGAACTTGGAATAGTCCTGGTGATGCCAGACACCAGTCCGCGCGGTGATGATGTGGCCGATGCCGATAGCTACGATTTAGGTAAAGGCGCGGGTTTCTATCTGAACGCCACCCGGCAGCCCTGGGCAAAGCATTACCGCATGTATGATTATTTGCGTGATGAGCTCCCCGCGCTGATTGCGCAGCAGTTTAAGGTGAGCGATCGCTGCGCCATTAGCGGTCATTCGATGGGCGGGCATGGCGCGCTGATGATGGCGCTGAAAAATCCTGGTCGTTACACCAGCGTTTCAGCCTTTGCGCCGATTGTTAACCCGCTGCAGGTGCCCTGGGGGCAAAAAGCGTTCGCGGCTTATCTGGGAGATGATGCACAAACCTGGCGGGAGTGGGACAGCTGCGCGCTGATGCTGGATAGCACCGCAACCGACGCAACGCCTGTACTTATCGATCAGGGTGATAACGATCAGTTCCTCGCAGATCAGTTACAACCGGCGAGACTTGCAGAAATCGCCCGCCAGAAGGCCTGGCCGCTGACGCTGCGCATTCAGCCTGGCTTTGATCATAGCTACTTCTTTATTGCTTCCTTTATTGAGGATCATCTGCGCTTCCATGCGCAGCATCTGCTGAAATAACGCCAGCCCCGGCGGTCTCCCACCGCCGGAATTTCTCTTATCAGAAGCGGTAATCCACGGCCATAAAGTAGCGACGCCCGTCTTCGTTATAGCTGTAATCGTCGCGGCTGAGGTCTTTGTCCGCAAGGTTCAGCACACCGGCGCGCAGCTTCACGTTTTTCGTGGCCTGCCAGCCGCCGCCAACGTTCCAGATAACATAGCCGCCAGGCGTTGTGCCCTGCGTGGTCGAGCGCTTCTCGCCGGTATAATTCGCCGACACATAGAACGACCAGTCCGCAGTCGCCTGCCAGTCGAGAGTACCGTTTGCCGTATGGAACGGCAGTTCCTGCAACGGCTTATTGCCGCCGTTACTGAGGTCGCGCCCGTCGTTATAGGTGTAGTTAAGCGTCAGTTTCCATGCCTCGTTGAAAGGCACTTTCAGCTCCGTTTCAACGCCACGGATCCGCGCTTTGTTGACGTTGTAATAGCGGAAAACCGGCACCAGCGCACCCGAGCTGCTACGCTCGAAACCGACAAAATTCTGGTAGTTCGGTGCCTGGCTGATGTTGGCCGTGCGGGATATGTCAATCATATCTTCGATGTTGTTCTGGAAGACGGTGATACTGCTCTGCACACCTTCCGCCCAGCCCTCTTCGCCGCTGTAATACAGGCCCAGCTCAAAGCTTTCGCTGGTTTCGGGTTTCAGCTCCGGACTACCAACGATACGGCACGAACCGCGACAGGAGTTGCTGGTCCAGTCCGGGCTAAGCTGCAAAAGCGATGGCGCTTTAAATGCCGTCGCCCAGCCCCCTTTCACCGTGACCGTATCGGTCGCGTTGTACACCAGATAAGCGCGCGGACTCCAGTGCTTGCCGTATGTCTCGTGATTATCCATACGCACGCCGGTAGTCAGCGCCAGCGGTTCAAAAATGCGCCACTCGTCTTCAACAAATAACGCATACTGGCTGGCTGACGTTTTATTGCCGCTGCCGCCAGTAAGATTCACCGGATCTTTTAATTTGTCGTGACGCCACTCACCACCCAGCGTAACGAGCTGGTTGATTTCACCAAGCGGCAGGACATATTTGCCATCAATCGCGGTGCTTTCAGAGCTGATCGCGCCCGCATTGCCGGGATTTTTGTTATCGATTTTCTCGCCATAGAATTTCAGCTCGCTATTGCCCACACCCCAGCGGCCGTTGTGCGTCAGTGAATAGTTCTGCCTGTCGAGACGGTTTTTATCCAGTGAGTCTGAGTCTCTGTCCTGGCGGTCATAACCGTAACCGGCGGTAAAATCGTGGTTCTCAGAAGGCGTCCAGGCGAATTCGACGTTTCCGTCACGGCTGGTAAAGCCTTCGATACGCGGCGACTCGCCGGAGGCGGCAGTTTGCGAGGATTGCTGTTGGTCTTTATCGCGCTGCGCCACGCTACCAAAAGCTTTCAACCCCAGCACGCCGTCAATCAGCGGGCCGCTGGTGTAAAACTGCCCGTTGCGCGTATCGCCGCGATCCCGGTGCTCCTGAATCGTGGTGTCCGCCGTGACGCTTCCCGTCCAGCGCTGGCCTATCTTTTTGGTGATGATATTCACCACGCCGCCGAGCGCGTCAGAACCATACAGCGAAGACATAGGGCCGCGTACCACTTCGATACGCTCGATAGCGTCCACCGGCACCCAGTTAAGGTCGAAATCGTTGTGACGAAACACCGCATTGCGGGAATTGACGCGCTTGCCGTCAATCAGAATCAGGGTGTAGCTGCTGTTAAGCCCGCGCAGGCTGACACCTTTGCGGTTATCCCCTTCATCGGTGAGCTGCACACCGGGGACCTCTTTGAGCACATCTTTGAGGTTTTGCACCGGCTTACGTTGCAGGTCTTCTTGCGTGATGACGCTGATACTGGCAGGTGCATCTTTCAGGTTTTGCTCGCTGGCAGACGCGGTAACCACCAGCGTTTCACCACTCTCTACGGCAGCCATCGCCGGTAGCGCCAGAGACATTGCAGACGCGCAAAGGCCTCCCCGGACGACAGGATTCAAGGTAAACATTCCGTAACTCCATGAGGTAACAACAATAAACTGAAAATTACTGCTCACACACTGCTAAACGCACCCTCATTACATTGACGAGGGCGAAGTCGGTCTGTGGACGAGATGGCACGGGTGGCCCCGGCAGACGCCCTTGTTATTCAGGGCGTTACAGTAATGTAAACGATAATGCTTATCAAACGCATTATCTTAAAGTTTTGTAAAGGCGGGAACTTTGCTGCAGCGAAAAAAAGCCCTCCGGACAGAGGGCTAAGAGAGTGAAGTTATTTACGCAAACTATCCGGGAACTCCATTTCGCTGTAACGCACGAAACGGGTGCCTTTCGTCAGCTTGTAACCGAACCAGATAATAAGGAACAGCGGGATGCCGATATAGGTCGCCGCGACGCCGCCCCAGTCAATTGTGTCGGAGAGGAACGCTTCGTAGTTCTGTCCAAGCGTGATGATTAAACACAGCACAAAGGCAAAAATAGGCCCCAGCGGGAAGAAACCTGAGCGATACGGCAGGTCCTTCACATCATGTCCCTGCATCACGTAACCACGGCGGAAGCGATAGTGGCTGACCGCAATTCCCAGCCAGGCGATAAAACCTGTCATACCGGAGGTATTCAAAAGCCATAAATAGACGGTCTGGTTGCCAAACATCGAGGTCAGGAAGCACATGCCCGCAATCACCGTGGTGGCATACAGCGCGTTACGCGGCACGCCGCCTTTCGACAGTTTAGCAAAAATGCGCGGCGCTTTACCGTCGCACGCCAGCGTGTAGAGCATACGGGTCGAGGCGTACATGCCGGAGTTACCCGCCGACAGCACGGCCGTCAGGATAACCGCATTCATAATCGCCGCCGCAGAGAGCAGGCCCGCGTGTTCAAACACCAGCGTGAACGGGCTGACGCTGATATCTTTGACATCATTTCGCAGCAGGCTCGGATCGGTATACGGGATAATCAGGCTGATAATCAGAATAGCGAACACATAAAACAGCAGGATCCGCCAGAACACCTGGCGCACCGCGCGCGGAATATTCTTTTGCGGATCTTCCGATTCGCCAGCGGCAATACCAATCAGTTCCGTGCCCTGGAACGAGAAGCCGACAATCATCGCCACGCCAATCATCGCCGATAAGCCACCGGCAAAAGGCGCTTCGCCAATGGTCCAGTTGCTCCAGCCGGTCGGTTTTTGCCCCTGGAAGATGCCTAAAATCATCATCACGCCGACCACAATAAAGATAATAACGGTCGCCACTTTGATTAAAGAGAACCAGTACTCGGCTTCACCAAACCCTTTCACAGAGATGTAGTTCAGCAGGAAAATGACCGCGAGGAACAACGCGCTCCAGATCCAGCCTGGCGTATCCGGGAACCACCAGCTCATCACCAGCTGCGCGGCAACAAGGTCTACCGCGATCGTCACCGCCCAGTTATACCAGTAGTTCCAGCCCAGCGCGAAGCCAAAGCCCTCTTCGACATACTTCTGGCCATAGGTGGAAAACGAGCCAGACACCGGCATATACGCCGCCAGCTCGCCGAGACTGGTCATCAGGAAGTAGACCATCAAGCCAATCAAAATATAGGAAAACAGCGCGCCGCCCGGCCCCGCAGCAGAAATGGTCGCCCCTGATGCGACAAACAAGCCTGTACCGATTGACCCACCGATAGCGATCATCGTCAGGTGACGCGCCTTCAGTTCACGGCGAAGCGTGGGCGCTTGTGTGGTTTTATTTTCACAAACCATAAGAAAATGCTATCCATCCAAAAAATGAGGCGCGATTGTAGCAAACGAAACGCGCCCCTTCCGGCATAAAATAGGTCTTATTAGACACCTTCATGATAGGCAGCGGATTATAAGTAAAGCAGTGAATGTGCGATGTTGCGAAAATACATCACGCCGTCACGGCATCTCACAGCAGCTGATAAACCGCTTCAGAGCGCTGGAGATGTGTTTTTGCCGATGATAAATGCGCCATAAAGTGCGCACCAGGCGCGGCAGCGGAATGGGCACTTCGACCAACGTCCCGGCAGCCAGTTGCTCGGCAATCACCCGGCGCGACAGGCAGCTTATTCCCAGGCCATAACGCACCGCATGCTTGATAGCTTCCGAGTTACCCAGCTCCATTCCCGGCTGGAAGGTAGGCAGGTGCGAAAGCAGCAGATAATCCACAATTTCCCGCGTGCCGGAACCTTGCTCGCGCAGGATCCACGTTTCCTGCGCCAGCCTTTCCAGCGTCACCTCGCCCTGCAATAGCGGCGAGGAAGGCGCGGCAAACACCACCAGCTCATCCTCAAGCCAGGGTTCAGAGATAATATCAGCGCTGTGGCACGGCCCTTCGATAAGCCCGATATCGACACGAAAATCAGCCACTGCCGTAATCACATCCTGGCTGTTACCGACGCTCAACTCCAGCGGCAGCGTGGGGAAATCACGGCGATAGCGCGCAATCACTTCCGGCAAAATGTAGTTGCCAATCGTGCTGCTGGCATACACGCGAATCGCCCCTTTATCCTCGCGAAACAGCAGCTCAATTTCTCGCGCCTGCTCCAGTGCGGCCAGCGCACGTGGATAGAGCAATCTGCCGTGTTCGTTCACCACCAGGCGTTTGCCCACCCGGTCAAAAAGTTGCACGCCAAGCTGGCCTTCGAGATCCGTTAACGCTGCGCTGACCGCCGACTGCGATAACGCCAGCATTTGCGAGGCTTGCGTGGTCGAGCCGCTTTTCAGCACTTCCGCGAAGACTTCCAGCTGGCGCAAAGTAATGTGCATGACCGCTCCTTACCACTTATTCAGATTAATTATAAATATATAATCAATTTTATTTTTAAACCAGCAGCCCTTACTCTTTTAGGCAGTTAAAGGAGGAGGTTATGACTGAAATCACGTTACACACTCATCGTCCCGTATGGCATTTTGCCCCCGGATTGCTGCTAAGCCTGGTGATCACCGCCTTCGCTCTGTGGCTTGGCAGCATACCTGCCGTCGCAGGCGTCGGGTTAAGTGCGCTGACGCTGGCGATCCTTATGGGCATGATTATCGGTAATACGCTCTATCCCAAAATCCACGCTCACTGCGACGGCGGCGTGCTGTTTGCCAAGCAGCATCTGTTGCGCCTGGGCATTATTTTGTATGGCTTTCGCCTGACCTTTTCGCAAATCGCAGAAGTCGGCGTCAGCGGTATCGTCATTGACGTGCTGACCTTATCAAGCACATTTTTTATCGCCTGCCTGCTGGGGCAAAAAGTTTTCGGCCTGGATAAAAAAACCAGCTGGCTCATTGGTGCCGGTAGCAGCATCTGCGGTGCGGCGGCGGTGCTCGCCACTGAACCCGTTGTCAAAGCAGAGGCCAGCAAAGTTACGGTCGCTGTCGCCACCGTGGTGATTTTCGGTACCCTCGCTATCTTTGTTTACCCGGCGATGTACCCGTTGCTGACGCAGTGGTTCAGCCCGGAAACCTACGGCATCTTTATTGGATCCACCGTGCATGAAGTGGCGCAGGTTGTCGCCGCCGGTCACGGCGTCAGCCCGGATGCGGAAAACAGCGCGGTGATCGCCAAAATGCTGCGCGTGATGATGCTGGCTCCCTTCCTGGTGCTGCTGGCGGCACGCGTAAAACAACTGAGCCCGGCGCAGGGAGCAGAAAAGAGCAAGCTGACCATCCCGTGGTTTGCCGTCGGCTTTATCGCGGTCGCAGTGTTTAACTCTTTTCATCTGTTACCGCAAAGCGTAGTAAACGCAATAAATACGCTGGATACGCTGCTGCTGGCAATGGCGATGGCCGCACTGGGCCTGACCACCCATGTCAGCGCGCTGAAAAATGCCGGGGCAAAACCGCTGGTGATGGGGCTGCTGTTATTTATCTGGCTGATGGTTGGTGGTGGCGCCATTAACCTTGCAGTAATGCACCTGATGGCATAAACCACTACATCCCTTCCCTGTAGACCCGCTATGATGGAGGTTTTCCCCTGGCGGGTTTTACAGGAGATGTTATGAAATATATTGGAGCGCATGTGAGCGCCTCAGGCGGAGTGGCAAATGCAGCCGTCCGCGCCGCCGAGATTGGCGCCACGGCTTTTGCGCTATTTACCAAAAACCAGCGTCAATGGCGCGCCGCCCCGCTGAATGCAGAAACTATCGACGCGTTTAAAGCCGCCTGCGAGAAATATCACTTTTCCTCTGCACAGATCCTGCCGCACGACAGCTACCTGATAAACCTCGGTCATCCGGTGACCGAGGCGCTGGAAAAATCCCGTGAAGCGTTTATTGATGAGATGACCCGCTGCCAGCAACTGGGGCTGTCGTTACTCAACTTCCATCCGGGCAGCCACTTACAGCAGATTGAGGAAAATAAATGCCTGGCGCGCATTGCGGAATCTATCAATATTGCGCTGGCGCAAACCGAGGGCGTCACGGCGGTGATTGAAAATACGGCAGGCCAGGGCAGCAATCTCGGCTTTCGTTTTGAACATCTGGCGGCGATTATCGACGGCGTGGAGGACAAGTCCCGCGTTGGTGTGTGCATCGACACCTGCCATGCTTTTGCCGCCGGTTACGATTTACGTACCGCACAAGCCTGCAACGAAACCTTTGCCGAGTTTGAACGCGTGGTGGGTTTTCACTATCTGCGCGGAATGCATCTTAATGACGCCAAAAGCGCATTCGGTAGCCGCGTGGACCGCCATCACAGCTTAGGCGAAGGAAATATCGGTCACGAGGCGTTTCGCTGGATCATGCGCGATGCGCGCTTTGATGGTATTCCGTTGATTCTGGAAACCGTTAACCCGGATATCTGGGCCGAAGAGATAGCCTGGCTGAAAGCGCAACAAGAAAGCGAAGCAAGCGCCTGACAAATGGCAAAAAAAACGCACTGACCGATCAGTGCGTTTTTTGTTTTCAGCGTGCTTACGCCGCTTTTGCCACCGCTTCAGCTTCCGGGCGTTTGAGGAAGGCATAGGCCAGGCCCGCCAGCAGCGAACCGGCAACGATAGCCAGCAGATAACCCACCACCGGCGTGATAGCGCCTGGGATCAGCAGCACAAACAGCCCGCCGTGAGGCGCCATTAACTTCGCGCCGATAGCCATGGAGATAGCGCCAGTCAGCGTACCGCCTGCGATACAGCACGGCAGGACACGCATCGGGTCACGCGCGGCAAACGGAATAGCCCCTTCACTGATAAAGCACAGGCCGAGCACCAGCGCGGCTTTACCCCCTTCGCGCTGCGCTTTGTCGAACTTCTTACGCGCAACCAGGGTCGCCAGGCCCATCGCCAGCGGCGGGACCATACCGGCCGCCATAATCGCCGCCATCGGCGCATAAGTCTGCGTACTCAGCAGCCCCACGCCAAACGCGTAAGCCGCTTTGTTGACCGGACCGCCCATATCCGTACACATCATGCCGCCCAGAATTGCCCCCAGCAGCACAGCGTTCGCCGTCCCCATCGTTTGCAGCCAGGAGGTCAGACCGGCAAGGATCTTCGCCACCGGCGTACCGATAAGGTAGATCATCGCCAGACCCACAATCAGGCTGGAAATCAGAGGAATGATCAGAATCGGTTTCAGCGCTTCCATGCTCGGCGGCAGCTTCACATGCTGGCTAATCGCTCTTGCAATATAACCGGCAAGGAAACCAGCGATGATCCCGCCAATAAAGCCCGAACCGGTACTTACCGCCAGCATCCCGCCAATCAGACCCGGCGTCAGACCCGGACGGTCAGCAATAGAGAAAGCGATATAACCGGCGAGCACCGGCACCATCAGTTTAAAGGCCGTGTCGCCGCCGATGGTCATCAACGCCGCCGCCAGCGTGCCCTGCTCTTTAAACGCGGTGATACCAAAGGCAAAAGAGAGCGCGATACATAAACCGCCCGCCACAACCATCGGTAGCATATAAGATACGCCGGTCAGCAGATGGCGATAGGCACCCGCGCGCTCCTGTTTACCTGATGCAGACTCGGTCTGGGCTTTGCCGGTTGGCTGATACGGTTTGGCCTCGGCAACGGCTTTATCCAACTCCTGCGCAGTTTTCTTCAGCGCAAGCCCGGTGGTGGTGCGATACATCGGCTTGTCGGCAAATTTCGCCAGATCCACCTCGATATCCGCCGCCACAATCACCAGATCTGCATCGGCAATCTCTTGCGCCGTGATGGCATTCCCCGCCCCGACCGAACCGCGGGTTTCAACTTTTACCCACCAGCCGCGCTTTTTCGCTTCGGTTTCGATAGCTTCAGCCGCCATAAAGGTATGGGCAACACCGGTCGGGCAAGCCGTCACTGCAACAATACGTTTCGGCCCGCTGGCGACAGGCGTCGCGCCCGTTGCCGGTCCCGTATATGGCGTGGCGTGACCTTTCGCTTCGCTAAGGAACAGCTCCGGGTGCGCCACTGCGCGATTGATATCGCCGAGCCAGACTTTTTTCCCGCTCAGCGCACTGTCGTTCGGCAGTTGACTGCCCAGAACGATAGCAAGCTCAGCATCGCCTGGGTTGTCGATAAACTGCAGGTTTGCTTTCTGCGCCGCCGCACCCAGCAAGGTTTTCGCCATATAAGCGCGGGCCTGGCCAAGTTCAGCGTCAATAATCAGCAGCGTTTTCATTATGCCTCTCCTGCTGTTAGTTAAAGGGTTGTAAGTCAACGCGCGCCATCATCGCGGCTAACTGGGTACGATCGGTAATACCGACATTACTTTGGCTCACCGCCAGAGCAGCAACGGCGGTCGCCAGGCGTAACGTATGTTCACTGGATTCACGCATCAGCAGGCCATAAATCAGCCCCCCGACCATCGAATCCCCTGCGCCAACGGTGCTTACCACTTCCATTGACGGCGGTTTGGCGATCCATTCGCCGGACGCATTGACCCACAGCGCGCCTTCTGCGCCCAGCGAAATCACCACATGCGCGATCCCCTGCTCGCGAAGCGCATGAGCCGCTTCAATCACATCTTTCATGTCCGGCAATTTACGCCCGGCCCAGATTTCCAGTTCGCGGCGGTTCGGTTTGACCAGCCACGGTGCAGCTTTCAGCCCGGCGACCAGCGCGTCGCGGCTGCTGTCAAAAATAATGCAGGGGCACTGACTGCGCAGGCGCGTCATCCAGTCGGTGAATGCTTCCGGGCTGACGCCGGACGGCAGGCTGCCGCTGACGCAGACCATATCAAACTGACCGAGCCAGCTCAGTGAGTCAGTAACAAAGCGCTCCCAGTCGGTCGGCGTCACTTCAAAACCGGAAAAGTTAAAGTCGGTAACTTCGCCATCTTTCTCTGTCAGCTTAACGTTAATGCGGGTACGCCCCTGCACGACCTGAAAGCGGTTGGCGATACCCAGCTCGCTGAATAACTGCTGAAAGCCGTCCTGGTTATCCTTGCCTAAAAACCCGCCCACGGTGACATCGATACCTAAGTCTTTCAGCACCTTCGCAACGTTAATGCCTTTGCCCGCCGCATGCAGGCCGGTGGTGCGAACCAGGTTCACTTCACCGCGTTCAATTTCCGGGGTGAATCCCACCAGATCATAGGCAGGATTCAGGGTGATGGTTGCAACGCGTCTGCTCATTATGCGCCCTCCCCCAGACCTGCGGCGATGGCGTCGCCAATCGCTTTCAGCGCCTGTTCAGCATCCGCGCCCTGCGCGGTAAAGCGCAAGCGGTGACCTTTTTTCACGCCCAGCGCAACCACTTTCATCAGGCTGCGGCCATTCGCTGGCTTACCTGTGCCATCAAGGTTCGCAACGGTTATTTCGCTGTTGAACTGCTTGATAGTGTTTACAAGCATGGTGCCCGGACGAGCATGCAAGCCGTGCTCGTTGCGCACCACAAATTCGGCGCTCAGCACATCGTCGGCAATCGCATCATCACTGGTCAGCAGAGCCAGCAGCGTGGAGGCATCAGCCTTCAGCAGATGGTCAGCTTTGTTTGCCAGCAGTAAATCGCTCAGGCGCTTCAGCACCGCAACAGGCTGGTCGTCCACCATGGAGACGCTCACCAGCACAGCGGCCTGCTCGCCATCTACCTCGAACGGCGTGGCCGCGCGGCATACCGCAACGGCGCTGAGCAGGTTGCCTTCAGCGCTGTCATTCAGCCAGATGCCCTGGCCGAGGTTCAGCGGTTTTTCGGTGATAGCGCGCGTCACATAGCGCGTATCCACTGCGCCCGCTTCTTTCAGCCGCGCCGCGTTCAGCGCTTGCAGGGTGGTGATATCGCTGGCGGCGACATCAAGCGTAATGGTTTCGTTATCAAGCTTCAGCGCTGCGCTCTGTTTTTCACCCATCAGCAGGGCGCGTAAATCTTCCGCTGACGTCGCGGATTGCAGCTGTGCTGCAACAGCGTCATCGCTGAGCACGTGGGTCAGCTGACGCAGTAAACCGAGGTGTTCATCAGAGCTGGCGGCAATACCGATGGCAACATATGCAACCTGGCCTTCACCCCATAAAATCCCCTGCGGAAACTGAAACACCTGCACGCCGGTTTTCAGTACCTGATCGCGGGTGTCCGTGGTGCCGTGCGGGATAGCAATACCGTTGCCAAGATAGGTCGATGTTTGCTGCTCACGCGCCAGCATGCCGTCGACGTAGCCGTCAGCAACGTTGCCCGCCTCAACCAGCGCCGCTGCTATCTGGCGGATGGCCTCTTCTTTTGTGCTGGCCTGTTGGCCAGGATGGATGTCCTGAACGGATAACTGGAACATAATCGTCCTCTTTCTCTGATATTGAATCGTTTCAGCTTCGATGTGAAAAATGACGCGCTAACCCGGCGCAAACTCACGGTGGTAACGCTGAAACGTTTCAAGAAGTCTTCACTTTTTTTCGCCAGCGATCAAGAAAAGTCTCAATCGGAATGTTAAAAATTTGATGAATAGCACATTTCGTCACCGCTTAAAGCAAATTTGCTGACGCGTTTTTTCAGGTCAGCAAAATGAGTTCAGCAACGTCAGCATGATTGATGTCAGGCAGGTGCTTGCGCGTTCAGACGCACGGACAAAGTGATGGAGGTAGTTATGGCGCGGTTTGCTGCTCAAGGTGGAGTAAATAGACCATCGCTTCCTGGCGGTTAGCCCCGCACATGGTCGCGCAGGGTTTCAGCCCGGCGCAGACTTTAGGGCGCAGCGGCGAGTGAAATATTTTACAGCGCTGCTGTTCATCAAGTTGGACGCAAGGCGTGTTCGCCGGTTTGCCCTGCGGCATGCCGGGGATCGGGCTACTAATAGACGGAGCGGTGCAACAGGCTCCACAATCCGGGCGACATTCCATCGGGCTTCTCATTGGCTGATAACGCACCGGGCGGTGCGCTAAGTCACGTTAGCATCTTTTACGCTTTGAACGCAAAACTCGCCAATTCCGCTTGCCTGAAAAGGCCCTCGCGAGTACTTTGTCGCGATATTTTCGTTATTTTAAATTGACAGGATCTTTGCAATGCCAAGAGCGAACGAAATCAAAAAAGGTATGGTGCTGAATTACAACGGCAAGCTGCTGATTGTAAAAGATATCGATATTCAGTCACCCAGCGCCCGCGGCGCAGCAACCCTCTACAAAATGCGTTTTGCTGATGTCCGTACCGGGCTGAAAGTGGAAGAGCGTTTTAAAGGCGACGACATCCTCGATACCGTCACCCTGAACCGTCGTTTCGTTGACTTCTCTTATATTGACGGCAACGAATACGTCTTTATGGATAAAGAAGATTACACGCCTTATACCTTCACCAAAGATCAGATAGAAGACGAGCTGCAGTTTATTCCTGAGGGCGGAATGCCGGATATGCAGGTGCTGCTGTGGGACGGTCAGTTGCTGGCGCTGGAGCTGCCGCAAACGGTGGATCTGGAGATTGTGGAAACCGCGCCGGGTATTAAAGGTGCTTCCGCCAGCTCCCGTACCAAACCGGCGACGCTGACCACCGGTCTGGTCGTGCAGGTGCCGGAATACCTGACCAGCGGTGAAAAAATCCGTATCCATATCGAAGAGCGCCGCTATATGGGCCGCGCCGACTGACAAAAAAGGACAGCTTTCGCTGTCCTTTCTCCTTTTAAGCGTCTGCGTTAAAGCAAGTCGCGAAAGAGCGTTTTTTTCAGCGCCAGCTCAACACCGCGTACTTCAGCCATCCCCTTCAGGCGGCCAATCGCCGAGTAGCCAGGGTTCGTTTTCTTGCGCAGATCGTCAAGCATCTGATGACCGTGATCCGGGCGGAACGGAATCGGACGCAGGTCGCCCGCGTTTTTACGCCGCTGTTCTTCTTGCAAAATCGCCGCGATCACCGAGACCATATCCACATCGCCCTGCAGATGCGCCGCCTCGTGGAATGTCTTCGGGTTATCTTCCCGGCAGGTCGAACGCAGGTGGGTAAAGTGAATGCGATCGCCGAAGGTCTCAATCATTTTCACCAGGTCGTTATCCGCACGCACGCCATAAGAACCGGTGCACATGGTGAAACCGTTATGGATGTTGTCCACCGCCTCTTTCAGCCACTGCATATCTTCCAGCGTGGAAACAATGCGCGGCAGACCGAGGATCGGGCGCGGCGGATCGTCCGGGTGAACCGCCAGGCGCACGCCAACCTCTTGCGCAACCGGCACAATGGCGCGCAGGAAGTAAGCCATGTTCTCGCGCAGCTGCGCTTTATCAATGCCGTCATACTCCTTAAGCCTTGCACGGAACTGATCAAGCGTGTAGCCCTCTTCCGCGCCCGGCAGCCCGGCGATAATATTGCGCGTCAGCTTTTCAATGTCCGCAGGCGTCATCGCTGCAAAGTAAGCCTGCGCCTGGCGCTGCTCCTCTTCACTGTAATCAGCCTGTGCGCCTTCCCGCTTAAGGATATGCAGCTCAAATGCGGCGAACGCAATCTGATCAAAGCGCAGCGCTTTGGAGCCGTCCGGCAAGGTGTACTCTAAATCGGTACGCGTCCAGTCGAGGATAGGCATAAAGTTGTAGCACACGGTATCAATACCGCACGCGGCCAGGTTACGGATGCTTTGCTGGTAATTCGCAATCCAGGTCTCGTACTCACCGGTGTGGGTTTTAATGTCTTCATGCACCGGAATACTTTCCACAACCGACCAGCTCAATCCTTTTTCAGCCAGCAATGCCTGCCGTGCCTTAATCTCTTCAACCGGCCATACCTGGCCGTTAGGAATATGGTGTAGCGCTGTAACGACACCTGTTGCGCCTGCCTGACGCACGTCATCAAGAGATACCGGATCGTTCGGTCCATACCAACGCCAGGTTTGTTCCATCGACTTATCCTCTAAAGTTGTTATACCAATACGCTGCGTAACTTGACGACTACCATACATGCTTTCGCCGGACCGTCAACGGAACCCGCCACATTGATTGATCCAGCTCACAGTCTCCGGATATTTACGGCATACCAATTCTTTTTGCTGTCATATAACTTTACACTGCACAGTGTTAATTAATGGTTAAGCAGGTGTATAAAGATGAAAACAATTGCCTCCGTACCGCTCCCCGCCACGGTGTTGCAACCTCAGTATGATCGCAGCCAGCTGCGTTCGCGAATTGTGCATTTCGGCTTCGGCGCGTTTCATCGCGCGCACCAGGCATTACTGACTGACCGCGTGCTGAATGCCCGGGGCGGCGACTGGGGCATCTGTGAAATCAGCCTGTTCAGCGGTGATGTGTTAATGACGCAGCTGCGTGCGCAGGATCATTTGTATACGGTGCTGGAGAAAGGTGCGCAAGGGAATCAGCCGATAGTTATAGGCGCGGTGCATGAGTGTCTGAACGCTAAGCTTGATTCATTAGCGGCCATTATTGAGAAGTTCTGCGAACCGCAGGTGGCGATTGTTTCTCTGACCATCACCGAGAAAGGCTATTGCATCGATCCTGCCAGCGGCAAACTGGATCTGCACCAGCCACGCATTGCCCATGACTTACAGCACCCTGAGGAGCCTCATTCGGCGCCGGGCATTTTAGTGGAAGCGCTGCACCGCCGGCGTGAACGGGGGCTGCCGCCATTTACCGTGCTCTCTTGCGACAATATCCCGGATAACGGCCAGGTGGTGAAAAATGCGGTGCTCGGCATGGCGCACACTCGCTCACCTGAACTGGCCGCGTGGATAGATAAGCAGGTCAGCTTTCCGGCCACGATGGTCGACAGGATTGTTCCGGCGGCAACCGATGCGTCGCTGGCCGAAATTGCTGAAGCCCTCACCGTAGAAGACCCTTGTGCCATCAGCTGTGAACCGTTTATTCAATGGGTGATTGAAGACCATTTCGTGGCGGGTCGCCCGGAGTGGGAAGTTGCGGGTGTGCAGATGGTGCAGGATGTGCGGCCCTGGGAGCAGATGAAACTGCGAATGCTTAACGGCAGCCACTCCTTCCTTGCGTACCTCGGTTATCTTGCCGGTTTTGCGCATATCAGCGACTGTATGCAGGATAGCGTTTTCCATAAAGCTGCCCGCCGCCTGATGCTGGATGAACAAGCGCCGACGCTAAACATTCAGGGCGTGGATCTGAACGCGTATGCTGACCGTCTTCTTGAGCGCTTCAGCAACCCGGCGCTTCAACATCGCACCTGGCAAATAGCCATGGACGGCAGTCAGAAGCTGCCGCAGCGTATGCTCGAAGGCGTTCGCAGGCATTTGGAGCAGGAAAGCCGCTGGCCGCTGCTGGCGCTCGGTATTGCAGGCTGGATGCGTTACGTCAGCGGCGTGGACGATGCCGGTCAGCCCATTGATGTGCGCGACCCGCTGGTCGATAAAATTCGCGCCATCGTCGATACCAGCGACGAGGCTGAACGCGTCAGCGCGTTACTGACGCTACAGGAAGTTTTCGGTGCGGATTTGCCGCACAACCCGGCGTTTGTTAATGCCCTTTGCCAGGCCTGGCGGTCAATTGCCACGCTCGGTGCGCATGGCGCAGTAAAAGCCGCGCTGGATAATTAACATTTTCTGCGTTTAAGCGGGCGGTTAGGTTTTTACCCCGCCCGTCCCCTTCTCTTTTTTCCTTTTTTTAGCCAGGATTCAGGTCACGCTTTCTTGATGATTTCTGGAGTCCCTGTGACCAAAACTAACCTGATAACCGGCTTTCTCGGTAGCGGCAAAACCACCTCGATTCTGCATTTGCTGGCGCATAAAGACCCGCAGGAAAAATGGGCGGTGCTGGTGAATGAATTTGGTGAAGTCGGGATTGATGGCGCTCTGCTGGCAGATAGCGGAGCCTTGCTCAAAGAGATCCCCGGCGGTTGCATGTGCTGCGTCAATGGATTACCGATGCAGGTCGGGCTGAACACGCTGCTGCGCCAGGGCAAACCTGACCGCCTGCTTATCGAACCCACCGGTCTGGGCCATCCGAAACAGATCCTGGATATGCTCACTGCTGCGGTATACGAACCCTGGATTGATCTGCGCGCAACGCTCTGCCTGCTGGATGCGCGCCAGTTTCTTGATGAGAAGGTGGCGAATAATGAGAACTTTCGCGACCAGTTAGCCGCTGCGGATATTATTATTACTAATAAGCAGGATCGTGCGACAACGCAAAGCCAGCAAGCGCTTAAGGCATGGTGGGCAGAGTTCGGCGGCGATCGCCTACAGGTTAGCGCAACACAAGGCGCTATCGACGGGGCATTACTCGATTTACCGCGCCGTAATCTGCGCGAACTCCCCGCCAGCGCAGCCCATGACCATAGCCATGCGGCGAGCAAAGGCCTGGCAGCGTTAAGCTTGCCGGCTCATCAACGCTGGCGACGAAACCTGAACAGTGGTCAGGGGCATCATGCCTGCGGCTGGATTTTTGATGCCGATACGGTCTTTGACACGGTTGGCATACTCGAATGGGCGCGCCTTGCGCCGGTAGAGCGCGTCAAAGGGGTAATGCGTATCCCGGAAGGCCTGGTGCGCATCAACCGCCAGGGTCAGGACTTGCACATTGAAACGCAAAACGTCGCACCGCCCGATAGCCGTATTGAGTTGATAACGGCTCTGGAAGCCGACTGGAATGCACTTCAGTCCAGTTTGTTGAAGCTTCGTTTAGGATGATGGCACTACCGTTGCGCCCGTGTTGAATAAAATTGACCTGAAGATGAAAAGAAAATTACCGCTTATTTTATTGTCAAACGTCGCCGGACTGGCGCTGTTTTTCTCATGGTATCTTCCGGCAAACCACGGTTTCTGGTTTGCGCTGGATTCAGACATTTTTCATTTCTTCAATCGGGGGCTGGTTGAAAACCAGGCGTACCTGTGGCTGGTGGCGCTGACCAATAATCGCGCCTTTGATGCGTTTTCGCTGGTGGCGATGGGCTGTTTAATGCTGACATTCTGGCTTCCGGCTGACCAAAAGTGTCGCCGCCATGTCGTGATTATCGGCCTGACAATGCTGCTGATGGCGGTGATTATTAACCAACTCGCGCAGGCAATTATTCCGGTTAAACGAATAAGCCCTACGCTGTTTTTTACCGATATTTACCGGGTCAGCGATCTGATCAATTTGCCGACAAAAGACGCCTCAAAAGACAGTTTTCCGGGAGATCATGGCATGATGCTGTTGATTTTTTCTGCCGTCATGTGGCGCTATTTTGGTAAAAAAGCCTTTGCCGTCGCCCTTATTATATTTGTGGTCTTTGCATTCCCCAGAGTGATGATTGGCGCGCACTGGTTCAGCGATATCGCCGTAGGTTCGTTATCCGTGGCATTAATCGCGCTTCCCTGGTTTCTGCTGACACCGCTTAGCGATAAAATAATTCAGGTGTTCGATCGTTTCCTGCCGCAAATAACCACCGCAAAACAAAATTAACATTAAGTATCAGGGATTGTTTTCATTCCCTGATACAAATTTTCTTTCTTTACTAAAACTTTTCATTCCATTGTCATAATCATCTGGCGTGGAAAGAATAAGTTGCACACTTCTTAAGCAAAAATCCTTTTTTTTAACCATTTCTCGTTTTTTACTTTCTGTATCATTTTTTCTTATAAAAAATTGAAGGAAAGCGCTCGCAATGCCGATAGTCTTAGGGTAACCTCGGTTCGTTTTGTCGCAAAGAGTGCTTTTATTCTCGGTGTGCGTAATTTTGTGCGTTCTTCCACAATTTTGCCCAAGAGCATTTGTCTCGATACATATAGATAATTAATCTCGCTGCGTTGGCATTTTTATAACGATATTTATCGTTAAGGACTTCAAGGGAAAATAAGCAAAATGGTCAAATCTCAGCCGATTTTGAGATATTTCGTGCGGGCGATTCCCGCGTTAGCAGTTGCGGTTCTGCTTTCTGCATGTTCATCGACGAATA
This sequence comes from Vagococcus sp. WN89Y, assembly GCF_052220145.1. Lineage (NCBI taxonomy): Bacteria > Bacillati > Bacillota > Bacilli > Lactobacillales > Enterococcaceae > Vagococcus > Vagococcus sp. WN89Y. The sequence continues at coordinate 25,932 of NZ_JBQPOM010000031.1, read as the reverse complement.
CCGCAAAGAATATGCATTCTGAGACGCTTGGTGTGCCCGAAGAGACCTCTTCACTGCAAGCTTCTCAGGATGAATTTGAAAATCTGGTACGTAATGTTGACGTAAAATCGCGCATTATGGACCAGTATGCCAGCTGGAAAGGTGTACGTTACCGTCTCGGTGGCAATACCAAAAAAGGCATCGATTGTTCCGGCTTTGTGCAGCGCACATTCCGTGAACAGTTTGGTTTAGAGCTTCCGCGCTCAACCTACGAGCAGCAAGCTACCGGCAAATCGATTGCCCGTACGGGTCTGCGCACCGGCGATCTGGTGCTGTTTAAAGCGGGCTCTACTGGCCGACATGTTGGCATTTATATTGGCAACAATCAGTTTGTACATGCTTCCACCAGCAATGGCGTGATGATTTCCGATATGGACGAGCCGTACTGGAAGAAGCGTTACAACGAAGCGCGTCGGGTCCTGACGCGTAGTTAATCCTGTCACGCCGGATTTTCCCCTTGACCGGCGTTCAGACGAAAACACTGCTCTGGCAGTGTTTTTTTATGCCTGCTTATATGCCAGATAAGACTTTTCAGACTATAGTCCAGAAAACCACTCCGGCAACCACGCTCAGCACTGAACACGTTTAACTGGGTCAAACATTATGTTCACCCGTTATTTTTCCCTGAATCGAAAAATATTATTGATTAGCATTACCGTCGGCGTGCTTTCCGCGCTTGCGATAGGCTGCGTGCAGTTTTGGCTGGAGCAACAAAAGCGCGAAGCCAAATATGACGCTCTGCTTGGCGGTATTCAGACACTCTTTACGGGGTATCTGAATGATATCCGCACGACAGCAGACTCATTACAACCGCTCACGCTTAACCCTTGCGAGGCTGTCGTTAGCGAGCTGACCTCCCGTGCAGCATTTTCCGTCAACGTTCGCGCCTTTTTACTTATCCGTGATAAGAATGCATTTTGCTCATCAGCAACCGGCGTCATGAACGAACCGATGAAAACGCTGGTACCGGAAATTGATATCAACAAAACATTTGATATGGCGATTTTGACCGGCACAACGATGTTACCGGATAAGCCCGCCCTTGCGCTCTGGTTTCGCAGCCCGCTGCTTGAACACCGTGGCGTCTTTGCCGTGCTGAATATCAGCCTGACGCCTTATATGCTTTACACCTCTCAGCAACCCGATCTTATCGGAATAGCCATGGGCATCGGCGATCGGGCGATATCTACCTTCTCCAGCGACATTATTCAGCTCAGTAACCTGCCACAGCGTCCGTTCAACACTACCGTGATTGAAGGGACACCCTTCACCCTCTATCTCTACGCAGAAAAATGGCAATCGGAGGATATACAGTTTGCCATACTGCTGGGTGCCACCGCCGGGATGCTGGCAGGCCTGCTGACTGCCTATATTCTCTATACGCACCTGCGTCCGGGGCGGGAAATTCTCACGGCTATCAAACGCGAGCAGTTTTATGTCGTCTATCAGCCCGTGGTTGATGGAAAAACATTTAAAGTCAGCGGTGTCGAGGTGCTGATGCGCTGGCGACATCCTGTGGCCGGGGAGATCCCGCCGGATGCGTTTATTCATTTTGCCGAAGCCCAGCAACTGATTATTCCGCTTACGCTGCATCTGTTCAGACTCATCTCCCGCGATGCGCCGGTTCTGCAAACCCTGATCCCGAAAGGCGCCAAAGTGGGTATTAATATCGCGCCTGGTCATCTGCACTCGCCAAGCTTTATGGATGATATCCGCTCATTCGCACAGACGTTACCCACCAACAGCTTCAGCATTGTGCTGGAAATCACCGAGCGCGATATGCTGCGCTACACCGAAGTGACAAAAGTTTTCGACTGGCTGCGCGAGGAAGGATACGAAATTGCTATTGATGATTTCGGTACCGGGCATAGCGCGCTTATCTACCTGGAACGTTTTACCCTTGATTATCTGAAAATCGACCGTGGTTTTGTGACCGCTATTGGCACGGAAACCATCACGTCACCCGTGCTGGACGCAGTATTGACGCTGGCGAAACGCCTGAATATGAAGACCGTCGCCGAGGGTGTCGAGACCCGCGAGCAGGCCCGTTGGCTACGCGAACATGGCGTACACTACATGCAGGGCTATTATTTCAGCCGCCCGCTGACCCTCGAACAGTTCGTCAAATGGCAGCCACCCACTTTTGATGAACTGCTATAGGCGCGAATTATTTCACATCCGCCCTGACCTCCCTTATTATTCAAAACTATAAGGTTAGCGCGTCAGTCGCGCTGCGGATCAAAGGAACACGCGATGACGTTCGTGCGCTTTTCAGTCGTACTGTTGGCTTTGGTCAGCCTGGTGTGTCAGGCTCAGACCATAAAAGAGAGCTATTCATTTGCCGTGATTGGCGAGCCGAAATATGCCAGCCAGTTTACCCATTTCGACTATGTAAACCCTGCCGCGCCCAAAGGGGGCAATATCACCCTGTCGACTATCGGCACGTATGATAATCTCAACATCTATGCGTTACGTGGAAACCCGGCAGCGCGTACCGATACACTTTACGATACCCTTTTCACCACCTCGGACGATGAACCCGGCAGCTACTACCCGTTGATCGCCGAGATGGCGCGGTACACCGATGATTTTTCGTGGATGGAGGTGAGTATCAATCCACGCGCGGTGTTTCACGATGGCACACCCGTTCGCGCCAGCGACGTCGCCTTTACCTTTCATAAATTTATGACCGAAGGCGTGCCGCAATTTCGCATCGCCTACAAGGGCGCCACCGTCAAAGCTATCGCGCCGCTAACGGTACGTATTGAGCTTGCCACCCCAAGCAAAGAAGATATGCTCAGCCTGCTGACGCTGCCTGTCATGCCGGAAAAATTCTGGAAAGATCATAAACTCAGCGATCCGCTAAGCCGACCGCCGCTGGCTGGCGGGCCTTATCGCATCAGTAGCTGGCGGATGGGGCAATATATCGCCTATACGCGGGTGCAGGATTACTGGGCGGCTGATCTGCCGGTCAACCGGGGCCGCTGGAATTTTGACAATATCCGCTATGACTACTATCTCGATGATAATGTTGCCTTCGAAGCCTTCAAAGCGGGAGCCTTTGATATGCGCACCGAAGTGGTGGCAAAAAACTGGGCCACGCGTTATGTCGGTAACAACTTTAGCCGCGGTTATATCGTCAAGGATGAGCAGCCCAATACGTCTGCGCAGGATACCCGCTGGCTGGCGTTTAATATTCAGCGTCCGGTGTTTAGCGATCGCCGCGTGCGCGAAGCCGTGTCGCTGGCGTTTGATTTCGAATGGATGAACAAGGCGCTGTTTTACGGCGCTTATCGCCGGGTCAATAGCTATTTCCAGAATACGGAATATGCGGCGCGCAACTACCCGGATGCCGACGAGCTGACGCTGCTGGCGCCGTTTAAAGCGCAGGTGCCGCCGGAAGTCTTCACCACGATTTATAGCCCTGCGTTATCAAAGGGCGACGGCTATGACAGAGCTAATCTGCTGAAAGCTGACGCGCTGCTGACACAGGCAGGCTGGGTGCTAAAAAACCAACGACGGGTGAATGCGAAGACCGGTCAGCCCTTTGTCTTTGAACTGTTGCTGCCTTCCGGGGGCAATATCCAGTGGGTGCTGCCGTTTCAGCACAATCTCGCGCGCCTGGGCATCACTATGGAGATTCGTCAGGTAGATATTTCACAAGCCACCAACCGTATGCGCAGCCGCGATTACGATATGATGCCGCGCCTGTGGCGGGCGCAGCCGTGGCCGAGCGGCGATTTGAAAATTGCCTGGAGCTCGGCGTATATCGACTCCACCTATAACGCGCCTGGCGTACAAGACCCGGCGGTCGATAACCTGATAGAGCAAATTAACCGCTGGCAGGGCAATAAAGCAAAGCTGCTACCGCTGGGGCGGGCGCTGGATCGCGTGCTCACGTGGAATTTCTACATGTTACCGATGTGGTATACCTCCGCAGACCGCATCGCGTACTGGGATAAGTTCTCCATGCCTGCCGTGCGCCCTGTGTACTCGCTTGGTTTTGAGAACTGGTGGTATGACGTCAACAAAGCGGCAAAACTGCCCGCCGCCAGGCGCTAAGGAGAAGGGATGGGCGCATACCTTATTCGACGATTTTTACTGATAATACCCACCCTTTGGGCAATTATTACTATCAACTTTTTTATCGTGCAAATTGCCCCTGGCGGCCCGGTAGATCAAGCGATTGCCGCGATTGAGTTTGGTAAGCAAGGTGCTATCCCCGGCAGCAGCAGCGAAGGCATGGGAGCCACCCATGCGCGAACCGGGGTGGGCGATGCGCTCAGTAATAACAGCCACTATCGCGGCGGGCGCGGTCTCGATCCGCAGGTGATTGAGGAAATAAAACAGCGCTACGGCTTTGATAAGCCTCTGCACGAGCGCTATTTCACGATGCTGTGGAACTATTTACGCTTTGACTTTGGCGACAGCCTGTTTCGCAGCGCCTCGGTGTTGCAGCTCATCAAAGAGAGTATGCCGGTGTCGATAACGCTCGGGCTGTGGGGAACGCTGATAATCTATATGGTCTCCATCCCTCTGGGCATCCGTAAAGCGGTCTATAACGGCAGCCGTTTTGATATCTGGAGCAGCGCACTCATCATTACCGGTTATGCGATACCGGCTTTTTTATTCGCCATCCTGTTGATTGTCTTTTTCGCAGGCGGCAGCTATTACGATCTGTTTCCGCTACGGGGGCTGGTTTCCACGCATTTCGACACCCTGCCCTGGTACCAGAAAGTGCTCGATTACCTGTGGCACATCACGCTGCCGGTGCTGGCGACGGTGATCGGCGGGTTTGCCGCGCTGACGATGCTGACAAAAAACTCGTTTATGGATGAAATTCGCAAGCAGTATGTGGTAACCGCCCGCGCCAAAGGTGTCAGCGAGCGAAATATTATGCGCAAGCATGTGTTTCGTAATGCCATGCTGCTGGTGATTGCCGGCTTCCCCGCCACGTTTATCAGTATGTTTTTTACCGGCTCGCTGCTGATTGAAGTGATTTTTTCCCTTAATGGCCTCGGTCTTCTGGGGTATGAAGCGACCGTCTCGCGGGACTATCCGGTGATGTTTGGCACGCTCTATATTTTCACGCTGATTGGCCTGCTGCTGAATATCCTCAGCGATATCAGCTATACGCTGGTTGACCCGCGTATCGATTTTGAGGGGCGCTGATGTTTCAATTGAGCTACGTTAACCAGGCGCGCTGGGCGCGTTTTCGCCACAACCGCCGTGGCTACTGGTCGCTATGGATTTTTTTAGTGATTTTTGTGCTGAGTCTTTGCGCTGAGCTGGTGGCCAACGATAAACCCCTGCTGGTGCGCTATCAGGATAGCTGGTATTTCCCGCTGGTAAAAAATTACAGTGAGAGCGATTTTGGCGGGCCGCTTGCCACCGCCGCAGATTATCAGGATCCGTGGCTGCAAAAACAGCTGGAGGAGCATGGCTGGGCGCTGTGGGCGCCGGTGCGTTTTGGCGCGCTCAGCATTAACTATGCCTCTGACCTCCCCTTCCCCTCCCCGCCGTCAGCGCAAAACTGGCTCGGCACCGATGCCAACGGCGGCGATGTGCTGGCGCGCATTCTCTACGGCACCCGGATTTCGCTGCTGTTCGGGCTGATGCTGACCTTCTGCTCCAGCGTGATTGGCATACTGGCAGGCGCAATCCAGGGCTACTACGGCGGGAAAATTGACCTCTGGGGGCAACGGGTGATTGAAGTCTGGTCAGGTATGCCAACGCTGTTTTTGATTATTCTGCTCTCAAGCGTAGTGCAGCCTGGGTTCTGGTGGCTGCTGGCGATCACCGTGCTGTTCGGCTGGATGGCGCTGGTGAGCGTGGTGCGCGCGGAGTTTCTGCGCACGCGCAATTTCGATTATATTCGTGCCGCGCAGGCGCTGGGCGTAAGCGATCGTCATATTATCCTGCGCCATATGCTGCCCAACGCGATGGTTGCCACCCTGACGCTGCTGCCGTTTATTCTTTGCAGCTCCGTCGCCACCCTGACCTCGCTGGATTTTCTCGGTTTTGGCCTACCGCTCGGTTCGCCATCGCTCGGTGAATTGCTATTGCAGGGCAAAAACAATTTGCAGGCGCCGTGGCTTGGCATCGCCGCCTTTATCTCTACGGCGTTGTTGCTATCGCTGCTGATTTTTATCGGTGAAGCGGTGCGCGACGCGTTTGACCCTAATAAGGCGGTGTAATATGCACGCTCCCCTGCTCAGTATTGAGTCATTAAGCATCGCCTTTCGTCACCAGCAGCAGCTGCGCACGGTGGTCAGCGATCTCTCTCTGCACATTGATGCCGGAGAAACGCTGGCGCTGGTGGGCGAATCAGGTTCCGGCAAAAGCGTCAGCGCGCTGTCCGTGCTGCGTTTGCTGCCCTCGCCACCGGTAGAGTACACCGGCGGCGACATTTTGTTTCACGGCGAGTCACTGCTTCATGCCAGCGAAAGAACGCTACGCGGCATCCGCGGCAATAAAATCGCCATGATTTTTCAGGAGCCGATGGTTTCGCTCAACCCTTTGCATACGCTGGAAAAGCAGCTCTATGAAGTGCTCTCTTTGCACCGTGGTATGCGTCGGGAAGCGGCCAGGGGGGAAATCCTCGACTGCCTGGAGCGGGTGGGAATTCGCAACGCACGCCAGCGGCTGGGGGATTTTCCTCATCAACTGTCCGGCGGCGAGCGCCAGCGTGTGATGATCGCCATGGCGCTGCTGACGCGCCCGGAACTGTTGATTGCTGACGAACCCACGACCGCGCTGGATGTCAGCGTGCAGGCGCAAATCCTCGCGCTGTTGCGTGAGCTGCGCGACGAGCTGAACATGGGGCTGCTGTTTATCACGCATGACCTGAGTATCGTGCGCAAACTGGCGGACAGGGTCGCGGTGATGCAAAACGGTATGTGTGTGGAGCAAAACAGCGCGCAGGCGTTGTTCAGTGCCCCTGCGCATCCCTACACACAAAAACTACTGAACAGTGAGCCGTCCGGCGATCCGGTAGCGCTGGAACCCAATGCTCAACCGCTGCTGCATGTTGAAAACCTTGCGGTGAGCTTCCCGGTACGCAAAGGCATTTTTAGACGGGTTGTCGGTCATAACCCGGTGGTCAAAGGGCTGAGCTTTTCCCTGCGCCCTGGCGAAACGCTGGGGCTGGTGGGCGAGTCAGGTTCGGGGAAAAGCACTACCGGGCTGGCGCTGCTGCGGCTGGTTGCCTCGCACGGCACTATTCTTTTCGATGGCAAACCGCTGCATCAATGGGATCGCAAGCAGATGCTGCCGGTGCGGCATCGGATGCAGGTGGTATTTCAGGATCCGAATTCAGCGCTGAACCCACGGCTGAATGTGCTGCAAATCATCGAAGAAGGTCTGCGGGTACATCATCCTCAGCTAACGCGGGCGGCGCGCGAGCAACGAGTCATAGAGGTTATGCAGGAGGTCGGACTTGACCCCGAGACGCGTCGGCGTTTTCCCGGCGAGTTTTCCGGCGGTCAGCGCCAGCGCATAGCGATTGCCCGCGCGTTGATCCTCAAACCTGAGCTTATCATTCTGGACGAACCGACCTCGTCGCTGGACAGAACCGTGCAGGCGCAAATCCTTGCGCTGCTGAAATCATTACAGGAAACGCACCGGCTGGCCTATATCTTTATCAGCCACGATTTGCATGTGGTGCGTGCGCTCTGCCATCAGGTGATTGTGCTAAAACAAGGCGAGGTCGTGGAACAGGGCGAGTGCTGGCGTGTGTTTAACGAGCCAGGGCAAGCATATACGCGCCAGCTTTTGTCGCTAAGCTGATGCTCAGAAAGGGTTCTGCCTGGAGAAGGGTTCCGCAATCGCCACGCCGAAATTCTTCAGGCGGCAGGTTGCGGCAAACTCATCGCGGGAGTTAACGAACAGGCAGGGTTCCCCTTCGCACTCCAGCACCGAGCAAGGCAGTTCAATATCGCTCAGCGCCTGGCTAAGCTTATGCATTACGGGCCACGCTTTATCGCCATCCGGGCTGAGCAATTTTAGCGCAACAAGGCCATCTTCTGCGGGCTGGCCATTTTGCGGAATCGGTTCAACTTTCGCACCCGCAAAACCATCCAGCCAGCGATAGCACTGTGGTAGTCGGTGGACAATTGATAGCTGTAATGTTTTCACGTTCTATACCCCGGAAGTACTATTACTTCACAATTTTTTTACATATATCTTAACACACCATTGACAATCCTTCCTGTCATCTGTGCAAAAAAGGTTAAAACCTGCACAGGGCGCGGGCTTGCTGCTCATTTATTAACAAATTATGGCGAGCCAACAGGCCAGTATTTGCGCTATATGTACCCGTTTCTGCGATCTAACTCAACCTTTTTCACTACAATGATGTGACTATTTACACTATTTGATTTTACATATAATAAACAAACATGCCTGAAGGTATGCTTGTTTCGGTTGACATGTATCAAAAAAAGGAGCCGTTTCGCTCCCTTTTGACCATTATGATGCGGATTTTTTACTGCGGCTGGCGTAGAGATAGAAAAGCACGGAGCAGGTTGCGCAAAAGGTAATAGACCAGATCATCGGCCAGGCGGTAGTAAAGGTCGCCATCGACAGCAGCGCCCCAACAATAGCGCCAATACCAAAGCGGAAGGTGCCCGCCAGCGATGAAGCCGTACCCGCCATGTGGGGAAATTCATCAAGGATAACCGCCATAGCATTGGATGCCACCAGCGTGACACAACCAACAAACGCCGCCACGCCCACAACCAGTGCCCAGAATCCGACATCCAGCAGCGCGGTGACCACCATCCACAGCGCCATAGCAAACTGTATCCACAGCCCGCTACGAAACATGTTCAGCGCCCCGACGCGGCGCACAAAACGCCCGTTGATAATGGTCAACACGAACAGAAAGACAATATTGAGCGCAAAGTAATAGCCAAAGTCCTGCGGCGCAACATGGTTTATTTCTATGTAAACAAATGGCCCGGCACTGAGGAAAGAGAACATGCCGGCAAAACTGAAACCGCTGGCCAGCATATAGCTGAGCACGCGTTTATGGCGAAACAGCGAGGCAAAATTGCCGATAGTGGTGCGAAAATGGAACCGCTGCCGCTTTTCCACCGGCAGCGTTTCACGGATAAACAGGGCAATCATCACCGAGGCCAGCAGCGCCGCAATCGCCAGAATCCAGAAAATCGCGTGCCAGTTGAACCATATCAGCACCGCGCCGCCCACCATCGGTGCCAGCAATGGCGCAATAGTAGTGACCAGCATGACAAACGACATCATCCGGGAGAACTCTTCACGCGGATAGATATCGCGCATCAATGCGTTGATTACCACGCTAGCCGCAGCGGCTGCCAGTCCATGGGAAAAACGCATAACGATCAGCTGTTCGATACTTTGCGCCAGCGCACAAGCCACCGCCGCCACGGCAAAAATCAGCGTCCCGCCGAGGATAACCGGCTTGCGGCCAATGCTGTCCGCCATCGGGCCATACAGTAACTGCCCTACCGCAAACCCCAGAATATAGGTACTGAGCGTCATCTGCGCGCTACCCGCCGGTACGCCAAACTCCGCGGCGATAACCGGCAGCGCGGGCAGATACATATCAATAGAAAGCGGCATCAACATGGCCAACAGGCCAAGGATAAAAACAATACGGTATGACGAGTGCGGCCTGCTGGTCACATTAACTCCTGAAATTAGCGTAAGGGCATGCCAACACTGGCAATTTCTTCTTCTGTCAGCGGCCGGTATTCACCCGGTGCCAGCGCGTCGTCCAGCGTAATAGCGCCGATTCGTTCCCGGTGCAGCGCCACGACGTGATTGCCAACGGCGGCAAACATACGTTTGACCTGATGGTAACGCCCTTCGCTGATAGTCAGGCGCACCTGCAACGGCGAAAGCACCTCCAGCACAGCCGGTTTGGTCAACTCTTTTTCATTATGCAACTGAACGCCGTGGGCAAACTGCGCCGCCGTGTCGTCACTGACCGGGGATTCAAGCGTTACCAGATATGTTTTTTCGCAATGATGGCGCGGCGAGGTAATGCGGTGCGACCATTGACCATCGTCAGTCATCAGCACCAGCCCTGTGGTGTCGATATCCAGACGCCCCGCGGCATGGAGCTTGTGTGCAACGGGTTCATCGAGGAAATAAAGGATAGTCGGGTGATCCGGATCGTCCGTCGAGCAGACATAGCCCTGCGGTTTATGCAGCATAAAATAGCGTGGCCCGTTCTGCTGCGCCAGCGGGTTCCCGTCGTATTCAACCTCATGGTCAGGTTGTAGCTTAAAGGCAGTGTCTTTGATGATGTCGCCATCAACCGTCACCCGGCTGGCGCGGATCTCACGCCCGGCAATAGCGCGGCTAACGCCGAGCTGCTGGGCGATAAATTTATCAAGTCGCATGAAATTCTTTAGCCTGTATCGTGCTGAATGTGGGCTTTGGGCCCGAAAGAAGAAAGTAGTATACGGACAGTATAACGACCATCATAAACCGCTAAAAGGAAAGATTCGTGGCATACTAAAACGCTGTCACTTTGCAATCTCTTCAGAATCATGACTTTTACGCTACGCCCTTATCAACGCGAAGCGGTGGATGCCACCCTCGCCCACTTCCGCCAACACGCCGAACCCGCGGTTATCGTGCTGCCTACCGGCGCCGGGAAAAGCCTTGTCATCGCCGAGCTGGCGCGGCTTGCGCGCGGGCGCGTGCTGGTACTGGCGCATGTGAAAGAGCTGGTTGCGCAAAACCATGCTAAATACCTCGCGCTCGGTCTGGAGGCGGATATTTTTGCCGCCGGGCTAAAGCGTAAACAGAGTCACGGTAAAGTGGTGTTTGGCAGCGTGCAGTCGGTCGCCCGTAACCTTGAGCAATTTCAGGGCGAATTTTCGTTGCTGATTGTCGATGAGTGTCACCGTATTAGCGATGACGACGAGAGTCAGTACCAGCAAATTCTCAATCATCTGCGCGAGGTGAACCCTCACTTACGCCTGCTTGGCCTCACCGCCACCCCCTTTCGGCTTGGCAAAGGGTGGATTTACCGCTTCCATTATCACGGGATGGTGCGGGGTGATGAAAAGGCGCTGTTTCGCGACTGTATCTATGAGTTACCGCTGCGCTATATGATTAAGCATGGCTATCTCACGCCGCCTGAACGGCTGGATATGCCGGTGGTGCAGTATGATTTCAGTCGTCTGCAAACACAAAGCAATGGCTTGTTCAGCGAAGCGGATCTGAACCGCGAGCTAAAAAAGCAGCGCCGTATTACACCACACATTATCAGCCAGATTGTTGAATTTGCGCAGACTCGTAAAGGCGTCATGATTTTTGCCGCAACCGTGGAGCACGCGAAGGAGATAACTGGCCTGTTACCGGCAACAGAGGCGGCGCTGATTACCGGCGAAACGCCTGGCCCGCAGCGCGATGCGCTGATCGACGCGTTTAAAAATCAGAAATTCCGTTATCTGGTCAACGTCGCCGTGCTGACGACCGGCTTTGACGCGCCGCATGTGGATTTGATAGCGATTTTGCGCCCTACCGAATCCATCAGTCTGTATCAGCAAATTGTCGGACGTGGCCTGCGCCTCGCGCCGGGGAAGACCGACTGCCTGATTCTGGATTATGCGGGCAATCCTCACGATCTGTATGCCCCGGAAGTCGGCGCGCCGAAGGGCAAGAGCGACAACGTGCCGGTGCAGGTTTTCTGCCCCGGCTGCGGTTTTGCCAATACGTTTTGGGGAAAAACCACCGCCGATGGCACGCTGATTGAGCATTTTGGCCGCCGCTGCCAGGGCTGGCTGGAAGATGATGAAGGCCATCGCGAACAGTGCGATTACCGCTTTCGCTTTAAAAACTGCCCGCAATGCAATGCCGAAAACGATATCGCCGCCCGCCGCTGTCGCAGCTGCGATACGATGCTGGTCGACCCGGATGATATGCTGAAAGCCGCGCTGAAACTCAAAGATGCGCTGGTTCTGCGCTGCAGCGGAATGAGCCTGCAGCAGGGCGCGGACGAGAAAGGCGAGTGGCTGAAAATCACCTATCACGATGAAGACGGCGCTGAAGTCAGCGAGCGCTTTCGTTTGCAGACGCCCGCTCAGCGCACCGCGTTTGAACAGCTATTTATTCGCCCCCATACCCGCACGCCCGGCGTGCCGCTGCGCTGGATTGTCGCCGCCGATATCCTTGCGCAACAGGCGCTACTTCGCCACCCGGATTTTGTCGTCGCCAGGCTAAAAGGTCAGTACTGGCAGGTGCGGGAAAAAGTCTTTGATTATGAAGGCCGCTACCGCCTGGCGCATGAATTGCGGGGGTAAGCGTGCTTTTGATTGATGTCTTACCCGTTCGGGGATAGAATACCGCCCGCTTTTGCATCCGCAAAGCCGATCATCTGCCTGTTGCTGGGTCGCCTGTAACAGGATTTATTAAAGAGAGACTTAAATGTTTACTATTAACGCAGAAGTACGTAAAGAGCAGGGTAAGGGTGCGAGCCGCCGCCTGCGCATTGCTAACAAGTTCCCGGCTATCGTTTACGGTGGAACTGAAGCACCTGTTGCTATCGAACTGGATCACGACAAAGTGTGGAACATGCAGGCAAAACCTGAGTTCTACAGCGAAGTGCTGACCCTCGCTATCGATGGCAAAGAAGTAAAAGTGAAAGTTCAGGCTGTTCAGCGTCACGCGTTCAAGCCAAAACTGACTCACATCGACTTCGTTCGCGCTTAATTGCCGACAAGTTGAAGAAAACCCCGCTGCGGCGGGGTTTTTTTATGCCTATTTTCCGCCGTTCAGGCGGCGCTGAAGCTGATCGCGTAAGTTCGGCGGCGTGCCTTTAATGGTCAGCGTATCCGTTGCCGGGTCCCAGAAAATGCGCTCGCCAAGCAGTAAAGCGTCAAAGTTGATGGTCAGCCCCCCGCCGCTGCCCGCGTATTTGGTGAGCTGGCGCAGGGTGCTGCGATCGGCCGGGAAACTCTCCTCCAGCTCGTAACCCTGGCCTGCGGTGAACTCCTGGAAACTCACTTCGCTCACGCCCGCAAGCTCTTTAGAAAGCGTCGCCAGCTCAATTTCTTCCCCGGCCTGCAGCTGTTCATTACAATAGGTATAAACCTGCTGACGAACCGTTTGACGCTCTGATTTATCCAGCTCGGCCTGCGCGGTAAAGTCATCCACCGCCTGCAGCAGCCCGCGGTTTTGCGCTTTAGCGTTCAGGCCTTCGCTGGCGCCGAGGAAATCCATAAAGAAATCGGCAACTTTACGCCCCACCCGCCCTTTCAGAAAAGTTAAGTAACGGGTTGATTCAGGATTGGTTTCCCACTCGGTTAAATCCACACGCGCCACAATATCCGCGTGATTAATGTCCAGATAATGGGTCGAACTGATATCCAGGTTTTCATTCACGCGCATGCTGCTTAAGTTATTTAATACTGCAACGAGCAGGTACTCCACCGCCAGGTAACGGTAGTGGCAAAACAGCACGATGCCGCCATCGGCAAAGGGATATTTCGCCAGTTCATCACGTAAGCGCCCGGTTGCTGCGCGGCTGAAGGCAAGAAAATCTTCTTCGCCCTGGCGTTGCAGGCGCAGCGACTGCGCCAGTTCGCTCTCTTCATTAAACAAGCCGTAAGCTTTATTTTTCGCACTGTAGACCCGGTGCAGCTCGGCCACCATCTCTTCGACGGGCGCCGTGGGTTCCAGTAAAGAATCGCGCAGCACCAGCTCAAGGGTTTGCTCATCGCGCTTGATAAGCTGGTGCAGGGCAATCTGGTTGATGTCCAGACTCATGATAAACTCTCCTTTTAGACGGCGGTATTCAACCATCACCAACGCGGCTGTGCAACCGCTGATAAAAAAGCAGAAAAAAAGCTGTTGCTACGGTAATATGTTGCCCTTTCATCAACAAACAGAAACTGATTTCGATTTATGCCACAAATCTCCCGCTACAGTGATGAACACGTTGAGCAACTGCTCACTGAACTGGCCAACGTGCTGGAAAAACACAAAGCGCCGACCGATCTCTCGTTGATGGTGCTGGGTAATATGGTGACGAATCTGATAAATACCAGCGTCCCTCCCGCACAACGTCAGGCGATCGTGAACTCTTTTGCTCAGGCGTTACAGTCGTCCGTTCGCGACGACAAAGCGCACTAAGGGACATATTGACAGTTTATGGTGACTCATCGTCAGCGCTACCGTGAAAAAGTCTCCCAGATGGTTAGCTGGGGGCACTGGTTTGCTTTGTTCAACATTCTGTTGGGCATTGTCCTCGGTAGCCGTTATCTGTTTGTTGCCGACTGGCCAACCACGCTTTCCGGGCGCATCTATTCCTATGTGAGCGTGGTCGGGCATTTTAGCTTTCTGGTGTTTGCCGCCTATTTGCTGATCCTGTTCCCGCTCACCTTTATCGTCATGTCGCAGCGGCTGATGCGTTTTCTGTCGGCCATTTTCGCCACCGCTGGCATGACGCTGCTGCTTATTGATAGCGAAGTCTTTACCCGTTTCCATCTGCATCTCAACCCTATCGTCTGGGAACTGGTGATTAACCCGGACCAGAACGAGATGGCGCGTGACTGGCAGCTGATGTTTATTAGCGTGCCGGTGATTCTGCTTATTGAGATGCTGTTTGCCACCTGGAGCTGGCAAAAACTGCGCAGCCTAACCCGTCGGCGTAAATATACGCGCCCGCTGGTGGTGCTGTTCTGTCTGGCCTTTGTCGCCAATCATGTGATGTACATCTGGGCAGACGCCAATTTCTATCGCCCGATTACTATGCAGCGGGCGAATCTGCCGCTCTCTTACCCGATGACCGCGCGCCGCTTTCTTGAGAAGCACGGGCTGCTGGATGCGCAGGAATATCAACGTCGGCTGGTGGAGCAAGGTAACCCAGAAGCGGTTTCCGTTGAGTATCCACTCAGTGATTTGCGCTATCTGGATATGGGCTCCGGCCAGAACGTGCTGCTGCTCACCGTCGACGGGCTAAATTATTCGCGCTATGAACAATTGATGCCGCAGCTTGCCGGTTTCGCCGGGCAAAACGTCTCCTTTACTCAGCATATGAGCTCAGGCAACACGCCGGACGGCGGCAATTTTGGCCTGTTCTACGGTATCTCGCCAGGCTATATGGATGGCGTGCTGTCGGCGCGTATTCCGGCGGCGCTTATCACCGCGCTGAATCAGCAAGGTTATCAGCTGGGGCTGTTCTCTTCTGACGGTTTCAGCAGCCCGCTCTACCGCCAGGCGTTGCTGTCTGACTTCTCGCTGCCGCCTGCCGAGGCGCAAAGCGATGCGCAGACGGTCGATCAATGGGTGAGCTGGCTTGGGCATTATGCACAGGAAGATAACCGCTGGTTCTCGTGGATTTCGCTTAATGGTACGGCATTGCCAGAGAGTTCACAGCCGAACTTTGAACGCCAGTACGGGCGCGCTGCGGCAAGTGTTGATAAGCAAATCGCCCGCGTGCTGGATGCACTGCGCGCGTCCGGGAAACTGGATAACACGGTGGTCATTATCACCGCTGGTCATGGTATTCCACTGGGTAAACAGCAGGAGAGCTTCGACTGGTCGCGCAGCAGGCTTCAGGTGCCGCTAATTATTCACTGGCCGGGAACGCCTGCACAAAAAATCAATAAGCTGACGGAACACCAGGATGTGATGACGACGCTGATGCAGCGCCTGTTGCACGTCACTACGCCGGCGAATGAGTACTCGCAAGGGCAAGATTTGTTTACCGCCACGCGCCGCCAGAACTGGGTAACGGCGGCAAGCAGTGATGCGCTGGCTATCACCACGCCGGAATTTACGTTGGTGCTCGGTCAGCGAGGTAATTACCAGACCTGGAATACGGCAGGCGAGAAAATCCGCGATCAGAAACCGCAGTTGAGTTTACTGTTGCAGGTACTTACTGACGAAAAACGATTTATCGCTAACTGATTGATTAATTATAAATCACTCGTGACGCGCTGCGCTTGCATTCATCGGTGAAAAGGGTACTATTACGGCCACATGTCGGCACGTAGCGCAGCCTGGTAGCGCACTGTCATGGGGTGTCAGGGGTCGGAGGTTCAAATCCTCTCGTGCCGACCAAAATTCCCCAATTAAACCAGCCTTTTAAGGCTGGTTTTTTTATACCTGCGATTTGTCTGTCCGAATTATCTCCTCCACTCTTTTCTGCCGTGCGTTTACACAGTAGAATACTGTATAACTAACCAGTAAAAGGAATAACACATGTTTGTTGAACTCGTTTATGACAAACGGAACGTTGAGGGTTTACCTGGCGCAAAAGAGATAATTCTTACCGAGCTGACAAAACGCGTGCACCGTATTTTCCCGGATGCCGATGTGCGCGTTAAACCGATGCAGGCCAACGGCTTAAACAGCGATGCCAGCAAAAGTGACCGCGAAAAATTAAACCGTATGCTTGAAGAGATGTTTGAAGAGTCTGATATGTGGCTGGTAATGGAATGACCCTGATAAAATCCCGGTCTGGCTTGCCGGGATTTTTCGTTAAGCAATGACTTACAGTGCAATATCCGCCACGGGTTTCGTGTCGCCGGTTGTCACGACAGCAGGTTTCTGCACCGGCGGTGTCACGTCTGCCACCAGCGAGGCGTCATATTTCAGCCCGAGGATTTCACTGCTGTAACGCAGCTCTGCATCGGCAGCTTCAATATTATTGTTCAGCGACATACCAAAGCTTGGGATGATTTCTTTTATTTTCGCCTGCCAGCTTTCTGAGGCAAAACGTTCAGCGAAAACTTTTTCCATCAGCTCCAGCATAATCGGTGCTGCGGTAGACGCTCCCGGCGATGCGCCAAGCAGTGCGGCAATAGTGCCTTCGCTATCGCTGACGACTTCCGTTCCCAGGCGCAGCACGCCGCCCTTACCCGGTTCGCGTTTGATAATCTGCACGCGCTGGCCTGCCTGCCATAACCGCCAGTCTTCCTTTTGCGCCAGCGGATAGTACTCGCGCAGCGCGTCAAAACGGTCGTCTTCGTTTTGCAAAACCTGGCTAATTAAATATTTCACCAAATTGAAATTGGTCATGCCAACGGTCAGCATCGGCACAACGTTGGAGTGATTTGTCGAACGCAGCAGATCCCACAGCGAACCGTTTTTCAAAAAACGTGTTGAGAAAGTCGCGAACGGCCCGAACAGCAGCACCCTTTTGCCATCAATAATGCGCGTATCAATATGCGGAACCGACATCGGCGGCGCGCCAACGGACGCTTTGCCGTAAACTTTCGCCAGATGATGGTTCACCACTTCCGGGTTTTCCGTCACCAGGAACTGGCCGCCAACCGGGAATCCCGCGTAATCTGCCGCTTCCGGGATGCCTGATTCCTGCAACAGTTTCAGCGCCGCGCCGCCTGCGCCGATAAAGATAAATTTGGCTTTGATAACCTGATCCGGGCAGCCTTTTGGCCGGTGAAGCGTCACGCTCCAGCTCTTATCAGCGTTACGTTTCAGGCTGCGAACTTCCGTACCCAACTGCAAAGAGAAGTTCTCTTTTTTCTGCAACGCGCTGATCATCTGGCGAGTCAGTTCGCCGAAGTTAACATCGGTGCCGCTCTCAGTGCGCGTCGCAGCAAGCTTTTGCCGCACCTCACGCCCTTCCATCACCAGCGGCACCCATTGCTTGATCTGCTCTGGATCTTCGGAATACCGCATACCGCGAAACAGCGCGCTCTGCTGCAACGCTTTATAGCGCGCACGCAGAAAGTTGACGTTTTCATCGCCCCAGACAAGGCTCATATGCGGCACGGTGTTGATAAACGATCGTGGGTCGTGCAGCACACCGGTTTTCACCTGATGAGCCCAGAACTGGCGGGAGATACGGAACGCTTCGTTGATGTGAACCGCTTTTTTAATATTGATGGAACCGTCCGCGCTCTGCGGCGTGTAATTCAGTTCTGCCAGCGCGGCATGCCCGGTACCGGCGTTGTTCCAGCCGTTGGAGCTCTCTTCGGCGAGGGCGTCCAGCCTTTCAACCATCGTAATCGACCAGTTGGGTTCGAGATCCTTAAGCCAGGTGCCGAGCGTGGCACTCATGATCCCGCCACCAATCAAAAGCACATCTGTTTCCTGCTCTTTCGATGCAGACTCTTTTGCTGCTTTTGACACAGCATTAAGCCCGACAGCCATCGAAAACAGCCTGGCAGTCATTTTTTTCATAATGTCATTGCCTTACTTTTAGTGCTGCTTTATTCGCATTTTGTGAGGGTAAAATCGTTAGCGGGTTCTACCGTAGCACTTAACGGATGATATTTAAATATTGTTTAAAGATTAAATATTCATAGCATTAATGTTGCTAATAAGTTGAATATTTGTATTAGCTGTAACGTTAATTGTTAAGCAGCAAAATTCAGAACCTGCTATCATCCTCCGCTTTGCCAAACGCAGGGATTGCGTTTGCCGAAGCTGTCTATGGCAATGCTCATCTGCGAATATTTATGTCTGAAAAATCAATCAATTCTGTTAACACACTTTTGGGCGCGCTGCGCTCACCCCAGGCGTTTACCCGCGAGATTCTGGCCGGAGTGATCACCGCACTGGCGCTGATCCCGGAAGTGATTTCATTTTCCGTGATTGCGGGTGTTGACCCCAAAGTCAGCCTGATAGCCTCAGTGGTCCTGTGCCTTAGCATGTCATTGCTGGGTGGGCGCCCGGCAATGGTCACCGCCGCCGCAGGGTCAGTCGCTCTGGTTATCGGGCCGATGGTTCATCAAAACGGTGTGGAATACATTTTGCCGGCGGTTTTACTGGCGGGCGTGATTCAAATTCTTTTCGGTTTGACCGGTATGGCGCGGCTGATGCGTTTTATTCCCCATGCGGTAATGACCGGTTTCGTCAATGCGCTCGGCATGCTTATCTTTTTCGCCCAGATCCCACACTTCTGGCGCAAAGAACCGCTGATTCTGGCGCTATTCGCGCTGACACTGTTAATCGTCTTGTGGCTGCCACGCTGGGTGAAAAGCATCCCTGCGCCGCTGGTGGCGATTGTGTTGCTGACCGCTTTTACCCTCTTTACCGGCCAGGTGTTACCAACCGTTGGCGACGAAGGCCCGATGCAGAGAGGTCTGCCAGGCCTAACGCAGTGGCTGGTGCCCGTGAACCTGCACACGTTAAGTATTATCTGGCCTTGTGCGCTGAGTATTGCCTTTGTCGGTCTGCTGGAGTCGCTGCTCACCGCCAAACTGGTCGACGATCTGACCCATTCTCCGTCCAGCAAAGGGCGTGAGAGCACGGGGCTTGGCATCGCGAATATCCTTGCGGGTATGTATGGCGGCATCGCCGGGTGCGCGATGATTGGGCAAACCATCGTCAATGTAGAAATGGGCAAAGGGCGCACGCGGCTCTCCACCCTTGCCGCAGGCCTGGTACTGTTACTGCTGGTGACGGCACTGAGCGAGGTGATGGCAAAAATACCGATGGTAGTACTGGCGGGCATTATGGCGATTGTCGCGTGGAAAACTTTCAACTGGCGTAGCCTGCAACCGGCGACGCTGAAACAGGCGCCGATTGTGGAAACGCTGGTGATGCTGGTCACTGTCGTCGCCACAGTCTGTACCAGCAACCTGGCAATCGGTGTGCTGGCAGGCCTGGCGACGCTTATGCTGACGCCCGCCAGATGGCGGGGGAAAACTACAGCAGAAACAGCGTCGCCAGCCCAAGAAAAATAAAGAAGCCGCCGGTATCCGTAATGGCGGTGATCATCACGCTGGAGCCGACCGCCGGGTCGCGCCCCAGCCGGGTCATTATCATCGGGATCAGCACGCCCATCAGCGCCGCCACCAGCAGGTTCAGCACCATTGCCAGCATCATCACCCCACCTAACGCCGCATCGTCATACAGCCACCAGGTTACCAGCCCCATGATCCCGCCCCACACCAGCCCGTTTATCAGCGCCACACCCATCTCACGCATGATAAGAAAGGTGAAATTCCCCGGCTGAATGTTTTGTAACGCCATCGCCCGCACAATCATGGTGATGGTCTGATTGCCGGTGTTGCCGCCAATTCCGGCGACAATCGGCATCAGGGAAGCGAGCGCCACGAGTTGTGAGATAGTGTGCTCAAAGCCATCAATGACCCGCGAGGCAATAAAAGCGGTACACAGATTAAGAGCCAGCCACGCCCAGCGAGTTTTCACCGCTTTGGTGACCGGGGCAAACACATCTTCCGCCGCGCTCAAACCGCCCATCTGGCGCATGTCGTTGTCAGACTCTTCGTACACCACATCAACAATCTCGTCGATGGTCAGACGGCCAAGCAGCAAGCCGTTCTCATCCACCACCGCCGCGCTCAGCAAGTTGTCACGCTCAAAGGTGCGCGCAACTTTTTCGGCTTCCTCATCCGGTAAAAAGCTCACCGGATCGCTGTCCATCACGTCGCTGACCCGCCGGTTGCCAGGGTTCAGCAAAATGGTTTGCAGTGCCAGCTCGCCAATTAACTGCTTATCGCGCCCGGTGACGAACAATTTATCGGTGTTATCCGGCATCTTACCGAGGCGGCGCAGGTAGCGCTGCACGACAGCAAGCCGTAACTCCGCACGGACAGTGATAACCTCAAATTCCATGATCGCGCCAACGCGATCTTTGCCGTAGCGCAACACCTGGCGTACGCGAGCGCGCTGTTCGGGCGGCAAGGAGGCCATCAGGCGACCGGTGAGGTTTCGCGGCAAATGCTGCACCAGCCAGATTTGATCATCAATATCCAGCGTCTGGAGCGCATCCAGCAGCGCGCGATCGCTCATCTCCTCTATCAGATCATCCCAGACATTTTCGGAGGCCTCAAGCAACACTTTACCGCGTTTATCGTCCTCAACCAGCCGCCACAGCGCGTGGCGCTCATCCACCGGCAGCGCTTCAAGGGTATCCGCCAGATCCGGCGGCGGCAGGTGCATGACCAGCGCCCTCACCTCGGCAAGATCCTGGCTAAGCGCCTCACCGTCAAGCGGTTCTGCAAGCGTGATTTGACCGAGCAGCGTTGCGGTGAGCGCTTTATGCGTGGAGAGTAGCCAAATCAAACGCGCGCGTTCCTCGTCGCGCAATTTGACGCTATTTTTTTTACTTACTGACATTGATTATCCTGATGGTACGCCAGAGGGGATTCCCCTTAAGCATAGCGGCAGGTTGTGTAAAAAATAATAAACGGGAAGTGCGATCGGATAAAAAATCGGCAAAAGCCCCTCGCGCGAGGGGCTGAGAAGTCAGGCGGTGCGGGCAACCGCGTCGCGGGAAGCCTGCGTACGCTCATCACCGAAAAGCTCGGTCAGTTGACCGTTACGCATCTCCAGCAGACGATCGGCGTGGATAAAGTAGTGATCGTCATGGCTGATAGCAAAAATGGTTTTGCCCATCTGCTGCATTAACGGCAGCAAGATCTGGTAAAAATCCCGACGGAAGTGCGGGTCCTGATCCGCTGCCCACTCATCAAGCAGTAAGATATCGCGCTCTTCTGCCAGCGCCAGTAGCAGGGCAACGCGCTTCTTCTGCCCTTTGGAGAGCTTAAGATTGAGGATCTTGCCGTCTTGCAGCTCCAGCTTGTGCGCCATTTTTAGCTGTTGCAGCCATTTATCCACCAGCGTTGGGTCGGCCTGCTCCCCTTGCGGCCCTAATAATTCATCAAACAGCCAGACGTCGGTAAAGACCGCCGAAAACAGCTGGCGATAATCTTCCGGTTTATCCTGCGCCAGCGGTTTGCCGTCCAGCAAAATCGTCCCGGACACCGGCTGATACAGCCCGGTCAGCAGCATAGCGAGCGTTGACTTACCGCTGCCGTTGCCGCCAATCAAAAACACCAGCTCGCCGCGATTAAGCGTTAAGTTTATCGGCCCGACGCAAAAATCATTATCCTGATATTTAAACGTCACATCACGCAGCTCCAGCGTTTGCCAGTCCGGGAAAGCCTGCGGGCGCGGGAAGTCAGGCTTGAACGGCGCCAGCGCAAAATTGTTCAGCTTTCTGAACGCCACCTGAGCGCTCAACAGCGTTGGCAGCGCGCCAACCGCCGACAACAGCGGCGTGCGCAAAAAGAGCAGCGTCAGAGAAAACGTCGCCGCCACATTGGTGTCCGCCCAGCCCAGGCTGTTAGCCATCCAGAAAACAAGGCCAATCGCGCCGAGCATCATGATGTTCGACCAGTTTACCGCGCTTAAATGAAAGGTATCGGCACGAATAATATGGTGGCGATATTCGCGGGCGTCCGGCAGATACATTTTTTCAAAGATATGCTCCGCACGCTCGCGGTTCAGGTTGAGCTCTTTGCGCCCTTCCAGCACGGTCTGAAAGTCGTTATAGAGCTTGTCTTCCGACTCGCGAAGCGTAGCAATGTGCTTATAAACGCGCGAGACCAGCACAAAACCACCCCAGATAGTGATAGCCATCCACACGGCGGTGACAAGGAGCATTTTCCCCGACAGCATCGCCAGGTAAACCGACGCGCCAATCGTCAGGATAATGCCCTGCACCAGTTCCGGCAGGCGCACGAACGCGATGGTGATATTGCGCACATCGCTGGTCAGACCGGCCAGAAGCGACGCGCTACCAAGCTGCTCGATGCGCTCGACCGGCGTGTCGAGGATACGTTTGATAAATTCACTGCGCAGGCGATACACGAAATGGTGGCCAAGCGTGGTCAGCGCCAGCTGCGAACCAAGGGTCACCGCCATCAAAAGCAGCAGCAAACCGAGAAACTCCGGCAGCACGGTTAAGGACATATCCACGGTTTCAATCAACCGCTGGTTAATAAAAGCGATAAGCCCGATGCCAAACGCAGCGCTGGCAAGCGTGAGCGCCAGAACAGCCACAAACGGCCAACGATACTGACGCCAGACTAAGAGGAGCAGTTCCATAACAACAACCTGGTCAACAAAATTGCCAGCAGTTTAAACGGCAAATACGATACATCAAGAATAATTCTTATTTTTATTCGTTATTACCAGCCTGGCGGAAGGTCAGGTTATAGCGACACTCGCCGGTAATGGGGTGATAGCCTGATTTAAGCGGTGCGATGCCGTGGTAAAAAAGACGCGACGGCCCGCCCCATACCACGATATCGCCGTGCTCCAGCATCAGGCGTTTGAGCGGATCGTTACGCTTCAGGCCGCCGAACTGGAAAATAGCCGGTAAGCCGAGCGAGACGGAGACAATTGGCGCGCGCAAATCCGGCTCGTCTTTATCCTGATGTAGCGAGAGTTTTGCGCCCGGCGCGTAGCGGTTTATCAGGCAGGCATCGGGCCGGAAGTCCGGGTAGCCCGCAGCAACACTCGCCTGGCGGCACAACGCACTGAACGCCTCAGGCATTGCGGGCCACGGGCGCTGGGTTTGCGGATCGATGGGTGAGTAAAGATAACCCTGCTGATTAGTGGTCCAACCGAGGCTGCCGCAATTGGTCATGGCAACCGACATGGTGTAGCCTCCCGGCGTCACCATATGGCGCTGCGGCGACTGGCTGGCGACCTGCGCAATCCCCTGCATCAATGCGCTGACCTGCGCCAGGGCAAACCGGCGCAGCACCACCGCGCCGGGCGCAAGCGGCTCTTGCCAGGGTTCTTCATCAGCAAACAGATCCAGCATCAGCTCTCCTCTTTTTTCCTCTCGCGTTGCAAAAGTTGCGCCTTGCGCGCTGTTCCCCAGCGATAGCCGGAAAGCGCACCATCGCCGCGCACCACCCGGTGGCAAGGGATGACGATCGCCAGTTTATTGGCCGCGCAGGCGCTTGCCACCGCTCTGACCGCACCGGGGCGACCAAGGGTGTGCGCCAGCGCCTGATAGCTGCGCGTTTCACCGGGCGGAATTTCACGCAGCGCCTGCCAGACCTGCAACTGGAAAGCAGTGCCGCGCAAATCCAGCGGCAACGTAAAGGGCGCGTCTGCGTTATCCAGGCGGCGAAGAACCTGCTCGACGCGCGCGTTAAACTCATCACTGCCCTGCATACGCTGCGCGCCAGGGAAAATCTGCGCAAGCTCGGCAAGCAATTGTTCGTCACTGTCTGCTAACAAAATAGCACAGATGCCGCGCGCGCTTTCTGCCACCAGGCAGCGCCCGAGCGAGCAGGTACTGAGCGTGTAATGCACCTGCGTATTGTCACCGCCACGCCGATACTGCCGGGCCGTCATGCCGAGCGACGCATCCGCCTGGCGGTAATAACTGCTGCTGTCCGGGAAACCCGCCGCCAGCACCGCGTCGGTCACCGTGCTGCTAGCCCCAAGCGTTGCGCGCAGACGATGGGCGCGAAAGGCCAGCTGCCAGGCTTTTGGCGTCATTCCGGTGACGGATTTAAATAACCGGTGAAAATGATACGGGCTGAGCGCCACACTGGCGGCCAGTTGCGCGAGGGTAACGGGCGCATCCTGCTCCAGTAAGCGGCAGGCGGCGGCAACTTTGTCCCGTTTTTGCTGCTGCGGATCGGTTTTATCCGGCTGGCAGCGCTTGCACGGGCGAAAACCGGCCGCCGTTGCACTGCCCGCATCGGGATAAAAGCGCACATTCTGGCGCGCCGCGCGCCGCGCCGTGCAGGACGGGCGGCAGAATATACCGGTCGTCAGTACGGCAAAAACAAACTGACCATCGGCCTGCTTTTCGCGGGCCAGCACCGCCTGCCAGCGCTGTTCATCGGATAAAATAGTTCTGTTCATGTCAGGCTCCTTCTCTAAGCTTAGCGCTACTGTGCCCGATGTCCCGAAACCTGACACCCGCAATCTTGCGGTTTAATTTTTTTCGTTCACGAGGAAGGCGGAAAACTGCGGCGACATCCAGGTGCTAAACCCCTCGCCCTCTTTCGTTATCATATAAACGGCCAGACCTTCGCGCTGCGCCACCTCTTTGGCTTTTTCACTGCCCAGCACCATCAGGCCGGTGTCCCAGGCATCCGCTTCCAGCGCCGTGGGCGCAATCACCGTGACCGACACTAATTTATGTTGAATCGGTCGCCCGCTGCGTGGGTCGATAACGTGTGAAATGCGTTTGCCGTCCAGCTCAAAATAGTTGCGGTAGCTGCCGGAGGTGCTGATGCCGTGCCCGTTGATATCCACCACCGCCTGGACAGCATTCTCTCTGTCCGTTGGTTTTTGAATCGCCACGCGCCAGGGCTTACCGCTGGCATTCAGCCCACGGCTGACCAGCGCGCCGCCAACGGAAACCAGGTAGCGGCTAATGCCCTGCTGCTCCATCAGGCGCGCCAGATGATCGGCAGCGTACCCTTCGCCGACCGTGGATAAATCAACAAACAGAGTGGGCAGATCTTTTTGCAAAAACTGCCCGCCTGCGCGGTTGATAACCGCCAGATGCGCTAAACCGGTGCGGGCTTTCGCTGCGTCGATTTGCGCCTGATCCGGCGTTTTTTCCGGCTGCTTGTCCGGGCCAAAACCCCATAAATTCACCAGCGGGCCGACAGTGATATCCATCGCACCGCCCGTTTTTTCTCCCACACGCAGCGATTCGGTGACAATGTCCGCCATCGCTTCGCTGACCGGCCAGGGAGCCGTGCTGGTGGCGTGATTAAAGCGCATCAGCGCGGAATCATTTTTCCAGGTGGATAATAGCTGGTCATCGCTATCGAGCTGCGCCTGAATTTTTTGCTCTAATGCTTTCGCCTGTTGCGCGTTCACGTCCACCAGGCTGACACGCCAGAACGTGCCCATGGTTTTCCCTTCCAGCACCGTTGGCGATGCCTGCGGGCCAGTGTCGCAGCCGGTTAATAAAAGGAAGGCGGCGACAACCACGGTGCGAAAAAAAATCTGCATAGTTTATCCTCTGCTTGCTGGCGGCAAGCGTACACCAAAACCCTGTGACTAGTCCTGATATAGGTTGACACTCTTCCGCCTGTAAAACGCCTGATGAACATCATCAGGCGTTTTGTATTTCAGGGCCAGATGTGGCCGTTCATGGTTATAAATTGCCACAGATTCTTTTAC
>NZ_JBQPOM010000030.1:0-138517 GCF_052220145.1 Vagococcus sp. WN89Y | reverse complement strand
CGCCGCGGCGTTTTTCACTGCGGCGCGGGCTGCGTATATTACGCTTTCCCGCTGCGAAGTCAACTGATTAATTTCAGATTTCTTCGCCTGACAGGCCGGTGTGTTTGCCGTTGTGCCGTGTCAGTGGAGGCGCATTATAGGGAGATAATTTCCGCTGGCAACCCTTAATTTGAAAAAAGTTTTCAACCGTCTCTTTTTTATGCAACACGCGGTAAAAAGCGCCAGCAATTGCAGATTTCGCTGTTTTTGTCACCAATTAGCTATACCGAATGGCATACTAGCGAGTGAGAAAAGGAAAAAAGGAAGCGAGAAATGCCTTTAAACGCACAACAACTTGCCGCGCAGAAAAACATTTCCTGGGTGTTGGCGGAAAAGCTGGCGCAACAGATCCTGCAAGGCCAGTATGCCCCTGGCGCAATTTTGCCTGGAGAGATGGAACTTGGCGAGCAGTTTGGCGTAAGCCGCACCGCGGTGAGGGAAGCGGTAAAGACATTAACAGCTAAAGGAATGGTTCTGCCACGCCCGCGCATCGGTACACGCGTCATGCCGCGCAGTAACTGGAACTTTCTGGACAACGAATTATTGTCATGGTGGATGAACGAAGGAAACATTGACGAAGTGTTTCGATACTTTCTGGTCATGCGAAACGGTCTGGAGCCTCAGGCATGCATGCTGGCCGCGTCTCAGGGTGACGCGCAACAAAAAGCGCAGCTCAATACATTAATGGAAGAGATGGTCGCGCTGAAACATGATTTTGACCGCCTGCGCTGGATAGATGTGGATATGGCCTGGCATGAGCATATTTATGCCATGAGCAAGAATCCGTTCCTTATCTCTTTCTCGACTTTATTCCATTCTATCTACCACACTTATTTTACCTCTATCACCCAAAACGAAGTGGTCAAGCTCGACCTTCACCAGGCGATCGTTGATGCCATTCAGGAAAGTGATGTTGCAGGTGCGTTTAAGGCATGTCAGGCATTGCTGACAACGCCAAACGCCTCCGCGTCGCAATAAAGGGATATCGCATGAGAGAGAAGAAAGGCCGGAGTATGTCCGGTCTGCCGTGGATTGCGGCAATGGCTTTTTTTATGCAGGCGCTTGATGCCACCATTCTGAACACCGCGTTGCCCGCCATAGCGCAAAGCCTTAACCGCTCCCCGCTGGCGATGCAATCCACCATTATCAGTTACACCCTGACGGTCGCGATGCTGATCCCGGTTAGCGGCTGGCTGGCAGACAGATTTGGCACACGGCGCGTATTTATGCTGGCAGTCAGTCTGTTTACGCTCGGCTCGCTGGCCTGTGCGCTTTCCAACGCCTTATTAATGCTGGTCGTGTTTCGTATTATTCAGGGAATTGGCGGAGCGATGATGATGCCGGTCGCTCGCCTGGCGCTGTTGCGCGCATACCCGCGCAGCGAGCTTTTGCCGGTGCTGAATTTTGTCACCATGCCGGGTTTAGTCGGGCCGATTCTCGGGCCGGTGCTGGGCGGCGTGTTGGTGACATGGGCAAGCTGGCACTGGATTTTCCTGATCAATATTCCTGTCGGCCTTGCCGGTCTGTTTTATGCCCGCAAATATATGCCAAACTTTACAACGCCACGGCGCAAGTTCGATATGGGCGGCTTTTTCCTGTTTGGCTTGAGCCTGGTACTGTTTTCCAGCGGGATGGAGCTGTTTGGCGAAAAGCTGGTTGCCAGCTGGCTTGCGCTGACGGTTATCTTTAGCGGTATTGCCTTGCTAATGCTCTATATTCGCCACGCCCGCCGCCATCCGGCGCCGCTCATCTCGTTGAATTTATTTAAGACACGCACCTTTTCTGTTGGCATCGCCGGGAATATTGCCTCGCGTCTGGGCACAGGCTGCGTGCCCTTTTTGATGCCGCTGATGTTGCAGGTTGGTTTTGGTTATCCGGCGCTGATAGCCGGTTGTATGATGGTCCCGACCGCGCTGGGTTCGATTCTGGCGAAATCAACCGTGACGCAGATCCTGCGCTGGTTTGGTTACCGTAAAACCCTGGTTGGCGTCACACTATTCATTGGATTAATGATTGCGCAGTTTTCGTTTCAGTCGCCATCGATGAAAATATGGATGCTGATCCTGCCGTTATTCGTGCTCGGAATGGCCATGTCCACACAATTCACAGCGATGAATACTATTTCGCTGGCAGATTTAACGGATGAAAACGCCAGCAGCGGAAACAGTGTCCTGGCAGTCACTCAGCAGCTATCGATAAGCCTGGGTGTTGCAGTTAGTGCGGCAGTGCTGCGTTTTTACGAAGGGTTCGATAACGCCAACACGGTACAACAGTTCCACTATACCTTTATTACAATGGGCTTTATCACGCTGGTTTCCGCCCTGGTCTTTATGCTGCTGAAGGCGAAGGATGGCCGTAACCTGATTACGGAGCGGCACAAAAAATCAGGCTGAACCGCGCTCGATAAGAACAGGTGTTAACTGTAAACGTTGCTGTTGCAGGCCAGGTTCTGCCATACGGTGGATTAATACATCGATTGCCAGCTCACCCAGTTCATCTTTTGGCTGATGGATAGTGGTGAGCGGCGGCGTCATATAACGCGCCAGTTCGATGTCGTCGTAACCAATGATCGCCATATCCTGCGGGATAGCCAGCCCGGCCTGATACAGCGCCTGATAAGCACCCACGGCCATCGCATCATTTCCGATAAAAACCGCCTGCGGCCGTTCGCGCATCGCCAGCAACTTCTGCATTGCCGCAAACCCACCGCCAAACTCAAAGTCGCTCTCGATTTCATCACCTTCGCGGATGATTAGCCCGCTACGGGCCATCGCAGCACGGTAGCCCTCAAGACGCAGCCGGGCAGGGCTTTTGTCCAGCGGACCGGTAATACAGGCAACACGCGTATGGCCTTTATTGAGCAGATATTGCGTTGCCATATCGCCGCCCAGCAACGAGTTATCCTGGATAAGATCGCTGTCGCCATCAAACGGTTCCCAGTCCATCATGACGGTAGGAATAGAGGGATAACGCTGCATGATCTCTTTTGAAGGCGGATGCGTTTCGGTGCACAAAAGCAGCAGACCGTCGACACGCTTTTGCATCAGCGTCTCCAGATTACGGTTCATTCGCTGCTCGTCACCTTCGGTATTGCACAGCACCAGGCTGTAACCGCGCTCAAAGCAGCTGCGCTCCACACCGCGCACGATTTCCGTATAGAAAGGATTCGTACTGGCGGAGATCAGCATGCCGATAGTGCGGGTTTGCTTAATCTTCAGGCTACGCGCCAGCGCCGAGGGGGCATAATTGAGCGAGGCAATAGCCGCCTCGACTTTCTCGCGGATAGCGTCGCTGACAAAGCGATCTTTGTTAATAACGTGAGAGACGGTGGAGGTGGAAACGCCCGCCAGGCGGGCAACATCCTTCATTGTGGCCAATTATCACCCCTGTTGATGAAGGAAATCGTCAATCTCTTTGCGCCACGGCACAGAAGGCTGCGCACCTTTACGCGTGACGGCTATTGCCGCTGCGGCATGCGCAAAACGGATAGCCTCATCCAGCGGTTTCGCCTCCAGTAACGCTGTCATTAGCGCGCCGTTGAACGTATCACCTGCCGCAATGGTATCAACCGCTTTAACGTTAAACCCTGGTATACGTTTACCTTCGCCGTTTACGCTTGCCCAAACGCCACGACGGCCCAGCGTAATAATGACAGTGCCGATGCCTTTGGCGTGTAGCGCCTGCGCAGCGCGGGCAGCGTCTTCATCGCTGGAGACCTGAATACCGGTGAGCTTCTCTGCTTCTGTTTCATTCGGCGTAATGATATCCACCAGCGCCAGCAACGCATCAGAAAGCGCGCGGGCCGGTGCCGGGTTCAGTACAACAGTGGTGTTATTTTGCCGGGCGATACGGGCAGCGGCGAGCACGCTTTCTACCGGCGATTCAAGCTGCATCAACAGCGCAGAAGCCTGCGCAATCAAATCGTGCTGCGCTTCTACGCGCGCCACGGAGAGCGCCGCGTTTGCTCCTGCATGAATACCGATGACATTCTCACCTTCGCCGTTAACAAAAATCAGCGCGACGCCGGTTGCCTCGCCCGCAATTACGCTTACCGGAGCCGTGTCGATACGGTCGGTTTCCAGCTGCTTGCGCACCCGCTCCCCGGTATCGTCATCGCCCGTGCAGGCGATAAAAGCGATGTCCGCACCGCTGCGCCCGGCGGCCACTGCCTGATTAGCGCCTTTGCCACCAAAAGCGACCTGATAGTGCTGGCCCGTTACGGTTTCTCCCGGCGTCGGGAAAGCCTCAAGGTTAAGAATGTGATCGGCATTGATACTACCAAGGACGACGAGTTTGCCTGCGGTTTTCATATTGAGCTTGTCCGTAAAGTACGCCACCGTTTCCGGTGGCGCGTGCCATGCTTTTCTTTTATTTACGTTGTCCTTCAGGCCGCCGCACCAGCAACGGCCTGATTTACTTACTGCTTGATGACCAGTTTCAGATCGACCGGGTTTTTCGCGTAAACTTTTTCGCCTTTCAGCACTTTGTCTGCGGTATCAACCCCTTTCGCGCCAATCTGTTCCGGCAACTGGGCAATCGTGGCGGCCAGTTTGCCATCTTTCACTGCTTTTTCGCCGTCCGGCGTACCGTCAAAACCGACCACCATCACGTCAGTTTTACCGGCGGTTTGCAGCGCGCGCAACGCGCCCAGCGCCATTTCGTCGTTTTGTGCAAATACGGCCTGCACATCCGGATGCGCGGTCAGCAGGTTCTGCATAACGTTCAGACCTTTGGTGCGATCAAAGTCTGCTGGTTGGCTGGCGAGGACATTGAATTTATGCGCGGCAACGGCCTGCTGGAAGCCTTCGCCACGCTCACGGGCTGCGGACGTACCGGCAATGCCCTGCAACTCAATCACTTTCGCGCCTTCGCCTGCTTTTTTAGCGATATAGTCACCAGCGATTTTGCCGCCGAGCACGTTATCGGAGGCAATATGGCTCACGACTTCGCCGCTGCTTGCCACGCGGTCAAGCGTGATCACCGGGATTTTTGCCTGGTTTGCCATTTTCACGGCGTTACCCACAGCGTCAGAATCGGTCGGGTTAATCAGCAGCAGTTTGGTGCCACGAACGGTCAAATCCTGAACGTTGGCTAACTCTTTAGCCGGGTTGTTTTGCGAATCCAGCACCACCAGGTCATAACCCAGTTTGTCGGCTTCTTTCTGTGCGCCATCTTTCAATGAAACGAAAAACGGATTATTCAGCGTGGAGATAACCAGCGCAATGGAATCTTTCGCCATCGCGTTCGCACTTACGGTGGCGCTCAGTGCAACAGCAGAAACCAGAGTAGCCAGTTTTTTCATGTTCATATTCATGATGTCCTGTAGTGTAGGTAATTACTGCTTTTTGTTGTCTACCAGCACCGCGAGCAGAATCACCACTGCTTTAACGATCATCTGGTAATAAGAAGAAACGCTCAACAAGTTCAAACCATTATTGAGAAAGCCAAGGATCAGCGCGCCGATAAGCGTACCGACAATTCGCCCTTTTCCGCCTGCCAGGCTGGTTCCGCCCAGCACAACCGCCGCGATAGCATCCAGCTCGTAGCCCGTCCCCGCATTCGGTTGTGCCGAAGAGAGGCGCGCCACTTCAATAATGCCCGCCAGTGAAGCCAACAGGCCACACAGTGAGTAAACGATAATTTTGACTTTATCGACGCTAATACCAGATAAGCGTGTTGCCGCTTCGTTACCGCCTAATGCATAGATATAGCGGCCCAGACGGGTGTGATGCAACAGATACCACGCTGCGATAAACACAATCGCCATGATCCACACCGGCGTTGGGATACCGAACGGGCGGCCAATACCGAACCAGCCAAAGATATCTGCATTGTCGCTAAACCCGGTACTTATGGGACTGCCGTTGGTATACACAAGCGTAACGCCGCGCAGCAGCAGCATCATCACAAGCGTGGCAATAAACGCCTGCACGCGCCCTTTGGCAACAATCGTACCGGTTACGGCACCCACGGCGGCACCCAGCGCCAGCGCACCGGCAACAGCCACCAGCGCATTCACTTCAAGGCCTACCATTGATGCGGCAACCGCGCCCGTTAACGCCAGAAGAGAACCAACGGACAGGTCTATCCCTGCGGTCAGGATAACCAGCGTCATACCGACCGCCATGATGGCGTTCACCGAGGTTTGCTGAAGGATGTTTAGCAGGTTATTGACGGTAAAAAAGTTGGGGCTCATGGTCGACACAATAGCAATCAGCACCAGCAGGGCAATCAGCGATTTTTGCTCCATCAGCCATGCTTTAGTGAAATAACGGCGACCGGTTACAGCCTGGGTAGTCATCTTTTTTACTCCTGATTCACACGATTAAGCTTGCCCACAGCGGCAGCCATTAACACTTCCTGAGTGGCCTGCTCGCGCGTGAATTCCCCGCCGAGATGCCCTTCATGCATCACCATAATGCGATCGCTCATCCCCAGTACTTCCGGCATCTCTGAGGAGACAAGGATAATGCTCAGGCCATCAGCCTTAAATTGGTTAATTAACTGATAAATCTCTTTTTTAGCCCCGACGTCCACGCCGCGGGTTGGTTCATCAAGGATCAGGACTTTCGGGCGCGTCATCAACCCGCGAGCAATCGCCACTTTTTGCTGATTCCCCCCGGAGAGCAAGCCGATTGCCTGCTCCATAGAAGGCGTTTTGACATTGAACAGGCGAATAAAATCGCTCACCGCCTGCTGCTCATCTTTGTGCTTCAGGTTGCCACCCGCGCGGCTAAAGTAGCGCAGCGCGGTCAGCGACATGTTTTCTTTCACCGACATGCCGAGCACCAGCCCGTCACGTTTACGATCTTCAGAAATATAGACGATACCGTTCGCCAGGCCGTCCTGCGGCGAGCGCGTAATAACTTCATGGCCATCAAGCGTGACATACCCGCTGGTACGCGGCAGCGCGCCATACAGCACCTTCATCAGCTCGGTACGCCCGGCGCCCATCAACCCGGCAACACCGAGGATTTCGCCTTTACGCAGCGTGAAGCTGACATTATTAACACCCGGTCCGCACAGGTTATCCACGCGCAGACGAATGTCGCCCGGTGTGTTATCCAGCCGTGGGTACTGATCTTCAAGCTTACGGCCCACCATCATTTCGATCAGCGTATCTTCGGACAGCGAGGCGACTTCACGCTCGGCGATAAATTGCCCGTCGCGGAATACCGTCACGTCATCGCAAATCTCAAAAATCTCTTTCATGCGGTGAGAAATATAGACAATGCCGCGCCCCTGGGCTTTCAGCTCACGGATCACGCGAAACAGTGACTCGGTTTCGGTATCGGTCAGGGCATCGGTCGGCTCATCCATAATGATGACCTGCGACTCGTAACTCAGCACTTTGGCAATTTCCACCATCTGCTGATCGCCAATGGAGAGTTCCCCCACTAAACGATCGCTTTTAAAGCGCAGGTTGAGTTTTGCCAGCAACAGGTCGGCTTCGGCAAACATCTTTTTCCAGTCAATTTTGCCAAAGCGATTAACGAATTCACGACCGAGGAAGATATTTTCGGCGATGGAGAGCTGCGGGATCAGGTTCAGTTCCTGATGAATAATACCGATGCCCGCTTCCTGGGAAGACTTCGGCCCGGTAAAGGTCGTCTCCTTACCTAACCACAGCAGCGAACCGGCATCGCGCGTATAGATACCGGTCAGGACTTTCATCATGGTGGATTTGCCTGCGCCATTTTCCCCCACCAGAGCCATTACACGTCCTGGGTAAACATTCAGCGCTGCGCCTGAGAGTGCTTTTACGCCGGGGAAGGCTTTGTCGATCCCCTTGAGTTGTAGTAACGCGTCCATGAGGGCCTCAGAATGTGACGCCAGCACAGAGGATAATATTCGCAAACGGGGAGCACTCCCCGCTGCGAATAACCGCATGGCTATCTGCGGTGTGCTTTTTGAATTGCTCGTGCGTCACGTAGCGCACGGCTATTGTATTTCCCTGGTGTTGTTGCAGTTGCTCAATATGTTTGAGCAACGTTTCGTGGAGCTGCGGATTATGTTCTTTAATTTCCGACGCTAAGATAGCGGCCTCAACCTGCATTTCTGTCGTCACCACTTCCACTACTTGCATAAAGGAAGGAACGCCCTGAGTAAGCGCCATATCAATACGTTGCGTATTACGCGGTACCGGTAACCCAGCATCACCTACGACTAACGTGTCGGTATGACCTAAGCGAGAGATGACCGACGAAATGTCAGCATTAAGTACACTGCCTTTTTTCATTTTATTACTCCACTAGCGAAACGTTTCGCTGACGGCAGTGTAGTATAAAGAATGTTCAAAAAACTATGCTGATAGTACGAAAATGTGATCAAAATCGAAACGTTTCGCACTGGCATAAAGGGAAACAAAACGATTTATCGTCCTGCGTGAAATATAAAGAATTAAATAGTAAAAACCCCTCTTAGAGAGGGGCTTCATAAAAACTATATTTCAACCTGCGTACCCAGTTCAATAACCCGGTTTGGCGGGATTTCAAACTGGTCAGGCGCGCGAAGCGCATTGCGCTGCAACACCAGGTAAAGCTTGCCGCGCAGGCGCAAATACCACGGACGTTTCCCCAGAATCAGCGACTCATGCGACATAAAGAAAGAGGTTTCCATCATGCGGCAAGACAGCCCTTCCAGGCCGCAGCGATGGAACACTTCTTCTACGTTTGGCGTTTCGCGCCAGCCGTAACTTGCCACCACGCGCCAGAAGGTTGGAGAGAGCTGCTCTATCTGCACGCGACGCACATTGTGCACGTAAGGCGCGTCTTCGGTGCGTAACGTCAGCAAAATCACCCGCTCATGCAACACTTTGTTATGTTTCAGGTTATGCATCATGGCAAACGGAATAACGTTCAGCGCGCGCGACATATACACCGCTGTACCCGGAACGCGCACCGGAGGCGATTTCTCCAGCGAGGCAATCATTGCCTCCAGCGAGTTGCCGTGCTCATGCATACGCCGCAGCAGGCGAAAACGCTCGCTCTTCCAGGTGGTCATCACAAGGAACATCACCATACCAAGACTGAGCGGCAGCCAGCCGCCGGAAACAATTTTGTCGAGATTAGCGGAAAACAGCGGCAGGTCGATACACAGGAAGAAGATGAGGACAAGCCCCACCAGCAGCTTGTTCCAGTGCCAGTTTTTACGCGCCACGGTGGTCGAGAGAATCGACGTCAGTACCATCGTACCGGTCACCGCAATGCCATACGCCGCCGCGAGGTTACTGGAGTGCTCGAAACCAACGATCACCAGCACCACAGAAAAATAGAGCAGCCAGTTAATAAAAGGAATGTAGATCTGCCCGGACTCCATCTCGGAGGTATGAATAATACGCATCGGCGGAAGATACCCCAGGCGCACCGCCTGGCGGGTCAGCGAGAAAACCCCCGAAATCACCGCTTGCGAGGCAATCACCGTTGCCAGCGTTGCGATAATCAGCATCGGGATCAGCGCCCACTCTGGCGCCAGCAGAAAGAACGGGTTTTTGATGGCTTCCGGCGTTTTAAGCAGTAAAGCGCCTTGTCCAAAATAGTTCAGCACCAGCGAGGGCAGCACCACGCTGAACCACGCCAGGCGAATCGGCAACTTGCCAAAATGTCCCATATCCGCATACAGCGCTTCCACCCCGGTAATCGCCAGCACCACGGCACCCAGCGCTACAAACGAGATGGTTTTATATTCAAGAAAGAAATGAACGGCCCAAACTGGATTCAGGGCCTGCAGCACTTCCGGGTTAGCGATAATACCGCGCGCCCCCAACACCGCCAGAATAACAAACCACGCCAGCATAATTGGCGCAAATAGTTTCCCCACCAGCCCGGTGCCATGTTTTTGAATCACAAATAACAGGGTGAGTACCACGATGGAGAGAGGGACAATCCAGGTGTCGAGAGAGGGCGCGACGATCTCCAGCCCTTCGATAGCAGACATCACCGAAATCGCCGGCGTGATAACCACCTCGCCATAGAAAAAGCTGCCGCCGATAAGCCCCATTATCACCAGTATGGAGGTCATTTTAGCCGAAGTGTTACGGCCCGCGAGCGACATGAGCGTCAAAATACCGCCTTCCCCGGCGTTATCTGCGCGCATAACGAAGGTCAGATACTTAATCGAAACAACGAAAACCAGCAGCCAAAAGATCAGTGACAAAAAACCAAACACGGCATCGCGCTCGACGCCAAAACCAAACTGACCGGACAAACATTCACGCAGTGTATAGAGAGGGCTGGTGCCTATATCCCCGTAGACAACGCCTATAGCCGCGAGTGTTACCGCGGACAACGATTGCTTATTATCAGTGCTCATAGACTAATCTTTGTGTTGGAAAGACAAGTGTGTGCGTAGTCCCTTAGCCCACGAAAAGCGCACAGTATGCACGATTATTGTTGAAATCGAACCTCTATTTGCCGCCGTATTAATCTGGCTCAAAGAAAATAAACCGTTTCTTCAGTCTATTACCAGCTTTTATTGGAACGTCTATAATCGGTTTTTGAAGCTGGACAACACGGCGAAAGGACGCAAATTTATTATGGCGCATTCACATTTATTAGCCGAAAGAATTTCTCGTTTAAGCACAGCGCTGGAAAAAGGGCTCTTTGAGCGTAGCCATGCTATCCGTCTGTGCCTGCTGGCGGCACTCAGCGGCGAAAGCGTATTTTTGTTAGGCCCGCCGGGTATCGCCAAAAGCCTTATCGCCCGCCGACTTAAATTTGCCTTTAAAAACGCCCGCGCTTTTGAATACCTGATGACCCGCTTCTCGACACCGGAGGAGGTCTTTGGCCCGCTCTCCATCCAGGCGTTAAAAGATGAAGGGCGCTATGAGCGTTTAACCAGCGGATATTTACCGGAAGCAGAAATCGTCTTTCTGGATGAAATCTGGAAAGCTGGCCCGGCCATTCTGAACACCCTGCTGACGGCGATTAATGAGCGGCGCTTTCGTAACGGTGCCAGCGAAGAAAAAATCCCTATGCGCCTGCTGGTGGCGGCATCGAATGAACTCCCGGAAGAAGACAGCAGTCTCGAAGCGCTGTATGACCGGATGCTTATCCGTCTGTGGCTGGACAAGGTGCAGGAAAAAAACAATTTTCGCTCAATGTTAGTCAGTCAGCAGGATGAAAACGCCAACCCGGTGGCCAGTGAATTGCAGGTTACTGACGAAGAATACGAACGCTGGCAGCAGGAAATTAGTCAGGTCAAATTGCCGGATGAGGTGTTTGAACTTATCTATACGCTGCGCCAGCAACTGGATGCGTTGCCAAATGCGCCTTATGTTTCCGACAGACGCTGGAAAAAAGCGATTCGCCTGTTGCAGTCGAGCGCCTTTTTCAGCGGCCGTGACGAGGTGGCCCCCATTGATTTGATCCTGTTAAAAGATTGCCTCTGGCACGATGCGCAAAGCCTGCATTTATTACAGCAACAGCTGGAAATATTGATGACCGGGCACGCGTGGCAACAGCAAGCTATGCTGGCGCAACTAAGCAGTATCACCCAGCGCCATATGCAGCTTCAGCAGCAACAGAGCGATAAAACCGCGCTAAAAGTGAGTCGCCAGGGCGGGATGTTTAACCGTCGCCCGCATTATGATTTGCCCGCAGATCTTGATGAGCCGGTGCTGACATTGCTGCTACAACAACCGTTAAAGCTTCACGATATGCAGGTCATTCATATTACGCTTGAGCGCAGCGCGCTGGCACACTGGCTGGCAAAAGGCGGCGAAATCCGCGGGAAACTGAATGGAATAGGTTTTGCTCAGCCGCTGAATCTTGAGGTCGATGCCAGTCTGCATTTAGTGATCCGCGATGTTAGCCTGCAAGGATCGCGCCTTGCGCTGCCGGGTACCGCTCGCGAAAACGTACCGGACGAGATCAAACAGCAGCTTGATGCGCTGGACACGCTCTGGCACCAGCAGCACACCCGCTTTAGCGAACAGCAAAAATGCCTGTTTATCTCCCCCGACTGGTTAGGTCGCATTGAAGCCAGCCTGCAGGATGTCCGCGCGCAAATCCAACAGGCGCAGCAATGATAACGCTGGACACACTGAATGTGATGTTGACCATCAGCGAGGAGGCGCTGATAGAAGACTTAATCATCGCCCTGCTGGCCTCACCGCAGCTGGCGGTGTTCTTCGAGAAATTTCCCAAACTCAAACATGCACTCACCGAAGATATCCCCCGCTGGCGCGAGGCGCTGAAAAAACATCTGAAAGAGGCTGAAGTTCCCCCTGAACTGGCAAAAGAAGTGCTGAGTTTCCAGCAGAGCCAGTTGCTGTCCACCTCGCAATTTACGGTGCAACTCCCGCAGATCCTCACGCTACTGGACGAGCTGCGCTCGCCTTTTGCCGCACAGGCCCGGCAAATGGTGGCAGATAACAACGTATTCACCCCTGCGCTGCAGACCTTATTTTTACAACGCTGGCGGCTGAGCCTGATTGTGCAGGTAACGACCTATAATCAGCAATTACTGGAAGCCGAGCGCGAACAGTTGCTCAGCGAAGTACAGGAACGGATGACCCTCAGCGGCCAGCTTGAACCGGTGCTGATTGAAAACGAGAACGCTGCCGGGCGGCTGTGGGATATGAGTGCCGGGCAACTGAAACGTGGCGATTATCAGTTAATCGTTAAATACGGTGAATTTCTCGATAAACAACCGGAGCTTAAACAGCTGGCCGAGCAGTTAGGGCGCTCCCGCGAAGCCAAAGCGGTGCCGCGCAAGGATTCGCCGATGGAGACCTTTCGCACGCTGGTACGTGAACCGTCTACCGTTCCGGAGCAGGTTGACGGTTTGCACCAGAGCGACGATATCCTGCGCCTGTTGCCGCCTGAGCTGGCAACGCTTGGCATCACCGAGCTGGAGTATGAGTTCTACCGGCGGCTGGTGGAAAAACAGCTGCTGACCTACCGGTTACATGGCGATGCGTGGCGCGAAAAGGTGACCGAGCGCCCGGTAATCCATCAGCAATTCGATGAACAACCGCGCGGGCCATTTATTGTCTGCGTTGATACGTCCGGTTCAATGGGCGGTTTCAATGAACAGTGTGCGAAAGCATTCTGCGTGGCGCTGATGCGCGTGGCGCTGGCGGACAATCGACGCTGCTTTATTATGCTGTTTTCCAGCGAAGTGGTGAGCTATGAACTGACCAGTGAACAAGGTCTGGAGCAGGCGATCCGTTTTCTCAGCCAGCGCTTTCGCGGCGGTACCGATCTGGCAAGCTGCTTTCGCGCAATTGCCGAACGTATGCGCGGCGGAGAGTGGTACGACGCGGATGCGGTGGTGATTTCAGACTTTATCGCCCAGCGGCTGCCGGATGATGTGGTTAATAAAGTGCGCGAACTTCAGGTCATTCACCAGCACCGTTTTCATGCTGTTGCCATGTCGGTGCATGGTAAACCCGGTATCATGCGCATCTTTGATCATATCTGGCGCTTTGATACCGGGATGCGCAGCCGCCTGCTGCGCCGCTGGCGGCGTTAAAGTAAGCCGGAAACTGCGCCGCGCACCTGAGCAGGCCACACGCCGCACTGCACCTGACCAATGTGCGGCAGTTGCAACAGCAGCATCGTCAGGCGAGACTGACCAATTCCCCCGCCGATGGTCTGCGGCATTTCACCGCGCAGCAGCGCCTGGTGCCACTCCAGTTGCAGGCGATCTTCGTCGCCGGTGAGTTGCAGCTGGCGCTTCAGGGTTGGCGCATCAACACGAATCCCCATCGACGAGAGTTCCAGCGCGTCTGCCAGTACCGGGTTCCACACCAGGATGTCACCGTTCAGCCCGTGGAAGCCGCCCTCTACCGGCGTGCTCCAGTCATCATAATCCGGCGCGCGCACGTCATGGCGTTTGCCGTCGCTGAGCTTGCCGCCAATCCCCATCAGGAAAACCGCACCAAGTTCTTTGGCAATCGCCCGCTCACGCCCTTTGGCATCCAGATCGGGAAAACGGCTGAGCAAGGTTTCACTGTGCACGAAATGGATCTGCTCTGGCAGGAACGGTGTCAGAGCAAATTTTTCGCAGGCCGCGATTTCCGTGGCCTTGATCCCTTGCCAGATGGCTTCAACGGTGGATTTTAGGGTCGCGGAATGACGCTCGCCATCGCCCAGCACACGTTCCCAGTCCCATTGATCTACATAAACAGAATGAATGGGAGAAAGACGATCTTCATCCGGACGCAGGGCTTTCATATGCGTGTACAGCCCTTCTCCGGCGCTGAAATCATACTGACCCAGCGTTTGACGCTTCCATTTTGCAAGTGAATGTACCACCTCGAAACGGGCTTCCGGCAACGTTTTCACTTTAACCTGCACCGCCTGCTCACACCCCGACAAGTTATCCTGCGTGCCATCCCCGACGCGGCTGAGGATAGGAGCCTGGACTTCAATCAGGCCCAGTTTCTCTTCCAGCTGGCGCGAAAAAAAGGATTTCACAAAGGTAATTTGACGTTGTTTAGCGATGTAGGCGGCTTTCATTTTTATTACTCCTGTCTTCTGTTGCTTTCAATTAAGCAACAAAAAGCGCAGGCAATACAATATTCATCTAATAAAAAGGCTTAATGACTTTTGATTCGATAAAAATAAAAGCTAAAATAGAAAGAATCATTAATATACATAAGAAAAACCTATGGAAAATTATCAGATCGATAATCTGGACCGCGGCATCCTTGAGGCATTGATGGCGAATGCGCGCACGGCCTATGCCGAGCTGGCCAAACAATTTGCCGTCAGCCCAGGCACCATTCATGTGCGGGTAGAAAAAATGAAGCAGGCCGGGATCATCACCGGCGCGCGTATTGATGTCAGCCCGAAACAACTCGGTTACGACGTCTGCTGTTTTATCGGCATCATCCTGAAAAGCGCGAAAGATTACCCCTCGGCGCTGGCAAAGCTGGAGAGCCTGGAAGAGGTGACGGAAGCCTATTACACCACCGGCCATTACAGCATCTTTATTAAGGTCATGTGCCGATCTATCGACGCGTTGCAACAGGTACTTATCAACAAGATCCAAACAATTGATGAAATTCAGTCCACTGAGACGTTGATCTCTTTGCAAAACCCGATCATGCGTACCATTCGCCCTTAACCGGGCGTTTTCATCCCACATTAATACCCGTATTATCCACAGGTAGATCCCAGCCCGCGCACAGCGTACAATACGCAGCAATTTATCGCTGAACAGCGAGGACAACGGAGCGGGGCATCATGGCAGACATCACTCTTATTAGCGGCAGCACCCTCGGCGGTGCGGAGTATGTAGCAGAACATCTGGCGGAAAAGCTGGAAGATGCCGGTTTCAGTACCGAGACGTTGCACGGCCCGTTGCTGGAGGATTTGCCCACGCAGGGCATCTGGCTGGTGGTGAGTTCTACCCACGGGGCGGGCGATCTGCCGGAGAACCTGCAACCGTTGCTGGATGATTTGCAGGAACAAAAGCCGGATCTCTCGCAGGTTCGCTTTGGCGCGATTGGTATCGGCAGCCGTGAATATGACACTTTTTGCCAGGCCATCGAAAAGCTTCAGGCTGCGTTAAGTGCAAACGGCGCGAAACAGATAGGCGAAACGCTGAAGATAAACATCCTTGAGCATGACATTCCGGAAGATCCCGCAGAAGAATGGGTGGGATCATGGAAAAATTTACTCAAAAACGATTAAAGATCGTGCGATCAACTGTGGATAACTATGCTTAAAACGGCTTATTAACCGGTAGTTATCCAAAGTATAACCCTTGTTCACTTTTTGAGTTGTGTATAACCTCGCGTTTTGATCCCAGCTTATACGGTCCTGGATCACCGATCATTCACAGTAAATGATCCAGTCTAATAACTTGATCTTTAAGTGATGATCCGGGTTATCCACAGACCATCGCGATCCTAATAAGAGATCATAACAGAACAGATCTCTCTATATAAAAGATCTTCTTTTTAATACCCAGGATCCGAAGGCTTTCTCACTGGACTAAAGTTGAGTAGAATCCACGGCCCTGGCTTCAATCCAATTTCTAACCGCTCAGGCGAGGCATACCACCATGTTTTATCTGGATCCTTTCGACGTCATCATCATTGGCGGGGGTCATGCAGGCACTGAGGCCGCCATGGCCGCAGCGCGTATGGGTCAGCAGACCCTGCTCTTGACACACAATATCGACACGCTGGGGCAGATGAGCTGCAACCCGGCGATCGGCGGTATTGGGAAGGGACACCTGGTGAAAGAAGTGGATGCGCTGGGCGGGCTGATGGCAAAGGCTATCGATCGTGCAGGTATTCAGTTTAGGATACTAAACGCAAGCAAAGGTCCGGCGGTACGGGCGACACGAGCGCAGGCAGATCGTGTGCTTTACCGCCAGGCCGTGCGCACTGCGCTGGAAAACCAGCCAAATCTGATGATCTTCCAGCAAGCGGTTGAAGATCTGATCGTCGAAAACGATCGTGTGGTGGGTGCTGTTACTCAGATGGGGCTGAAATTCCGTGCCAAAGCGGTAGTGCTGACCGTCGGGACTTTCCTGGATGGCAAAATTCATATTGGACTGGATAACTACAGCGGTGGCCGCGCAGGTGACCCGCCGTCCATTCCTCTGGCACGCCGTCTGCGCGAGTTGCCGCTGCGCGTAAGCCGCCTGAAAACCGGTACGCCGCCACGTATTGACGCACGCACTATCGATTTCAGCGTGCTGGCACAGCAGCATGGCGACAACCCGATGCCAGTGTTCTCGTTTATGGGAAACGCAGCGCAGCACCCGCAGCAAATCCCCTGTTACATCACGCATACCAACGAAAAAACGCACGACGTTATCCGCCAGAACCTTGACCGCAGCCCGATGTATGCTGGCGTTATCGAAGGGATCGGCCCACGTTACTGCCCGTCTATCGAAGACAAAGTGATGCGCTTTGCCGATCGTAATCAACATCAGATTTTCCTTGAACCGGAAGGTCTGACATCCAACGAAATTTACCCGAACGGGATCTCCACCAGCCTGCCGTTCGATGTTCAGATGCAAATCGTCCGCTCCATGCAGGGGATGGAAAATGCGAAGATCGTTCGCCCTGGCTACGCTATCGAATACGACTTCTTCGATCCGCGCGATCTGAAACCGACGCTGGAGAGCAAATTTATTCAGGGCTTGTTCTTCGCCGGTCAGATCAACGGCACGACGGGTTACGAAGAAGCCGCCGCTCAGGGACTGCTGGCCGGCCTTAATGCCGCGCGCTTCTCTGCGGAAAAAGAAGGCTGGGCGCCGCGCCGTGACCAGGCTTACCTGGGCGTGCTGGTGGACGATCTCTGTACGCTCGGCACCAAAGAACCGTATCGCATGTTTACGTCCCGGGCAGAGTACCGCCTGATGCTGCGCGAAGATAATGCCGATCTGCGTCTGACCGAAGCAGGTCGGGAAATGGGCCTGGTGGATGACGAACGCTGGGCGCGCTTCAATGAAAAAGTTGAACGCATTGAGCGCGAGCGCCAGCGTCTGAAATCTCAGTGGGTGTCACCCTCCTCGGAACATGCACCGGCGGTAAATAGCCTGCTGACGGCACCCCTGTCGCGTGAAGCCAGCGGGGAAGATTTACTGCGTCGCCCGGAAATGACCTACGAGCAACTGGTTCAACTGGCGCCATTTGCGCCGGGTCTGGAAGATGAGCAAGCGGCTGAGCAGGTTGAGATCCAGGTGAAATACGAAGGTTATATCGCGCGTCAGCAAGATGAGATCGAAAAACAGCAGCGCAATGAAAACACGCTGCTGCCCGCGGATCTTGATTATCGCCAGGTGAATGGCCTGTCCAACGAGGTGATCGCTAAACTCAACGATCATAAACCGTCGTCAATTGGTCAGGCCTCGCGTATCTCAGGAATCACGCCAGCGGCCATCTCTATTTTGCTGGTGTGGCTGAAAAAACAAGGTATGCTGCGCCGCAGCGCATAATCGTAGTCAGATGCCCGGGATGACCGGGCATCTAAAATCCCACAGGTAACAAGCGTGCTTAACAAACTTTCTCGTCTGCTGGATGAAGCTGGCATTTCGTTGTCCACAAGCCAGCAACAACAGCTGGTGGCTTACGTAGAACTGCTGCACAAGTGGAACAAAGCGTACAACCTGACGTCGGTTCGTGACCCGAATGAGATGCTGATTCGCCATATTCTCGACAGCATCGTGGTTGCGCCTCACCTGCAGGGCTCCCGTTTTATTGATGTTGGCACCGGGCCTGGGCTTCCGGGTATTCCGTTGTCTATCGTGCGTCCCGAATCGCACTTTACGCTGCTCGACAGTCTGGGCAAACGCGTGCGTTTTTTGCGCCAGGTTCAGCACGAACTGAAGCTTGAGAATATTGAGCCGGTGCAGAGCCGTGTGGAGGATTTCCCCGCCGAGCCGCCTTTTGATGGTGTGATAAGCCGCGCTTTCGCGTCATTGAACGATATGGTGAGCTGGTGTCAGCATCTGCCGGGTGAACAAGGGCGTTTTTATGCGCTGAAGGGGCTGGTGCCGGAAGATGAGATAGCATTACTGCCTGCCGGTTTAGCGGTCGAAAGCATCGTCAGGTTGTCGGTTCCGCATCTGGATGGCGAGCGTCATTTGGTTATTGTTAAGCCAAATAAAGTTTAATAATTATCAAAAAATGTAGATTTTGTGCTGTCATCAGGATGTTAAAAAAACACGTAAAATGCAGGGATACGTTCAGTTACATTTTACGGGAGGTTTACCTGGATTTTTCCTGGTTTTAACGCTTCCGTGATTAGCTCACTGATTAATAATCAAGTGTGTAAATATAAGTCCGCTAAAAATCGGCCATGATAATTAAAATTAGTTGTTAAAAAATTATTATAAATGTCAATGAAACGTTTTTATTGTATTTGTTAGTGTTTTAAAAAGAGTTGTGAAAAATCACCATAAAATTCAGAAAGATGAAATGCGCCAAAATGCTGGCGATATTTATTGGATAGATTCACAA
The DNA here is from genome assembly GCF_052220145.1 of Vagococcus sp. WN89Y. Lineage (NCBI taxonomy): Bacteria > Bacillati > Bacillota > Bacilli > Lactobacillales > Enterococcaceae > Vagococcus > Vagococcus sp. WN89Y. The sequence continues at coordinate 119,547 of NZ_JBQPOM010000030.1, read as the reverse complement.
ATGTTTGTTTTGTGACCGAGTGCACGCTTTGAATACAGGCTTTTCGAGTTATTTGTACTTTTGCATGAAAGTTCACAGATTGTGGAAAAGTTCAAAAATAGCCATCGGGAAAAATATTTAAACATTTATTCACCTTTTTGCTACTTATTGTTTGAAATCACCGGGCCGCACCGTATAATTTGACCGCTTTTTGAAGCTTGACTCCGGGCGTTAAAGAACGTTTTATACGACACGCGGCATACCTCATTGGGAGCAGGAGTGATGAAACGTTATGTCAATGTCGCTCTTTAGTCCTTATGTGGCGCGCAAGCTTCTGCTGATTCAGTTAGTGGCAGTAATGGCAAGTGGAGTGCTTTTTTGCCTCAAAGACCCCTTCTGGGGCCTGTCCGCTGTCAGCGGTGGTATGGCAGTTTTGCTGCCGAATGCATTATTTATGATTTTTGCCTGGCGTCATCAGGCGCACACACCTGCTAAAGGCCGGGTAGCCTGGTCCTTCGCGCTTGGCGAAGCGCTCAAGGTGTTGGCGACGTTTTTATTACTGGTGGTGGCGCTGGCGGTTTTGAAGGTGGCTTTTTTGCCGCTGATAGTCACGTGGGTTTCGGTGCTGGTTGTACAGATACTGGCACCTGCTGTAATTAACAACAAAGGGTAAGAGGCATCATGTCTGCAGGAGAAATCTCAACACCGCAGGAGTACATAGGTCACCATCTGAATAACCTTCAGATAGACCTGCGTACATTCTCGCTGGTGGATCCGCAAAACCCCCCGGCCACTTTCTGGACGCTCAATATTGACTCCATGTTTTTCTCGGTGGTTCTGGGTCTGTTGTTCCTGGTGATGTTCCGTAGCGTAGCGAAAAAAGCCACCAGCGGTGTCCCGGGAAAATTTCAGACGGCGATTGAGCTGGTGATTGGTTTTGTCCATGGTAGCGTCAAAGACATGTACCACGGCAAAAGCAAGCTTATCGCACCGTTGGCCCTGACGATTTTTGTCTGGGTATTCCTGATGAACCTGATGGACTTGCTGCCTATCGACCTGCTGCCGTATATCGGCGAGCACGTGTTCGGTTTGCCTGCGCTGCGCGTGGTGCCGTCTGCGGACGTGAATATCACCCTGTCTATGGCACTGGGCGTGTTTGTTCTCATTCTGTTCTACAGCATCAAAATGAAGGGTATTGGCGGTTTCGCTAAAGAGCTGACTCTCCAGCCGTTCAACCATCCGGTATTTATTCCGGTAAACCTGATCCTCGAAGGCGTGAGCCTGCTGTCCAAACCGGTTTCACTCGGTCTGCGACTGTTCGGCAACATGTATGCGGGTGAGTTGATTTTCATTCTGATCGCGGGTCTGTTGCCGTGGTGGTCACAGTGGGTTCTGAATGTGCCATGGGCCATTTTCCACATCCTGATTATTACGCTGCAAGCCTTCATCTTCATGGTTCTGACGATCGTCTATCTGTCGATGGCGTCTGAAGAGCATTGATTTTTAACAACACTACTACGTTTTAACTGAAACAAACTGGAGACTGTCATGGAAAACCTGAATATGGATCTGCTGTACATGGCTGCCGCTGTGATGATGGGTCTGGCGGCAATCGGTGCTGCGATCGGTATCGGCATCCTCGGGGGCAAATTCCTGGAAGGCGCAGCGCGTCAACCAGATCTGATTCCTCTGCTGCGTACTCAGTTCTTTATCGTTATGGGTCTGGTGGATGCTATCCCAATGATCGCTGTAGGTCTGGGTCTGTACGTGATGTTTGCTGTCGCGTAGTAAGGGTTGCTTTCAAGCAATTGTTTAGAACGTTAACCAGATAAGAGGCATTGTGCTGTGAATCTAAACGCAACAATCCTCGGCCAGGCCATCGCGTTTGTCCTGTTCGTTCTGTTCTGTATGAAGTATGTATGGCCGCCGTTAATGGCTGCCATCGAAAAACGTCAGAAAGAAATTGCTGACGGTCTCGCTTCCGCAGAACGGGCTAAAAAGGACCTGGACCTTGCACAGGCCAATGCGACCGACCAGCTGAAAAAAGCGAAAGCTGAAGCTCAGGTAATCATTGAGCAGGCGAACAAACGCCGTGCCCAGATCCTGGACGAAGCGAAAGCAGAAGCCGAACAGGAACGTACCAAAATCGTGGCACAGGCGCAGGCGGAAATTGACGCCGAGCGTAAACGTGCTCGCGAAGAGCTGCGTAAACAAGTGGCTCTGCTGGCTGTAGCTGGCGCCGAGAGGATCATCGAACGTTCCGTGGATGAAGCTGCTAACAGCGACATCGTGGATAAACTGGTCGCTGAACTGTAAGGAGGGAGGGGCTGATGTCTGAATTTGTAACGGTAGCTCGCCCCTACGCCAAAGCAGCTTTTGACTTTGCCGTCGAACACCAGAGCGTAGACCGCTGGCAGGATATGCTGGCGTTTGCCGCTGAGGTGACGAAAAACGAACAAATGGCAGAGCTTCTCTCCGGTGCGCTGGCACCGGAAACGCTCGCTGAGTCGTTTATCGCAGTATGTGGTGAGCAGCTGGACGCCAATGGTCAGAACCTGATTCGGGTGATGGCTGAAAATGGGCGTTTGCAGGTGCTCCCTGAGGTTCTTGAGCAGTTTGTTCAATTGCGTGCAGCCAGCGAGGCTACCGCAGAAGTTGAGGTAACTTCCGCGTCCGCACTGAGTGAAGAACAGCTTACGAAAATCAGCGCAGCGATGGAAAAACGTCTGTCACGCAAAGTGAAGCTGAATTGCAAAATCGATAAGTCTGTAATGGCAGGCGTTATCATCCGTTCGGGTGATATGGTCATTGATGGTAGCGTACGCGGCCGTCTTGAGCGCCTTGCAGACGTCTTGCAGTCTTAAGGGGACTGGAGCATGCAACTGAATTCCACCGAAATCAGCGAACTGATCAAGCAGCGCATTGCTCAGTTCAATGTTGTGAGTGAAGCTCACAACGAAGGTACTATTGTTTCTGTAAGCGACGGTGTTATCCGCATTCACGGCCTGGCCGATGTAATGCAGGGCGAGATGATTTCTCTGCCGGGTAACCGTTACGCTATCGCACTGAACCTGGAGCGCGACTCCGTTGGTGCGGTTGTAATGGGTCCGTATGCTGACCTTGCCGAAGGCATGAAAGTTAAGTGTACTGGCCGTATTCTTGAAGTACCGGTAGGCCGTGGCCTGCTGGGTCGCGTGGTGAACACCCTGGGTGCGCCAATCGACGGTAAAGGTCCGGTTGATAACGACGGCTTCTCCGCTATCGAAGCTATCGCACCGGGCGTAATCGATCGTCAGTCGGTTGATCAGCCTGTGCAGACAGGTTACAAATCCGTTGACGCCATGATCCCAATCGGTCGTGGGCAGCGTGAGCTGATCATCGGTGACCGTCAGACCGGTAAAACCGCGCTGGCTATTGATGCCATCATCAACCAGCGTGATTCCGGCATCAAATGTATCTATGTTGCTATCGGCCAGAAAGCGTCCACCATCTCTAACGTGGTGCGTAAACTGGAAGAGCACGGCGCGCTGGCTAACACCATCGTTGTTGTTGCAACCGCGTCTGAATCCGCTGCACTGCAATACCTGGCGCCGTATGCCGGTTGCGCAATGGGCGAATATTTCCGCGATCGCGGCGAAGATGCGCTGATCATTTATGATGACCTGTCTAAACAGGCTGTTGCATATCGCCAGATCTCCCTGCTGCTTCGCCGTCCGCCTGGACGTGAAGCTTACCCGGGCGACGTATTCTATCTCCACTCCCGTCTGCTGGAGCGTGCTGCGCGCGTTAACGTGGAATACGTTGAAAACTTCACCAAAGGTGAAGTGAAAGGTCAAACCGGTTCTCTGACCGCGCTGCCGATTATCGAAACGCAGGCAGGTGACGTTTCCGCGTTCGTTCCGACTAACGTAATTTCGATTACCGATGGTCAGATCTTCCTGGAATCCAACCTGTTTAACGCCGGTATTCGTCCTGCGGTAAACCCGGGTATTTCCGTATCCCGTGTAGGTGGTGCAGCGCAGACCAAGATCATGAAGAAACTGTCCGGTGGTATTCGTACCGCGCTGGCGCAGTATCGTGAACTGGCGGCGTTCTCTCAGTTTGCTTCCGACCTTGACGATGCAACCCGTAAACAGCTCGACCACGGTCAGAAAGTGACCGAGCTTCTGAAACAGAAACAGTATGCGCCGATGTCCGTTGCGCAGCAGGCTCTGGTTCTGTTCGCGGCTGAACGTGGTTACCTGGCGGATGTTGAACTGGCGAAAATCGGTAGCTTTGAAGCCGCTCTGCTGGCTTACGTTGACCGTGACCACGCTCCGCTGATGCAAGAGATCAACCAGACCGGTGGCTATAACGACGAGATCGAAGGCAAGCTGAAAGGCATCCTCGACTCCTTTAAAGCAACCCAGTCCTGGTAACGTCTGGCGGCTTGCCTTAGGGCAGGCCGCAAGGCATTGAGGAGAAGCTCATGGCCGGCGCAAAAGAGATACGTAGTAAGATCGCAAGCGTCCAGAACACGCAAAAGATCACTAAAGCGATGGAGATGGTCGCCGCTTCCAAAATGCGTAAATCGCAGGACAGAATGGCGGCCAGCCGTCCTTATGCAGATACCATGCGCAAAGTGATTGGTCACCTTGCTCACGGGAATCTGGAATATAAGCACCCGTACCTGGAAGAACGCGACGTTAAGCGCGTGGGCTACCTGGTGGTGTCGACCGACCGTGGTCTGTGCGGTGGCTTGAACATTAACCTGTTCAAGAAACTGCTGGCGGATATGAAAGAATGGTCTGATAAAGGCGTTCAGAGCGAACTCGCAATGATCGGCTCAAAAGGCGTCGCGTTCTTCAATTCTGTTGGCGGCAATGTTGTCGCACAGGTGACAGGCATGGGGGATAACCCTTCCCTGTCCGAACTGATCGGCCCGGTTAAAGTGATGTTGCAGGCCTATGACGAAGGTCGTCTGGACAAGCTTTATATTGTCAGCAACAAATTTATCAACACCATGTCTCAGGCTCCGACCATCACTCAGCTGCTGCCGCTGCCGGCTGCAGAAGATGAAGAGTTGAAGCATAAGGCTTGGGATTATCTGTACGAACCCGATCCGAAAGCGCTGCTGGATACCCTGCTGCGCCGTTACGTCGAGTCGCAGGTTTATCAGGGTGTTGTGGAAAACCTGGCCAGCGAGCAGGCCGCACGTATGGTGGCGATGAAAGCCGCGACCGATAATGGTGGCAGCCTGATTAAAGAGCTGCAGTTGGTATACAACAAGGCTCGTCAGGCCAGCATTACTCAGGAACTCACCGAGATCGTCGGTGGTGCATCCGCGGTATAACCAGGTTAATTCGTAGAGGATTCAAGATGGCTACTGGAAAAATTGTCCAGGTAATCGGCGCCGTAGTTGACGTCGAATTCCCTCAGGATGCCGTACCGCGCGTGTACGATGCTCTTGAGGTGCAAAATGGTAACGATCGTCTGGTGCTGGAAGTGCAGCAGCAGCTCGGCGGCGGTATTGTTCGTACTATCGCAATGGGTTCTTCCGACGGCCTGCGTCGCGGTCTGGAAGTGAAAAACCTTGAGCACCCGATTGAAGTCCCGGTGGGTAAAGCCACTCTGGGCCGCATCATGAACGTACTGGGCGAGCCGGTCGACATGAAAGGCGAGATCGGTGAAGAAGAGCGTTGGGCTATTCACCGCCCTGCTCCGACTTACGAAGAGTTGTCTAACTCACAGGAACTGCTGGAAACCGGCATCAAGGTTATCGACCTGATGTGTCCGTTCGCGAAGGGCGGTAAAGTTGGTCTGTTCGGTGGTGCGGGTGTAGGTAAAACCGTAAACATGATGGAGCTGATTCGTAACATTGCAATCGAGCACTCCGGTTACTCTGTGTTTGCGGGCGTGGGTGAACGTACTCGTGAGGGTAACGACTTCTACCACGAGATGACCGACTCTAACGTTATCGACAAAGTATCCCTGGTGTATGGCCAGATGAACGAGCCGCCGGGAAACCGTCTGCGCGTTGCGCTGACCGGTCTGACCATGGCAGAGAAGTTCCGTGACGAAGGTCGTGACGTTCTGCTGTTCGTTGACAACATCTACCGTTATACCCTCGCCGGTACTGAAGTATCCGCACTGCTGGGCCGTATGCCTTCAGCGGTAGGTTACCAGCCGACGCTGGCAGAAGAGATGGGCGTGCTGCAGGAGCGTATTACCTCCACCAAAACCGGCTCCATCACCTCTGTTCAGGCGGTATACGTACCTGCGGATGACTTGACTGACCCGTCACCAGCCACCACCTTTGCGCACCTTGACGCAACCGTGGTACTGAGCCGTCAGATTGCTTCTCTGGGTATCTACCCGGCCGTTGACCCGCTGGACTCCACCAGCCGTCAGCTGGACCCGCTGGTTGTTGGTCAGGAACACTATGATGTTGCTCGTGGCGTGCAGTCTATTCTGCAGCGTTACCAGGAACTGAAAGACATCATCGCCATCCTTGGTATGGATGAACTGTCTGAAGAAGACAAACTGGTGGTAGCTCGCGCTCGTAAGATCCAGCGCTTCCTGTCCCAACCGTTCTTCGTTGCGGAAGTATTCACCGGTTCACCAGGTAAATACGTTTCCCTGAAAGACACCATCCGTGGCTTTAAAGGCATCATGGAAGGCGAATACGATCACCTGCCGGAGCAGGCGTTCTATATGGTCGGTTCTATCGACGAAGTCGTGGAAAAAGCCAAAAAACTTTAACGCCTTAATCGGAGGGTGATATGGCAATGACTTACCACCTGGATGTCGTCAGCGCGGAGTTACAGATGTTCTCCGGGCGGGTCGAGAAAATCCAGGTAACGGGCATCGAGGGTGAACTGGGTATCTACCCAGGCCACGCGCCGCTGCTCACCGCCATTAAGCCTGGTATGATCCGCATCGTGAAACAGCACGGTCATGAAGAGTTTATCTATCTGTCCGGCGGCATTCTTGAAGTGCAGCCTGGCAACGTGACCGTTCTGGCTGATACCGCTATTCGTGGTCAGGATCTCGACGAAGCGCGAGCCCTGGAATCGAAGCGTAAAGCTGAAGAGCACATTAAATCTTCTCACGGTGACGTGGATTACGCTCAGGCGTCTGCGGAGCTGGCGAAAGCTATTGCGAAACTGCGTGTTATCGAGTTGACCAAAAAAGCGATGTAACCCGGCTTGCAACTGAAAAAGCCAGTCTGTTATCAGGCTGGCTTTTTTTATGGCTGCGTTTCAGGAAAAATAAAACTGAAACGTTAGTTTATTTATTTTGTGACACACATCACAAAAATGTTGATCGGTTAAAAAATGAGGCGTAGACTTGTTTTTGTGAAGTTCATCACAAAATTAATTCTGACAATAACGGACACCATCATGAAACTGATCAACAAAATCATCGCACTCTTTAGCAACATGAACGTTTCCTTCGGTACGTTCAATCACTAATACGCGACGCGACGTGGCGCTGCGCTTACTATGAGATGGTAAGCGAGCGCCATCCTGCTACATTTTCAGCTCTGCCAGCACAGCCTTGCTGTCCATGATTCTCCCTGCTTTATTCATGCTTTTGCCATCGACGATAAAATAATTTGTCGCGTCTATATTCCCCACCACCGCATCGTCATATTTTCCCGGATTACTACGTAACGACACATTGCCGCGAAATACACCCTGTGTAGACGCATCGCCATAAGGGCTGGCGCGGAAAATAAAGTTAAAGCGTTGATTATCAGCAGCAATATTGTTTTCAACGACTAACTTGCCGGGGTTAAAATTATCGGTAAAACCATCCAGATGGTTGCCCGTGGCTTTGCTGTTGCGAATTTCATGCGCGACCGGCTGCCCCTCTCCACCCAGCTTGAAGCCGTTGCTGGTATTGTTGCGGGCAATAGAATCCTCGATCACCACAACGCCATTGGCTCCGTCTTCGATTTTGTTAAACAGGTCAAAGCCGTCATCAATGTTGTCGTGGGAGTAGCATCTTTCCAGACGATTGCCCTCGCCCACGCGCATCTTCACCGCAAATCCGTCGGCGTTAATTTTGCCCGGATCTTCATTTCCCCAGGATTCCGAGTCGATAACTCTGTTATGACTTGCCCATAGCGCACGGCCAATTTTCTCCGGCGAAGAGATTTGAATACCGGTATCGTCGTTGCGCCAGGCGACAACTTTTTCAATCAGGTTATGGCTACCCTGCACGCGCAGGCTTTTCTCCGTCACGTCGATCCCTTTGATGTGCCAGAAATTGGCATCCACCAGCAAACCGCGAATCACCACTTTCCCTTCTGCTTGCAGTGTTTTTAGCTTCCCTGGCAGGCCGCTGGCCGTCAGAGGGATCTCTGCGCGTGCGTAATCGCCTGCTTTCAAAAGCAACGTACCGCCAGGCGCGAGCAGATTAATGGCTGAAGATAAATCTAACGGCGAGGCCGCCGTTCCTTTGCCGTCAGGCGTACCATCCGCCGCAACGTACAGCTGATTAGCCGTTGGCCCGGCGATTTTCTCCACGTTAATGGTCTGGCTTACCGGCTCGCCGCTGGCAGGGGTAAACGTCAGCACATAAGATGCCGTCGCTTCCTTAATAGTGGTGGGAAGGGTATACATCTCACCCGCTTTTATCGATTTTTCATTACCGATCACCACTTCGTTTTGCCGCACGTTAAACTGGCCGTCAATGTTGGCGCGTGCCTGTAACGTATAGTTTTCGCTGGTGGTTTTGGCGGGAGAAGCCACCTGGACGATGGTCGGCAGCGGTTTAGCTTGCCAGGGTTCAGACACGACAGTTTGCGCCGTGCTGGTGGTGAGTGACGCCTCACTGACGGTAATTTTTGCATTACGCGCAGCAAAGAAGCCCACGTAATAATGTTCTTTATTTTGCACGGCGATGAGATCCGCGCGCGGGATCGTTTTACTCACCCACTGGTCACTGCCCTGCGGGGCCCATGAGCTGATAAAACCGTCATTAGTGCGCTCAAGCTTCAGGCGGAATGTCGGCGTCTGGCGCAAATCTATCTCTTCGCGATAGCTCTGTTTGGTAATTTGCGCCCCTGAATTTCCCCACGGCTGGCTAATCCCTTCGCGGGAAATTGCCTGCATTTTGACGCGGAAATGATCTTTTTTATCCTGCGTCATGATGGCGTTCATCACCATGTTCGATGCCGCAGGAAACTCTTCATAGCCTTCTTTCAACGGTTGCTGGCGCGGGATACCAATAATATCGCGCACCAGTAACCCGGCGCCCTCCTGCGCGGCGGGCTTTGCACCATTCTCCGGGCCGAATTGATCCACGCGAATGGTTGCCTGCAAGACAAAATTTTCCTGTATGGGAAGCGTGGTATAAAAGAAGGTCAGCCCATCGTGCGAATTGCCTATTTTGCCGCCACGGCTCTCAATGGTGAAAGGTTTTGCGAGGTCGGCTTTTTCATCGACCGCGAGTTTCTTGCCGTCGAGAGTGACATCATTGACGCCAATCTTTTCCGGCAGCACATTTGATGAAAAGTTAAGGTCAGTCGATTGCCCGAAAGCGATAGCGTGCCAGGCCGGGGTCGGTGCAGCCAGTGAATATGCTGAAATAAGTGAACTGCAAATGCTAAGTGCCAGAGGTATCTTATAATTCATTTTTTATTCTCCTGATTAATGATTGCTGGCTATTATCATCAACTTGAAACGCTGTTTCTTTTTTGTGCGTCACACTCTTCGATGATTAAAACAGCGTTTTGTTTTTGTTTAACCTTTATTCAATCAGGAAAATAAGGGCTAACCCCTTGTATGATTGAGCAACAAAGAGAAATGTCGCTATTTTTTCACGATCAACCGTTCGGCTCTGGCGTTAAAATAGCTGTCAAAGGGCTTGTATTTCGTCGCGCTGGTCGTTTTATCAGCAGCCCATTTCATGCTACAAAATATGTAGAATTTTCAAAGTGAAACAGGTTAACTTCTCACTCCAGTGACAGTCAGGACGCGTATGTTGAACACAAATTTAAGCGTAGTGATCCTTGCCGCAGGCAAAGGTACACGCATGTATTCCGACCTTCCAAAAGTGCTGCATACCCTTGCAGGCAAAGCGATGGTTCAGCATGTCATTGATGCTGCCAATACTCTTGGCGCAAACCACGTTCATCTCGTTTATGGTCACGGCGGCGATTTACTCAAAGAGCGCCTGACGGGCGATAAACTCAACTGGGTGCTGCAAGCTGAACAGCTCGGCACCGGTCACGCCATGCAACAAGCGGCTCCCGGGTTTGCCGACGACGAAGATATTCTGATGCTGTATGGCGACGTGCCGCTGATCTCGGTTGAGACGCTGCAACGCCTGCTGGCGGCGAAACCGCAGGGCGGTATAGGGTTATTGACGGTGAAACTCGATGACCCGACAGGGTATGGCCGTATCACGCGCGATAACGGTGTCGTCACCGGTATTGTTGAGCAAAAAGATGCCAGCGAAGCCCAGCTACAAATTCAGGAAATCAATACCGGTATTCTGGTCGCCAACGGCGCAGATTTGAAACGTTGGTTGAGTAAGCTCACCAATAATAATGCGCAGGGTGAATATTACATTACCGACATTATCGGTCTGGCTTATCAGGAAGGGCGCGACATCGTTGCCGTGCATCCACAGCGCCTGAGCGAGGTGGAAGGGGTGAACAACCGCCTGCAACTCTCTCGCCTTGAGCGGGCCTATCAGGCTGAGCAGGCCGAAAAGCTGTTGCTGGCAGGCGTTATGCTGCGCGATCCGGCGCGTTTTGACTTGCGCGGTACGCTTGCTCATGGGCGGGATGTGGAAATCGATGCTAATGTCATCATTGAAGGTGATGTCAGGCTCGGTAATCGTGTCGTGATCGGTGCGGGCTGCGTTATTAAAAACAGCGAGATTGGCGACGATTGCGTTATCAGCCCTTATAGCGTGGTCGAAGATGCGCGTCTTGAAACCGGCTGCACCATCGGGCCGTTTGCACGCTTACGTCCTGGCGCTGAGTTGCTGGCGGGCGCGCATGTCGGCAACTTTGTTGAGATGAAGAAAGCACGCCTGGGGAAAGGCTCGAAAGCCGGGCATCTGACCTACCTGGGTGATGCGGAAATCGGTGATAACGTTAATGTTGGCGCAGGTGTTATCACCTGTAATTATGATGGTGCCAACAAACATAAAACCATTATTGGTGATGATGTGTTTGTCGGTTCCGACAGCCAGCTGGTCGCGCCGGTGACTATCGGCAAAGGCGCTACCATTGCCGCAGGCACAACGCTGACGCGTGATGTTGGCGAAAACGAACTGGCTATCAGCCGCGTGCGTCAGACTCAAAAACAGGGCTGGCGTCGCCCGGTAAAGAAATAGAATTTTTTCGGGTTGAGGGGAAACCATAATTCCCCCGCCCAACAGGCAGTACCTATAAAAAATAACCCCACTCTCTACAAGGCTCGGGGAATACAGGTTGACCGACAACAGCTGGCGAAAAGCCAAAATCGGAATCTAAATCTATGTGTGGAATTGTTGGCGCAGTCGCGCAGCGTGATATTGCAGAAATCCTTCTCGAAGGTTTACGTCGTCTGGAATACCGTGGATATGACTCTGCCGGTCTGGCAGTGGTTGACAACGAAGGGCACATGACCCGCCTGCGTCGTCTCGGTAAAGTACAAATGCTCGCCCAGGCAGCAGAGGAGCACCCTTTGCACGGCGGAACCGGTATCGCGCATACCCGTTGGGCAACGCACGGTGAACCTTCCGAAGGTAACGCGCACCCCCACGTTTCTCAACATATTGTGGTGGTGCATAACGGCATCATCGAAAACCACGAACCGTTGCGGGAACTCCTTAAATCACACGGTTATGAATTCGTGTCTGAAACAGATACGGAGGTCATCGCGCATCTGGTGCACTGGGAGCTGGAGCAAGGCGGAACGTTACGTGAAGCCGTACTCCGCGCTATTCCCCAACTGCGCGGGGCTTATGGCACCGTGATTATGGATACCCGCGATCCTGGCACTCTGCTCGCTGCCCGCTCCGGTAGCCCGCTGGTTATCGGTTTGGGTATGGGCGAGAACTTTATCGCGTCTGACCAACTGGCATTGTTGCCGGTTACGCGTCGTTTTATCTTCCTCGAAGAGGGGGATATCGCCGAAGTGACGCGCCGCAGCGTCGCGGTCTTTACTAAATCTGGTCAGCCTGTACAGCGCCAGGAGATCGAGTCCAATCTGCAATATGATGCGGGCGATAAAGGCATCTATCGCCACTATATGCAAAAAGAGATCTATGAGCAGCCGAACGCCATTAAAAATACCCTGACCGGGCGCATCAGCCACGGTGAGGTGGATTTAAGCGAGTTGGGGCCGAACGCTAACGATCTGCTGGCAAAAGTTGAGCATATTCAGATTGTTGCTTGCGGAACGTCTTATAACTCCGGGATGGTGTCGCGTTACTGGTTTGAAGCGCTGGCCGGTGTGCCGTGCGATGTGGAAATTGCCTCCGAGTTCCGTTATCGCAAATCCGCCGTGCGGCGCAACAGCCTGATGATTACGCTGTCGCAATCCGGTGAAACTGCGGATACGCTGGCGGCGCTGCGTTTGTCGAAAGAGCTGGGCTACCTGGGTTCGCTGGCGATTTGTAACGTGCCGGGCTCCTCGTTGGTGCGTGAGTCCGATCTGGCGATGATGACCAAAGCCGGTACCGAAATTGGCGTGGCCTCGACCAAAGCATTTACCACTCAGTTAACCGTGTTGCTGATGCTGGTGGCGAAACTGAGCCGCCTGAAAGGGCTGAGCGAATCTATCGAGCACGATATTGTGCACGGTTTGCAGGCGCTGCCTAGCCGCATCGAGCAGATGCTGTCGCAAGATAAGCGCATTGAAGCGCTGGCGGAGGATTTCTCTGACAAGCATCACGCGCTGTTCCTGGGCCGTGGCGATCAGTATCCGATTGCGCTGGAAGGCGCGCTGAAGCTGAAAGAAATCTCCTATATCCACGCAGAAGCATACGCAGCGGGCGAGCTGAAGCATGGCCCTCTTGCGCTGATCGATGCGGATATGCCGGTGATTGTTGTCGCGCCTAACAATGAACTGCTGGAAAAACTGAAATCCAATATCGAAGAAGTGCGCGCCCGTGGCGGTGTTCTGTACGTCTTTGCCGATCAGGATGCTGGTTTTAGCAGCAGCGACAATATGCACATTATTGATATGCCGCATGTTGAAGAGGTGATTGCGCCTATCTTCTACACCGTGCCGCTGCAGCTGCTGGCGTACCACGTGGCGCTGATTAAAGGCACTGATGTTGACCAGCCGCGCAACCTGGCGAAGTCGGTGACGGTGGAATAATCCGTAACCATAAAGAGGATGCCAGGCGGCATCCTCTTTTCTTAATTATTTGATTTTGCTGCTGAGATCGCTCACCGAACGCTTCAGTTCATCAAGGTTGCGCTGCAAATCATCCACTTTACGGCTCAAAGCTTCGTTGCTGCTTTTCAGACTGTTATTTTCTCTTCTCTGCTCTTCGACCGTTCGTTGCAGGTCACTTAAATTCCGGGTTTGCTCCGGAAATTTATCCACCACCTCTTTCAGGCTACGTATAGACAAATCGCCTCTGACAGCAAGTTCTTGCGCGCCGGATTTATCTGTCCCCTTATAAACCAGCAACGAATCAGAATAGTAATCCGAGCTGGAGGAAACCACGACCTCCGCATGACTCGGTACGGCGGGGAACAGCGCGAGACAGCAAATGGCCAAAACAGAAGACTTACGCATCCTTTAATCCTCAATGTTTTGCAGACATACCTGCCTTTGCAACGTAGCATGAAAACATCGCTTCGGTAAGATGTTTTTTCCGGACTATTATCTTAAATATCTTATATATAAAGAAGATACAGAGCTAAGGCGTTGCCTGGATACAGGCGGCAAAAAGTACGCTTTTTTCGGCACGGCCGGAGATAAATATATTCGGGATGATAATGAATTTATGGCAACATATTGCTGGCACTGATCTCCTGGCGCTGATTGATTACTGTCAAACCGTTGATGAACAGATCGCCGGACGAAAACTGGCCCGCCTGAAGGAAACCGCGCAGAGGTTTCGCGAAATGCCGAAGGCGTATTACATTGGCGTGGCGACCTATTTCGCCAGCGCCATCACGTTATTTTATGCTTTGCTGCTGAGCACTCTCTGTCTCGCCATCATTCAGGACGGCGGCCGGGCGTTTATCGCGGGCGTCACTGTGTTTGTATTGCTCGCTATTGCGTTGTCCGGCGTGACAAAAGCACGCGCCTTATCCCTGCGTCTGTTTCTCAGCATCTGGTCTTTGTTATGTCTTTATCATCTGCTGATGGCAGGATGGCTGCTGTTTTTGCCATTTTCATGGCTCTCGCTGGGGTTATGGACGGCAAGCGGGCTACTGTTGTGGCTGGCAAGGCAAATTATGAACGGGCCGGAATTAACGAAACTGATGCAATGGCGCGTGTCAGTAAAAATCGCGCAATTTCGCCGCCTGGCATTAACGCAGCCGAAACATAAATAACACGATATACGGCTATTTTTTATCGCTTTTTGTTGTGACTTCTTGCCAGCTTCAGCTACTTTTTTAATGTCACAAAAAGAAAATATGCCTGAAATTTTCTTTTGCTAACCAGACTCAATTGCTTGATTTAAATCATTTTTACTTGTCGCGGCAATGATTTTTCTGCGTTGTCATTAAACAGTAACAATCATTGCATATAACTGTCATCAAAGTGTCCTATTTTGCTCCGAGTAGCAACTCAAACAACAATTTACGATCCCTGGCAGGAGACATTATGAACGTTATGCGTACCACTGTCGCAACTGTTGTCGCCGCGACTTTTTCCCTGAGTGCTTTTACTGTTAACGCGGCTGCAAGTCTGACGGGTGCGGGCGCCTCTTTCCCGGCCCCGGTATATGCCAAATGGGCTGATACTTACCAGAAAGAAACGGGTAATAAAATCAACTACCAGAGCATCGGTTCTTCTGGCGGCGTAAAACAGATCATTGCTAAAACCGTTGATTTTGGTGCTTCTGATGCGCCGCTGTCTGATGAAAAACTGGCTCAGGAAGGCCTGTTCCAGTTCCCGACCGTGATTGGCGGTATCGTGCTGGCTATCAACGTTCCTGGCGTGAAAGCCGGTGAGCTGGTACTGGACGGTAAAACGCTGGGTGATATCTACCTGGGCAAAATCAAAAAATGGGATGACGCAGCAATTGCTAAACTCAACCCTGGCCTGAAACTGCCTTCACAGAACATCGCTATTGTGCGCCGTGCTGACGGTTCCGGTACTTCTTTCGTGTTCACCAGCTACCTGGCAAAAGTTAACGAAGAGTGGAAATCTAAAGTCGGTTCCGGCTCCACCGTTAACTGGCCGACTGGTCTTGGCGGTAAAGGTAATGACGGTATCGCGGCTTTCGTACAGCGTCTGCCGGGTTCAATCGGTTATGTTGAATATGCTTACGCTAAGCAGAACAACCTGACCTATACCAAGCTTATCTCTGCTGATGGTAAAGCCGTTAGCCCGACGGAAGAGAGCTTCTCTAACGCGACAAAAAATATCGACTGGAGCAAATCCTTCGCTCAGGACCTGACTAACCAGAAAGGTGATGATGTGTGGCCGATTACCTCCACCACTTTTATTCTGGTGCACAAAGAGCAGGCTAAACCGGAGCAAGGCGCTGAAATCCTGAAATTCTTTGACTGGGCTTACAAAGACGGCAGCAAACAGGCTAACGAGCTGGACTATGCAACCCTGCCGGACAGCGTGGTTGAGCAGGTTCGCGCGGCCTGGAAAACTAACGTGAAAGACAGCAGCGGTAAAGCGCTGTACTAAGAGCAGATTTTTGAAGAATATGGCGAGTGGCGCTTACACCGCTCGCCTTACAGAATCTCTGTATGCCCGGCGATGTAAGCTTCTCCGGGCAAATTCGTAAGACGTTAAACTGAAGAGTAATTTATGGCTGCAACCAAGCCTGCATTTAACCCGCCGGGTAAAAAAGGTGACATGTTATTCAGCGCGCTGGTCCGACTGGCTGCGCTGATTGTGTTATTGCTGCTTAGCGGCATCATTATTTCGCTGATTTTCTCCGCATGGCCAAGCATCCAGAAGTTTGGTTTCTCTTTCTTGTGGACCAAACAGTGGGATGCACCGAACGATATCTATGGCGCGCTGGTGCCTATTTACGGCACCGTGGTCACCTCCTTTATTGCGCTGCTGATTGCCGTTCCGGTGAGCTTCGGTATTGCTCTGTTTCTGACGGAGCTGGCGCCGAACTGGCTGAAGCGCCCGCTCGGTATTGCTATTGAGCTGCTGGCCGCCATCCCCAGTATCGTGTACGGCATGTGGGGGTTGTTTATCTTCGCTCCGCTGTTCGCCACTTACTTCCAGGAGCCGGTGGGCAACGTGCTCTCCGCCATTCCATTCATTGGCGCTTTGTTCTCCGGCCCGGCGTTTGGTATCGGTATCCTGGCGGCTGGCGTGATCCTCGCCATTATGATTATTCCCTACATTGCGGCGGTAATGCGTGATGTATTTGAACAAACACCGGTGATGATGAAGGAGTCGGCCTACGGTATTGGCTGCACCACCTGGGAAGTGATTTGGCGCATCGTGCTGCCGTTCACGAAAAACGGGGTCATTGGTGGCGTCATGCTGGGTCTTGGGCGCGCGCTGGGTGAAACCATGGCGGTGACCTTTATTATCGGTAACACCTACCAGCTCGACAGCCCATCGCTGTATATGCCTGGCAACAGTATTACCTCTGCGCTGGCGAATGAATTTGCCGAAGCGGAATCCGGCCTGCATGTTGCAGCGCTGATGGAGCTCGGCCTGATCCTGTTTGTGATTACTTTTATCGTGTTGGCATTCTCTAAAATTATGATCATGCGACTGGCGAAAAACGAGGGGGCGCGCTAATGGCGACACTCGAATTGCAGAGTACCGCGCAGCTGGCTGAATCGCGCCGTAAGATGCAGGCTAAGCGCCGCATGAAAAACCGTGTCGCACTGACACTCTCCATGGCAACCATGGCGTTTGGTCTGTTCTGGCTTATCTGGATTTTGCTCTCAACGCTCGCGCGTGGTTTTGATGGCATGTCGCTGGCCCTGTTTACCGAAATGACGCCGCCGCCGAATACAGCAGGTGGCGGTCTGGCAAACGCCCTGGCAGGCAGCGGCCTGCTGATCCTGTGGGCGACGGCTATCGGGACGCCGCTGGGTATCATGGCGGGGATTTATTTAGCGGAATATGGCCGAAAATCGCTGCTTGCTGAAGTGATCCGTTTTATCAACGACATTCTGTTGTCCGCGCCTTCCATCGTCGTCGGTCTGTTCGTTTACACCATTGTGGTTGCGCAGATGCAGCACTTCTCTGGCTGGGCGGGCGTGATCGCGCTGGCGCTGCTGCAGGTGCCTATCGTTATTCGCACCACAGAGAATATGCTCAAACTGGTGCCGGACAGCCTGCGCGAAGCGGCTTACGCCCTGGGGACACCGAAGTGGAAAATGATCTCGGCGATTACCCTGAAAGCTTCGATTTCCGGGATCATCACCGGCGTGCTGCTCGCTGTTGCGCGTATCGCCGGGGAAACCGCGCCGCTGCTGTTTACCGCGCTCTCTAACCAGTTCTGGAGCACGGACATGATGCAGCCCATCGCCAACCTGCCGGTGACTATTTTTAAATTCGCTATGAGTCCATTTGCTGAGTGGCAGCAGCTGGCCTGGGCCGGGGTGCTACTTATCACGCTCTGCGTACTGCTGCTGAATATTCTGGCGCGCGTTATTTTTGCGAAGAATAAACACGGTTAATTTTTGCGGCGCGGCCAACGCGGCGCCGAGTTGAGGAATGAAATAAATGAGTATGGTTGATACCACGCCGGGAAAAATTCAGGTTCGTGATTTGAACTTCTACTACGGCAAATTCCATGCACTGAAAAACATCAGCCTGGACATTGCCAAAAATCAGGTAACAGCCTTTATCGGCCCGTCTGGCTGCGGTAAATCTACGCTGCTGCGTACCTTTAACAAAATGTTCGAGCTCTATCCTGAGCAGCGCGCCGAAGGCGAAATCCTGCTGGATGGCGACAACATTCTTACCAATACCCAGGATATCGCGCTGCTGCGCGCGAAGGTCGGGATGGTGTTCCAGAAGCCGACGCCGTTCCCGATGTCGATTTATGACAACATCGCTTTCGGCGTGCGCTTGTTCGAAAAACTCTCCCGCGCAGAAATGGACGAGCGCGTGCAGTGGGCGTTGACCAAGGCCGCATTATGGAACGAAACGAAGGATAAACTGCATCAGAGCGGGTACTCTCTCTCTGGTGGTCAGCAGCAGCGTCTGTGTATTGCTCGTGGTATCGCTATTCGCCCGGAAGTGCTGTTGCTTGATGAACCGTGCTCGGCGCTGGACCCGATTTCAACCGGTCGTATCGAAGAGCTGATTACGGAGCTTAAACAGGATTACACCGTGGTTATCGTGACGCACAACATGCAGCAGGCTGCGCGTTGCTCCGATTACACCGCGTTTATGTATCTTGGCGAGCTTATTGAGTTCAGTAATACGGACGATCTGTTCACTAAGCCGAAGAAGAAACAAACCGAAGACTATATTACCGGGCGCTACGGTTGATATGCCCGAACCGCAAAGGTTTTCGCAACCTTAATCACGTGAAATTTATCGGGCATCTGGAGTTGAACAATGGACAACCTCAACCTTAACAAACACATTTCCGGGCAGTTCAACGCTGAACTGGAAAGCATCCGCACTCAGGTGATGACCATGGGTGGCATGGTGGAGCAGCAGCTTTCTGATGCGATAACCGCCATGCATAATCAGGACAGCGAGCTGGCAAAGCGCGTTGTCGAGGGTGATAAGCAGGTCAATATGATGGAAGTTGCCATCGATGAAGCCTGTGTGCGTATTATCGCCAAGCGTCAGCCGACGGCGAGTGATTTGCGTCTGGTGATGGCTATCATTAAAACCATCGCCGAGCTTGAGCGCATCGGTGACGTGGCGGATAAGATTTGCCGCACGGCGCTGGAGAAATTTTCCCAGCAGCATCAGCCGCTGCTGGTAAGTCTGGAGTCCCTGGGCCGCCACACGGTGCAGATGCTGCATGATGTGCTGGATGCGTTTGCCCGTATGGATCTGGACGAAGCGGTGCGTATCTACCGGGAAGATAAAAAAGTGGATCAGGAGTACGAAGGCATCGTCCGTCAATTAATGACGTATATGATGGAAGATCCACGAACCATCCCAAGCGTGCTGACGGCGCTGTTTTGCGCCCGCTCCATTGAGCGTATCGGCGACCGTTGCCAGAACATCTGTGAATACATTTTTTACTTCGTGAAAGGGCAAGACTTCCGTCACGTTGGCGGCGATGAGCTGGATAAGCTGCTCGCCGGAAAAGATCCCAAAGAGTAACCCTCCCGCCCCCTCGCCCTGAGGGGGTTTTTGTATCTTGTATGTAGCGTTTTTTAAAATACACAAAAGAATCAATTTGTTAAAAATTCCTTTCACTAATTGATGGGCGTAAGTTTCTCTGGCTTTGGGTTGTAATGGCCAGACGTCACGCGCTGCGCTGTTTGCCCTTTGCTTAATCAATTTGCCCTCCGCTCCGTCCAGACCTCTGAATATTTCCCGTAATTACAACAAAATGGATTTTTAACGATGCTCGATAAAATATACCCCGTGAGCCGCACTTCGTGTGCTCTTGTTGAAACCGTCAGCCAAACACAAAAAACCGGAAAAATGGTGCCGCAGCTTACCTCTGTGAGTAACCAGGCCGCGTCGCCTGCGCTTGCCGCTTCGTCTGTTTTACCCGAAGAGACGCCTGTCGATACCTTATATCAGGCGGCAAAACAAAAATTGGCTGAAAAACTTCCGCTGTATAAGGAATACCTTTGTTATGGCAGCAACTTTGAGGATACGGACAAGCTCTTAAAGGCGCTGAGCGCCACGCTGGCACATACGCCGCAGGCTGAGCAGCTCAACGTGCAATTACCGGCCCTCAATTACCTGAGCAGAAAGCTTCAACAGTGGGACGAAAACACAACGCTAACCCCGGCACAGCGAGCGGCGCTGACTCAGCGAAAGGAGGTGATTCAGCGTCTGGTGAGCGCTTTTTGCCGCTTACCCGATCTGCTGCTAAAAACCGACTGGCAAGAGCACTTCGCCGCCACGCGCGCGGCCCGCCAGGGACTGAAAGATACGCTGGAGGAAAGTACTTTACGCCGGTTGCTAAACGGAAAATGCAACGGACAGGAAGAACTCAAAGCGCAAGTTCGCCAGTTGCTTGATGCCTGTCCGCAGCCGGTCGCGCTAAAAGAGCGGCTCGAATACTTTTATGCCACCGGCCTGATGAAGCTCCAGCAGCCGGTGCGTGATGAGCTTAAAGAGCAGATTCGCACCTTGAATGATGTGGTTAAAGCCACCCGGCATCTTATTGCCTGGAGCGATCCTGGTGAAGATACCCGCTTTGTTTCGGCTCCTGGCGAGCTGGCTACTGCGCTTGAGAGGATTGCGCAAGAGCTGGAAAAGCGTCTTGTGGTCATGTGCAGCGCAGAGCATGAGATAAAAAAACCGGTTCGCAACCGGGATCAATGGCTGAGCCATGACGGCATACGCCTTTCGGTGCCGGGAAAGAAACTGGCGCATGCGGCGCAGCGTTTATCGCAAAAGATGTTGCCCGTCGACAAATTAAAATCTCTCAATATCAGCCTGCCATCTACCTCTTTTATGAAACTTTCCCGCGAAGAAAAAGAGCACTGCCTGAGGCTGAAAAAAATCGCCTCGCCCGTGCGGGCAAATGCTGCCTTGTTGCAACAGGCAGCCGGGCGGCTAAAAAAAACCATTCACCAGGCCATCGGTGAAAATATCCGCGCCCTGCCGGGTTCTCACTCCGCTGAAACGGCGCTGTACGCCGAACTGCTGGCATTAACGGAAGATAACGCGCAAACGCGCTTGATGAGCGCAATTCAGGCCGCTCACACTCTTGCAAGCCAGGTGTTAAGTACGTCGGCATTGCTTCATGCGCCCGCAGAAAAAAACAGTTTCCCCAACCTTGTGGCTGAACTTAGCGGCACGCTGACATCTGTTGCGGCATCACTTAGAGACAGCGCTTTACACGCGCAGCACAATTTTCGCCAGCAGAGCGTCATCAGCGCCCTGAATAATGTGGAAAAAACGGCGGGCGATATTTGTGGTTTGCTGGATAACGGCCTGACCGCTGCCACGGGGGTATCGAGCCATGAGGGCCATGTATGGCTTGATAAGCTACAGCTGGACATTCGCAACAACTGGCAAGGCATCACCGGGCTACTCAGCAAAGGTTCGCGGCGCTATCCGGTCATAAAAGACAACACCCGGCAAAGTGCGCAAGAAAAAGCGTTGTATAGCGACATTCACCAGGCCGTACTGCCGCTGCTTAATGAAACAGAAAAATTGCGTCTGGCATGTCGGCAGCTGGAAATGACCGCCGGTAAACGCGGCGTCAGCGATGACGCGTCCCGGGATCAGGCGGCCGAAAAGTGCCGCAGTATTGATTTGGCATATATTCAAAAAGCGGGCGAGGCGGTAATCCGGCGGCTTGGTAAGCAGGATATCGCGGTCTATCAGAAAGGCGATGAATATGTCGGTAATTCGGTCACGCTGGGGAAAATAGTGTCTCGCCTGGCGATGAACCTGGTAAAGGCGGGCGATACCTTACAACAGGCGTCATGGTATGCCGTCTGGGCGCCTGGCAATGACGAACTCAAACTGGCGCTTTCTGAGGTTCGCGGCGAGCTGGAGAGCATCAAAAAAGGATTCAAAGATGTGGTGGAAGCCGCGACCGGAACCCGGCTGCATAATAACCCGCCGGAAGGCATGATAGCGAAAGATGCCGGAGAGTGGCTTGCCAGTTTAAAGCAACAAGGCGCGGAACAAAGCATGATCGAAGACATTACCCGCCAACTTGCTCGCAAGTTTGCCACAGACGACGATCCGGCGGGTAAATTATTTCACCAGCGGGTGGCTCTGGCGATTCGTGATACTGAACTGGAGCAATTACCCTGGCCTTTAACCGCAGAAGAGCATCTTGCCGGTACGAAAACGCAAAAAGACTATACGCTGGCCTGGGCTGAAAAACGCCTGACATACGGATTATTGTACAACGTGCTGATCCACGGCTCGCCAGCAGGCATGTTATCACTGTACAAAAAAACGTTTGTTTCCCCGCTGCGTTTGTTGAATCTCTTCCTCACGCCTTTAAGGATGGAACTGACGCAGCGGAATATTAAGAAGGTAAAGCCGGGCGAAACACGACCCGTCGCGCAACTTGAAGAGTATCGCGCGCGTGAGATATACCAGATGGCTTTCCGTCTGGTTTCAATGGTAATGCCGCAGCTTCCTAAGACTCTCGTTGCACTTGGCATTGCGGGGTACGGGCTGGCAGAAGGGGGAGAATATCGCGATGCATTTTTGCAGCGTGCTGTCTCCAGGCTACCGGCCGATTTGTTCTGGGTAAGCGGGTTTGCGCTGTGGCGGCAGGCGGCAAGCGTTATTGGCGGCAATGTGCATGCTGGCCAAACTGCAATATCACACGAAAGGAAGCAGCTTGCCGAACTGGCTCAGGTAGCGACCTACCCCGCTGCGCTAGCGTTGCAAGGCGCTACCCATGAAGAGAAAGCGCCTTCGTCGGCGAAACCTGTTGCTGGCAGCAGACGGATACCTCGTTCGGTTGTTCTGGATGATTTACGTTTAGCAGCACAGAATAATGCGTATGTTACGGCATCGTTGTCCGCGATAGATAATGAAGAATTGCCGGAGAAAATCTATTCGCGAGAGGAAATAGAAAAACTTATTATTAAAGTAGCAAACAATTATAACTATGTCGATTCTGCCAGTAATATCATCAATTATAAGTATATTGATGAACGGGTGGCTGCGTCAGCGTTCTCTGCGGATGGCGCAGTAAATAATAATTTTTTAATGACACAGGGTGAGTTTAAGTCTTTCTTTAAAGATAAGTTATTGCAAGTGGTATGCCAGCATGATGTCGATAACGCTTTTCACGATTATATTGATAATCTTCTGCAAAAGGTGCTGTCGCAGAAAGAGGTGGAGTATAAAAGAGGAGAGGAAACATATATCAAACTACCTACCGCTATTTTTTATATGTACAACTCAATGCTTAATCATGTCAGGAATTTTGATAAGTACAGTTATTTTGGCAACTTTGAAACAGATGAAATATTAAAGTTCACCCGTCTGAAAAACAGCCTTAAGATTTCCAGTGAATGGGTAAAAGATCATTATCAACAAGATATTGTTAAAGAGTTTGATAAAATCGATGACGTTATTTACCATACGACAGGCATAAACGAAGCTGAGCAGCGAAAACTGCTGGATTATCTTACTCAGCCCGCGCTGGACAAAACATCTGGCCTTTATAAAAAAATCGCTAAAGATATTACAGACAATCATAATCAGTATGATACGCAACACATAATCAGCGGTGTTTATAATAAAACCCTGGATGAAATAAAAAAAGTGATAAACCTTCCTCTTCCTTTTATGAATGAGGAATCAGAAACCGGAAAGTACATCAATACGCTTACTCAGGTATTAAAAAATGCGCAGAACATGTTTGGTGGGCTTTACTATTTTGATAGAGAAGATTCTGTTAATACATCTCTTGCTGATTCGGTTAGAAGCAAGATACTGACAACATATGATGCGCTTGATAAAGCAGGAGGCAGCAGTGGCTATAGTGATGAGGTCGAGAAATTTGCGTCTAACAACACGCTGGCTGATGACAAAAACAAACTGGCTAAAAAATACCGGGCTCTCATTAATAAGCAACTGGATAATTATCTTCGAACTTTAAGTGATAAAGATTTTATCAAAAAACAAACCAGCGTTAACAACAGCAATACAGCTTTTATCGCTGAACTACAGCGGCTGGTGGCGAAAAAAAACTCCCGATACTCTAATAAGAACGAACAGCTTTATGTTACGCTGGATAAATTCTGCAAAGGTAAATTAAGTAAGCAAGATTTCAATTTACAACGAAGTGATATAGTTAAGTTTTTTACTGATAAAACCCTTAAATCTTTTATGAATGATAGCAATTTGCGATCTGACTGGTCTTTATCATTGTTAACGAAACTCTCTGGTATTGATTTCACTAAAATAAATAATAACACAGAACAAGCGCTGTTACATAACGGTGAGTTTGCCAGGCTAAAAAAACACAGCCTGGGAAAATATAACAACGAAACCATTAAATATTTAGAGTATGGTGTAAAGTTGCTATCGCTGAAAAATCCTGATGAAAAGGAGAAAATAATCATCAAAGCCTTAACGGAGAGTCCAGGTACGCCGTTAAATGTGGATGATATCAAGGATGAAAAGGACATTATTCTGCATGAAGATTTTAACCTTGCTCTTGATTTTGTTTCAAAGACACTGCGCGCCGATGATGATATCAAAACGTTCACTGAAAGTGTAATTTCAGAAAAAATAACAAAGCTTGAAAAACAAAAAAAATTGGTCGAGTCTCAACTTTATAAAAGTGGGGTAAGTCAAATCGATTTTGATGTAAATAATTTACGCCTGAAGAAAATTAATATTTCATTGTTAAACCTTAAGCTTGAGTTAAAAGAACGTTTTGAGGTTATAAATTATATTGATGAAATTATTGAAAAATGCCAAAAGGTTAACAATAAATATGTTTCACTTTGCCTTCCGGAAGAACAATCTGCAGACGGTGTTAAAAATATCGAAGATGTAAAAATAGCGGCAATCAAACACTTTTATAATCTAAAAGGTGCGCTAACGACAGAAAAAAAACAGGAGTATCTGAATATTTTTAATGCGCATATTGCGGGAGAGACGGCGGATGCATACCACTTGAAAAATCTCGCTTCGCTGTATTGGGTTATTTTTTATCATCCCTCTTTCACCGATATTACCCAGGATGTGCTGCCCTGGTTTGGTAAAGATAAATCAAGCGGGAAAAGAAAGGATTTTAGCGATATTGTTAACAATGAAAGCAATAGCTTACGTCTTAAAGCATTAGTTTCTTATGCTTCTATCTCCCGATTAAATACTTTACTGGCCAGATATACTGATATTTATCAGCAAAAAGAGGCCTTTGCGGAAGTTATTACCAGTGGCGATAACCTTCCCGGTACCTATTTCTCCATCTCGGATATTAAGAAGCGCTCAGAGATCCCTGGTCGTTCTCTGGAGTCATTTGCGGCACAATTTAGCCGCTATACGCCCGCTGACATGGAAGCGGACATCACCGTGATTACCGGGCAAAGGATACGTAAGTCAGGTGTTGATGTTCGCCAGTTAAGCTTAAAACCCAAAGCTGTATATTCTTTTAAGCATATTGAACGTCCGTGTGGTCAACCGTTATTTGTGCGCGATCGCACTCGTCAGCAACCGAGGGGCAATGACGTCCTTATTGTGGTGATGCAGGATAACAGTATGTTACTTTCTGCTGCCTGGGGTGGCCAAAGCGCTATTTCCTGGCTACCGCCATCAAGTCAGGAGCCAGGCTTAGCGAAGCTGCCTGCGGTAGTTAAAGATCTCGCACCCTGGGCGCTGGATTATCAGTTTAAAAATCGGGATAAACCTGAACAGATGGCAAAATGGCGTAATGCGGTCAGCAACGGTATGTCACTATTTTATCAACTGGACGGCGAGTTAAATTATTCTTTTAATAATTCCACACTCTCTTCGGATTACCTTGTCCTGGATGCGAACGAACTTAATATTCCGGCAGATAAGGATATTTACTCCTGGGCGCGTAAGAATCTTATCCTTTTACAAAAGACGTCCGTTAATGTTGCGGATACCGATACTGTGGAGAACATTTTCCGTCAACAATTTAAAGATTCGCTCAATGAATCTCTCGAAGTCATGAAGGAAGTTTATAATGATCAGGAAGATATTGTTGGCGAGGTTATAAATGCGGCCCCTTTGCCTTTAACCTCTGTGGCGGCAGCTGCTCGTAAATTAATCGATGGGCTTCCTTTAAATGATGCTGATGTTGGGCTGATGATTGCTGATGTCCTGGGGATCAGCGATTATTTTGCCAAAGGCGTCAATACAATAAGAAAAATTAATCTGATAAACAAAACACGCAACGCAATCGGTGCGCTAAAAATCAATAAAAGTACCCTTGCTGCCGATGCTGAAAGTGGACTCGAAAAAGCAGTGCGTGGATCGGTAAGTAATGTGATCAGTAAAAGTTCTCTGTCGGCATTTTTGCCTGGGGGTAAAATTATGAAACCTACGGCAGAACAGTTGCAATATGATTTTTCAGATCTTGCTCTCAGCAATGATGGAAAATTCCTCACGTCAGCGTCACAAGTGCCGCTGAAAAAATCATCTGCACAATCTGCATCAGTGTTTAAAGATGCCAGAGATTTCGCGGATAAATTTTATTACGATGAACTGCGTAAAACCCTGGGTAAAAAAAAGCTGGGCGATTTAGGAATTAAAAGTAGTTATTCAAAAGGTAAAAATTTATTCTTTCAGGGAGATATTGAAGAATATATTGAGTTTGTTGAAATGCACGAGCAAGCAAATATTCTGGCTGACGGGCAATACAGAGATTCACATATTGCTTACGACCAAAAAGTCAATAACGCATATGTACGTTTTAGCCCGGCCACTCAGCATGCTTACATACCGCTGGCAAGTATGCTGGCTGAAGGTAATATCATTTATGGATACGGTATGCCCGGTTTAAGAGAGCTGGAGAAACTGGGTGCTGAAGGAGGGGATTTATTTCATCGGGCGCAGAATATGGTGAATGGCGTCAAATCCGCCGATATGTTGGTCAGCAAAGCTGGACTTATTTTTGATAAGGCTTTTCAACCTGGCAATGAAGCATTATTAAACAATCTGAAAGCAGATATCAGGAACATGTGGGCTGAGCTTGATGAAGTGCAAGTCACCGATATACTGCGAACGATTTCTGCACGTAATAAGCTAATGATAGAGTTGATGGACGGAATAAAAGCGGACAATTTTTCGCGACTCTGTTTTTTTAGCGGATCAGATCCTAATGCACGCACGGTACTGGGGAGAATATACCCAAACGACAGTAGCAGAACGATATACGTTAATATCGGTAATGAGTATTTACCCGCCCATAAACTTATTCTGCATGAGACCTCACATTATGCCTCTACAGAAGACTTTATTTATCAGAATGCCGGAGTGTATGGTGCCGAAATCCCTTTAAAGGATATTTTAACCGCCTGGAAAGGGGCACCGGATATCAATGCCTTTATGGAAGTCGTACCCCGGCAAGCCATTGGCGATTTTCTTGGATTAAGTGAGGAGGAAACGCTTGGGTTGGCGCACTATCAGGCGGTGTTTGAAATTGTGCAATCGCCAAAATTCGTTCCGGAAATGTTGAAAAATAATGCCGACAGTTTTGTTGAAATTATTGAGAATCTTGATAAGAAATATATTGTTAATGATGAAAATCAGATAGTTATAAATCCTTATTTTGCGCGCACGCGATCCGCGAGAGAGGCCACAACCGTTGCTAAAACAAACGAGGCGGATAATAAGGCAAAGCAGTTTATGTTAAAAATTGTCTGGCAGATGGCGCAGGCATGATCGACGGGTTAAAAGGCCGGTGGTGCAGAGAATGGTACTACCGGTCGGTTCTGCGCACATTGCTGACGTATCTGTGCATGATTATCGTTTTTTTAACGCAGATTGCAGGGCGCAATCGTTGCCGTATAAGTAAATTCGATGAAAAAAAATGTGCGCCGGACATCAACTTCGTCGTTTTTTGGTATAGGATAGCGACGAATTTTCCTTCCTTACCCGGAAACAGATAATGAGCCAACAACAGTCTACCCAGGCATCAAGCCAGGGGTTGCTCGACCGCGTGTTTAAACTGCGCGAGCACGGAACTTCGGCCCGCACCGAAGTGATCGCCGGTTTCACCACCTTCCTGACGATGGTGTATATCGTTTTTGTTAACCCGCAGATTTTAGGTGTGGCGGGGATGGACACCAGCGCAGTCTTTGTGACCACCTGCCTGATCGCTGCATTTGGCAGCATTCTGATGGGGCTGGTCGCTAATCTTCCGGTCGCACTGGCACCGGCGATGGGGCTGAACGCCTTCTTTGCTTTTGTGGTTGTGGGCGCAATGGGCCTTTCCTGGCAGATTGGTATGGGCACCATATTCTGGGGCGCGGTTGGTCTGTTGCTGTTAACCCTTTTCCGCGTTCGTTACTGGATGATTGCCAATATCCCGCTGAGTCTGCGCGTGGGGATCACCAGCGGCATAGGTCTGTTTATCGGTATGATGGGCCTGAAAAACGCAGGCGTGATTGTGGCGAATAAAGACACATTGGTAAGCATTGGTAACCTGACATCTCACAGCGTGCTGCTCGGTGTGCTGGGGTTCTTTATCATTGCTATCCTGGCGTCGCGTAACATTCACGCGGCGGTGCTGATCTCTATCGTTGTCACTACGCTGCTGGGCTGGCTGCTGGGTGATGTGCAGTATCACGGTATCGTTTCTGCGCCGCCGAGCGTAGCCACCGTGGTGGGTAACGTTGATTTAGCCGGTTCATTTAACCTTGGCCTGGCTGGCGTCATCTTCTCATTTATGCTGGTCAACCTGTTTGACTCCTCCGGTACGCTGATTGGCGTGACTGATAAAGCAGGCCTGGTCGATGCACGCGGCAAATTCCCGCGTATGAAGCAGGCGCTGTATGTAGACAGCATCTCATCGGTTGCCGGTTCTTTTATTGGCACCTCTTCGGTCACCGCCTATATCGAATCTTCTTCTGGCGTGTCTGTTGGTGGGCGTACTGGTCTGACGGCTGTCGTCGTGGGGCTGCTGTTCCTGCTGGTTATCTTCCTGTCGCCGCTGGCGGGGATGGTGCCGGGCTACGCTGCGGCGGGTGCGCTGATTTATGTTGGCGTGTTGATGACATCAAGCCTGGCGCGCGTGAAGTGGGATGATTTAACCGAGTCCGTCCCGGCGTTTATTACCGCAGTGATGATGCCGTTTAGCTTCTCTATTACTGAGGGGATTGCGCTTGGCTTTATTGCTTACTGTGTGATGAAAATCGGCACCGGCCGCCTGCGCGATCTCAGCCTGTGCGTGGTTGCGGTTGCGCTGCTTTTCCTGCTGAAAATCGTCTTTATTGACGCACATTAATCGTGATGCCCTCTTCGTTATGAAGAGGGCAATCTTCTATCGCTTCACGCGCTGGATAAAGTCGCCAAAAGCAGTTAATTGCCCGGTCAGGTGATCGAGCGTGCTTTGATCGACTACCTCTCCCGTCTGCTGATCCACTTTGTTTTGAATCACGCCGCCCATAAATTCGGGCTTATTCATCACCATGGCATCCAGAAATACCAGAATCTGGCGCAGATGATACTGGCAGCGCGCGCCGCCGATGGCACCCATCGAGCTGGTTTGAATCAGCACCGGCTTACCGGCCAGCGGCTGTTCCGGCAGGCGGGAGAGCCAGTCGATCGCGTTCTTTAACCCGCCGGGAACAGAGTAGTTATATTCCGGCGTAACGATGACCACACCGTCTGCTTCACGGATTTGTGACGCGATAGCCTCCACGGTCTGCGGGAAACCTTCTTCCTGCTGGAGATCGGCGTCATAAAGGGGAATATCGGCGATAGAGGGCAGCGCTGCTATCTCCATACCTGTCGGCGCAACTTTCGGCAGCGTGCGCGCCACCATTGCATTGAATGAAGCTTTACGCAGGCTACCCAGTAGCGTAACGACTTTCAGAGCATCAGACATTATGACTCCTTTAACCTATCAGTTAAAAATCAGCGATTTTTCTGCGGGCAAACTGGTGAATCGCATCAGGCGTGAGGCAGGATCGTTGGCGCGCGTTTGCACGTCGGAAAGGTAACGCCAGCCTTTTTGACTATCGAACTCCCAAATTTTCAGGCTTTCGATTGCCGGGCTGACGGCCACCGACCAGATCAGCACATCCTCTGCATCGCTCATCACTTCAACCTGCGTCAGACCGGTCACACGCAGTCGCCCGGCCCCGGGTAAAAGCTGTAGCTGTTGGGGATCGTCCTGCATACGATGAATCAGCTTCATCACACACTGGCGCAGTGTCAGGATCTGGGTTTGCGCTTCATTAGGATCGTTTTGATTATTGATCCATAACTGTTCTGTATTCGTTAAACGCGGCGGTTTTTGCCCGTGCGGGCTATGAAAGCCACGGGTGGCTCGCTGGAGTTCCATATCAAGGCCGCATTCACCTTCAGTGGTAATCGCGGCGCCGACCATGTTTCCCGCATAGGCTAACGAAAAATGCGGCAGGCTGGTATCTGCAAACTTCGGGCGCCCGCTGGGCTCGACAATAATCTCCGGCAGCTCGCTGATACCATAGAGCATAAATATCATTTCGGCGAGTAAAGCGCGGGAGGCAAGAAAACGTGAGCGACGGTGTTCCGGCAACTGACTGGCAATATCATAACTGGCCTGAGGGATTCGGTTTGAGACGAGATGCCCTTCTGACAGGATCCCTCTTGCAAAATGCGTTGCCATTTTTCGCTCCGTGATAATGGTCTGAAAATAATCAATCGATAATTTATATTATCGCGCAAACTGTCCAGGTTTTAATGCGGAAATTCGTTTCAGAAAAGTCCTGGTTGGATATATTTAAACATTATCCAGACGATTATAGGAAATTTGTAAACATCAGGCTTTGGCAGCGATTTGTGGCGATTGGCTCAGAATCGGCCGTTAAAACGGCCGTTCTGCGATTATTTACCAATACAAAAACTGGAAAATATACGTCCTAATAAATCATCTGAGGTAAATTCGCCGGTAATTTCACTCAGGCTCTGCTGAGCAAGACGAAGCTCTTCTGCCAGCAGTTCGCCCGCCCAGGCACCCAACAGCTGCGCTTTACCCTGCTGCAAATGTTCTGCGGCTTTTTCCAGCGCCTGCAAGTGACGGCGGCGCGCCAGGAAGCCTCCTTCCATGCTGGTATCAAAGCCCATGCTCTGCTTTAAGTGCTGGCGCAGAACATCAACGCCTTCACCAGTACGTGCCGAGAGACGTACAAGTGAGTGATTATTCACTTCGCTGATGCCCAGCGTTTCGCCGGTGATATCGGCTTTATTTCGCACAACGGTGATGGGTAAACGCCCCGGCAAGCGTGCAATAAAGTCCGGCCAGATGTCCTGCGGATCAACCGCATCGGTGGTGGTGCCATCAACCATAAACAGTACCCGGTCGGCCTGCTCAATTTCCTGCCAGGCACGTTCGATACCGATACGTTCCACTTCGTCGCTGGCTTCGCGCAATCCCGCGGTATCGATAATGTGCAGCGGCATCCCGTCGATATGGATATGCTCGCGCAGCACGTCGCGCGTGGTACCGGCGATATCCGTAACGATAGCCGCTTCACGCCCGGCCAGCGCGTTTAACAGGCTCGATTTACCTGCGTTAGGGCGACCGGCTATCACTACCTTCATGCCTTCGCGCAGCAGGCTGCCCTGGCGCGCTTCGGCCCGCACTGCATCCAGATCGGTAATCACGTTGTTTAGCTGGGCTTCTATTTTGCCATCGGAGAGAAAGTCGATTTCTTCATCCGGGAAATCAATCGCTGCTTCCACATAGATGCGCAGGTGAGTAAGTGCTTCCACCAGATGATTTACGCGTGCGGAAAACGCCCCCTGTAACGAGTTCAACGCGGAGCGCGCCGCCTGTTCGGAACTGGCGTCAATCAGGTCGGCAATCGCCTCAGCCTGGGCTAAATCGAGCTTATCATTGAGAAAGGCGCGCTCGGAGAACTCGCCAGGGTTAGCGATGCGCAATCCCGGCAGGGTTAAAATGCGTTTTAACAGTAAATCAAGGATCACCGGGCCGCCGTGGCCTTGCAGCTCCAGCACGTCTT
Source organism: Vagococcus sp. WN89Y (assembly GCF_052220145.1). Classification (NCBI taxonomy): domain Bacteria; kingdom Bacillati; phylum Bacillota; class Bacilli; order Lactobacillales; family Enterococcaceae; genus Vagococcus; species Vagococcus sp. WN89Y. The sequence continues at coordinate 87,668 of NZ_JBQPOM010000030.1, read as the reverse complement.
CGCCAGTAAAGGAGTTTGGCCCCGGAAACCACAAAGCAATTCCCTGGTCCAGCGCGGTGCCGTCGGCATCCAGAAAGGGCAGATAATCGGCATAACGCGGCTTGGGTAATTTGCCTAATACGGCCTGTGCGACGTCGCGCGCTTTGGTGCCAGAAATACGCAAAATGCCCACACCACCGCGTCCCGGTGGGGTTGCCTGGGCGACGATAGTGTCGTTATGGCTCATAGTTTTTTTCCGATACCTCAAAATAAGAAAGGCGGTCTGATGACCGCCTTGTCTGATTAAAGAATGAAGCTATTTATCAGGGCTTCTTCTTCTCGCGGCTGTGCAGGCCACGTTTTTCCAGCCCGCGGTAAATCAGCTGTTGCTGAATGATGGTCACCAGGTTGCTGACGATATAGTACAGCACCAGACCTGACGGGAACCACAGGAAGAACACCGTGAAGATGACCGGCATAAAGGTCATTATCTTCTGCTGCATCGGGTCGGTTACCGTGGTCGGCGACATCTTCTGGATGAAGAACATCGTCACGCCCATCAGAATCGGCAGGATGTAGTACGGGTCTTGTGCAGACAGGTCATGAATCCACAGCGCGAACGGCGCATGGCGCAGCTCAACGGAGCCCATCAGCATATAGTACAACGCAAGGAAGATAGGCATCTGGATAAGCAGCGGGAAGCAGCCGCCCAGCGGGTTCACTTTCTCTGCTTTGTACAGCGCCATCATCTCCTGACTCATACGCTGTTTGTCATCACCCAGACGCTCACGCATAGCCTGAATTTTCGGCTGCAGCATGCGCATCTTCGCCATGGAGGTGTACTGCGCTTTGGTCAGCGGGTACATGATGCCACGCACGATAAAGGTGATAGCGATGATGGAGAAGCCCCAGTTACCCAGGAAGCTATGGATCCACTTCAGCAGTTTGAACAACGGCTGAGAGATAAACCACAGCCAGCCGTAATCCACGGTTAAATCCAGGTGCGGCGCAACGGCTGCCATCTTGTCCTGAATTTCCGGGCCGACCCACAGGGTGCTGCTCAGCGTGCCAGTCTGGCCTGGCTGAACTTTCACCGGCTGAGACTTGTAACCGATAGCCGCAACGCCGTTACCCAAATTGCTGGTATAGAAGTTGTTTGCGCCAGCGGTACGTGGAACCCACGCAGTCGCAAAGTACTGTTGCAGCATCGCAACCCAGCCGCCATTAGAGGTGACGTTCAGGTTTTCGTTATCCGCGATGGTGTCGAATTTGTACTTCTCATACTTCTCGTCAGGCGTGGAGTAAGCCGCGCCACGGAAGGTATGCAGCGCAAAGTTGCTGCTACCGGTATCACGATGCGACGGCAGATCAATAGTCTGCTTCAGCTGGCCGAAGCTTGCCACTTCCAGCGGTTTTGCGCCCACGTTCTGCACGTTGTAATCAACATTCACCGAATATTCACCGCGTTTGAGCGTGAATGTTTTGGTGAAGGTGTTGCCGTTTGCATCGGTGTAAGTCAGCGGGATCGCCAGTTCGTTCTGGCCATCAGCCAGTACAAACGCATCTTTTTCCACGTTATACAGCGGGCGTGGGCCGTTGTCCGGGTTATCCGGGCCATCACGACCGGTCAAGCCACTTTGTGCCTGGTAAACAAACTGAGGCGTCGTTTCCAGTAACTGGAACGGCTCGCTGGAGCCCAGCTCTTTCGGGTAACCCGGAAGCAGTGCCTGCTCAACATCACCACCACGGGTGTTGATGGTCAGCTCAAGCACATCGGTTTTAACCGTAATCAGTTTTCCCTGGCCACTGGCCGGTACGCTCTGGTCGGCTGCGCTACCCGCTGCGGTGGTCGTAGTCTGCGTGGTCTGCTGCGTTTGAGGAGGATTTTTATCCTGCTCCCACGCTTGCCAGATCATGAAAGACACGAACAACAAAGCGATGATAAAAAGATTGCGTTGCGAATCCATCGTTAGTGTTCTCTGGTTTTAGAAGGCCCTGGCGGGACGGGATCGTCTCCACCCGGGTGTAAAGGGTGGCATTTTAATACGCGTTTCACTGTCAACCAACTGCCTTTTATCACTCCAAACCTGCGCAATGCCTCAATTCCATAGTGAGAGCAGGTTGGTGTGAAACGGCAATGCGGCCCGAGTAGAGGACTAACCAGGCGTTGATAGACCCGAATGAGGGCAATCAGGAGCCTTGAGCCAGGCGACAATGGCGGCGCCATAGTTTTTCCAACGCTTCCGAGAGAGCACGGTTATCGAGGTCGGCAACCCCTTTCTTCGCCACCACCACAAAATCCATTGCAGGCAGTTCATGCTGACGTAAACGAAAGCTTTCACGCGTCAGACGTTTGATCCGATTGCGCTCATGGGCTCGTTTAACATTTTTTTTGGCGACGGTAAGACCGATACGGGGATGCCCCAGCGAATTCAGGCGGCCGAGGATGGTGATTTGCGGCGTGCCAGCCCGTTGTGGCTGCTGGAAGACGAATGTGAAATGAGTGGGAGTTAACAAACGTAACTCCCTGGGAAAAGCGAGCTTAACCACTCAGGGGTTAGCTTTATTACTTGGAAACGGTCAGACGTGCGCGGCCTTTAGCGCGACGACGAGCCAGAACCTGGCGACCATTTTTAGTAGCCATACGAGCACGGAAGCCGTGAGAACGGTTGCGCTTCAGTACAGACGGTTGAAAAGTGCGTTTCATGGCGATTTCTACCTAAACTTGAATAAATTCACTGACTTTTGCGTATGCCTGGACAGTTATCGAACGACAGGCGCGTAAGTCATGGGTAATTAAAGAGGCCGGATTGTAATAATTGTACACTCCGGAGTCAATTCACTTTCCTTATAGCGCACCTATTTTTGCACAGGTTTGTGCAAAATATAAGCAGCGTTCGACGACTAAAAAGAGCATAACGCGCCGGGGGCTGAATTATACGTAGCTAATAGTAAAGCGCAAGGATCGGCCCGGATCTTCATTAGATCGATTAAGCCAAAAATTGTCCTTACTCATTAAATTTTCCAATATGCGGCGTAAATCGTGCCGCACGCCTGCCTGATCGTTTACACTTACCCGGTTCGGAATTGCCCTGTGGATAAATAGTGAAGAATCTGTGATAAACAGAAGATCTCTGCCTCGGTTTACGTTATGATCCGCGGTTCCGATCGCGATCCGGGATCGTGAACAGGGCAAAAACCGCAAAGAGCGGTTCGCACGTCACCCGGTTGGGTCTTATCGACGTGTGTCAAAAAACATTAATGTTTCTGTCTTTACTATTTATCGATTTTCGTTCGAGTGGAGTCCGCCGTGTCACTTTCGCTTTGGCAGCAGTGTCTTGCCCGATTGCAGGATGAGTTACCAGCCACAGAATTCAGCATGTGGATACGCCCGTTGCAGGCGGAATTGAGCGATAACACGCTGGCTTTGTATGCGCCAAACCGTTTTGTGCTCGATTGGGTAAGAGATAAGTACCTCAATAATATCAACGGGCTGCTGAATGATTTCTGCGGTACGGATGCCCCACAGCTGCACTTTGAGGTCGGCTCGCGCCCGGCCAACCAGACCCTGAAAGAACCGGCAAACCTTGCAGCGCCTGCCCAGGCCGCGCAGGTCGTTGTCCAGCGTGCAGCGCCAGCCGCGCGCTCAGGCTGGGACAATGTTCCGGCACCGGCGGAACCGACTTATCGCTCTAACGTAAACGTCAAACATACCTTTGATAACTTCGTCGAAGGTAAATCCAACCAGCTGGCGCGCGCTGCGGCCCGCCAGGTTGCTGACAACCCAGGCGGCGCTTATAACCCGCTGTTTTTATATGGCGGCACCGGTCTGGGTAAAACGCACCTTTTGCACGCCGTGGGTAACGGCATCGTAGCGCGTAAGCCCAATGCAAAAGTGGTGTATATGCACTCCGAACGCTTTGTCCAGGATATGGTAAAAGCGTTGCAAAACAATGCTATCGAAGAGTTTAAACGCTACTACCGCTCCGTTGATGCATTGCTTATCGATGATATTCAGTTCTTTGCCAATAAAGAGCGATCCCAGGAAGAGTTCTTCCATACCTTCAACGCATTGCTGGAAGGTAATCAACAGATAATCCTGACCTCGGATCGTTATCCCAAAGAGATTAACGGTGTTGAGGATCGTCTTAAGTCCCGTTTCGGCTGGGGCTTAACTGTGGCGATCGAACCGCCGGAGCTGGAAACACGCGTTGCTATCCTGATGAAAAAGGCGGACGAAAACGATATCCGTCTGCCGGGTGAAGTCGCCTTCTTTATTGCCAAGCGTCTGCGCTCAAATGTGCGTGAGCTGGAAGGTGCGCTGAACCGCGTCATTGCTAACGCTAACTTCACGGGCCGCGCTATCACCATTGATTTTGTGCGTGAAGCGCTGCGCGATCTGCTGGCACTGCAGGAAAAGCTGGTCACCATCGACAATATCCAGAAGACGGTGGCAGAGTACTACAAGATCAAGGTGGCGGATCTGCTGTCAAAGCGCCGCTCCCGTTCGGTAGCGCGTCCGCGCCAGATGGCGATGGCGCTGGCGAAAGAGCTGACCAACCACAGTCTGCCGGAAATCGGCGATGCGTTTGGCGGCCGGGACCATACTACCGTACTCCATGCCTGCCGTAAGATTGAGCAGTTGCGTGAAGAAAGCCATGATATAAAAGAAGATTTTTCCAATTTAATCAGAACACTATCTTCGTGACGCTATGAAATTTACCGTTGAACGTGAACATTTACTAAAGCCGCTGCAACAGGTTAGCGGCCCGCTGGGCGGACGCCCTACGTTACCGATCCTCGGTAATCTGCTGCTTCAGGTTACCGAAGGCGCGTTGTCGCTTACCGGAACCGATCTCGAAATGGAGATGGTGGCGCGTCTTTCGCTTGGGCAGCCACACGAGCCAGGCGCAACAACCGTACCGGCGCGGAAATTTTTTGATATCTGCCGTGGCTTGCCTGAAGGCGCAGAGATTGCCGTGCAGCTGGAAGGCGAAAGGATGCTGATTCGTTCCGGTCGCAGCCGTTTTTCACTTTCCACGCTGCCTGCTGCCGACTTCCCGAACCTGGACGACTGGCAGAGCGAGGTAGAGTTTACGCTACCGCAGGCCACCATGAAGCGCCTGATCGAAGCCACGCAGTTTTCTATGGCTCACCAGGATGTACGTTACTACCTGAACGGCATGCTGTTTGAGACCGAGGGCGAGGAGCTGCGTACCGTCGCGACGGACGGGCACCGCCTGGCGGTTTGCTCGATGCCAATCGGTGAGGCGCTGCCGAACCATTCGGTGATCGTGCCGCGAAAAGGCGTCATTGAGCTGATGCGTATGCTGGACGGCGGCGACACACCGCTGCGTGTGCAAATCGGCAGCAATAATATCCGCGCTCACGTGGGTGATTTCATCTTCACATCGAAGCTGGTTGACGGTCGTTTCCCGGATTATCGCCGCGTATTGCCGAAGAACCCGGACAAAACTCTGGAAGCAGGCTGCGATCTGCTGAAGCAGGCGTTTGCCCGCGCGGCCATTCTCTCTAACGAGAAGTTCCGCGGCGTGCGTTTGTACGTCAGTGAAAACCAGATCAAAATCACGGCAAATAACCCGGAGCAGGAAGAAGCTGAAGAGTTTCTTGACGTCACCTACGCAGGCAGCGAAATGGAGATCGGCTTCAACGTAAGCTACGTGCTGGACGTTCTCAATGTACTGAAGTGCGAAAATGTGCGGATATTGCTGACGGATTCAGTTTCGAGCGTGCAGATTGAGGATGCGGCTTCACAGAGCGCGGCCTATGTTGTCATGCCTATGCGTTTGTAGCCCATAAAGGGGCTGGTTTACTTGCCATTTCGCCTCCCGGCAGTGCTCGAAATGCTCACGTACTCTGTGTACGCTCCGCTTTTTGCGCGCTGGCGGTAGACGAACTGGCTGCGACACTCACGCCCCTGGACTTAGGCCCGGAATCGTTTTATATGTCATTGACCCGCCTTCTTATTAAAGATTTCCGCAACATAGAAAATGCGGATCTTGCGCTCTCTCCTGGCTTTAATTTCCTGGTTGGAACCAACGGCAGCGGAAAAACCAGCGTGCTGGAAGCTATCTACACGCTGGGACATGGCCGCGCTTTTCGCAGCCTACAGATAGGGCGGGTTATCCGTCATGAACAGGACGCTTTTGTTCTGCACGGCCGATTGCAGGGCGAAGAGCGCGAAACCGCTATTGGACTGACCAAAGATAAGCAGGGTGACAGCAAAGTACGCATTGATGGTACGGATGGGCACAAAGTCGCGGAACTGGCGCTGTTGATGCCGATGCAACTGATTACGCCGGAGGGGTTTACTTTACTCAACGGCGGCCCCAAATACAGAAGAGCATTCATTGACTGGGGATGCTTTCACAACGAAGCCGGGTTTTTTTCCGCCTGGAGCAATCTCAAACGCCTGGTGAAACAGCGTAACGCCGCGTTGCGCCAGGTGAGTCATTACGCACAGCTGCGCCCGTGGGATAAAGAGCTGATCCCGCTGGCGGAGCAGATAAGCCGCTGGCGCGCCGAGTACAGCGCGGCGATCGCCGAAGATATGGCGGATACCTGCCAACAATTTTTGCCGGAATTTTCCCTGACCTTCTCATTCCAGCGCGGATGGGAAAAAGAGACGGACTACGCCGAGGTGCTGGAGCGCAGTTTTGAGCGCGACCGCATGTTGACCTATACCGCCCACGGTCCGCATAAAGCGGATTTCCGCATTCGTGCCGACGGTGCGCCGGTAGAAGATACGCTGTCGCGCGGGCAGCTCAAACTCCTGATGTGCGCGCTGCGCCTGGCGCAGGGGGAGTTTTTAACGCGTGAAAGCGGACGACGCTGTTTATACCTTATAGATGATTTTGCCTCGGAGCTTGATGACGAAAAGCGCGGGTTATTAGCCAGCCGGTTAAAAGCCACGCAGTCGCAAGTTTTCGTCAGCGCTATCAGCGCTGAACACGTTATGGACATGTCGGACAAAAATTCGAAGATGTTCACCGTGGAAAAGGGTAAAATAACGGATTAACCCAAGTTTAAATGAGCGAGAAACGTTGATGTCGAATTCTTATGACTCCTCCAGTATCAAAGTCCTGAAAGGGCTGGATGCGGTGCGTAAGCGCCCGGGTATGTATATCGGCGACACGGATGACGGCACCGGTCTGCACCACATGGTATTCGAGGTGGTAGATAACGCTATCGACGAAGCGCTCGCGGGTCACTGTAAAGATATTATCGTCACTATCCATGCCGATAACTCAGTTTCCGTACAGGATGATGGCCGTGGTATTCCCACCGGTATTCACCCGGAAGAGGGCGTATCGGCGGCAGAAGTGATCATGACCGTACTGCACGCGGGCGGTAAATTTGATGATAACTCCTATAAAGTTTCTGGTGGTCTGCACGGCGTAGGTGTTTCCGTGGTGAACGCCCTGTCGCAGAAGCTGGAGCTGGTGATTCATCGCGATGGCAAAATTCATCGCCAGATTTACGAGCATGGCGTGCCGCAGGCACCGCTGGGCGTCACCGGGGATACCGAAAAAACCGGTACGATGGTGCGTTTCTGGCCGAGCCTCGAAACCTTTACGAACGTTACCGAGTTTGAGTACGAAATTCTTGCCAAGCGTCTGCGCGAGCTGTCGTTCCTCAACTCCGGCGTCTCTATTCGCCTGCGCGACAAGCGTGACGGCAAAGAAGATCACTTCCACTATGAAGGCGGTATCCGGGCGTTTGTTGAGTATCTCAACAAAAACAAAACGCCTATCCACCCGAACATTTTCTATTTCTCTACCGAAAAAGACGGTATTGGCGTGGAAGTGGCGCTGCAATGGAACGACGGTTTCCAGGAAAACATTTACTGCTTTACCAACAACATTCCACAGCGCGATGGCGGTACTCACCTGGCGGGCTTTCGCGCGGCGATGACCCGTACGCTGAACGCCTATATGGATAAAGAAGGCTACAGCAAGAAAGCGAAAGTCAGCGCGACCGGCGACGATGCCCGTGAAGGCCTGATAGCTGTGGTTTCTGTCAAAGTGCCGGACCCGAAATTCTCCTCGCAGACCAAAGATAAACTGGTGTCGTCTGAGGTGAAATCAGCGGTAGAGCAGCAGATGAACGAGCTGCTCAGCGAATATCTGCTGGAAAATCCGTCTGACGCGAAAATCGTGGTCGGGAAAATTATCGATGCGGCCCGTGCGCGTGAAGCGGCGCGTAAAGCGCGTGAAATGACCCGTCGTAAAGGCGCGTTGGATCTGGCCGGTCTGCCGGGCAAGCTGGCGGATTGCCAGGAGCGCGACCCGGCGCTGTCTGAACTCTACCTGGTGGAAGGGGACTCCGCGGGCGGTTCTGCGAAGCAGGGCCGTAACCGTAAAAACCAGGCAATTTTGCCGCTGAAAGGTAAAATCCTCAACGTTGAGAAAGCGCGCTTTGACAAAATGCTTTCGTCGCAGGAAGTCGCTACGCTTATTACCGCGCTCGGCTGTGGTATTGGTCGTGACGAGTACAACCCGGACAAACTGCGTTATCACAGCATTATTATCATGACCGATGCGGACGTCGATGGTTCGCACATCCGTACTCTGCTGCTGACCTTCTTCTATCGTCAGATGCCGGAAATCGTTGAGCGCGGGCACGTTTATATCGCTCAGCCGCCGCTGTACAAAGTGAAGAAAGGCAAGCAGGAACAGTACATTAAAGATGATGACGCGATGGATCAGTACCAGATCTCTATCGCGCTTGATGGCGCAACCCTGCATACCACCGAAGGCGCGCCGGCGCTGCAAGGCGAAGCGCTGGAAAAAATGGTTTCTGAGTACAACGCCACGCAGAAGATGATCACGCGTATGGAGCGCCGTTTCCCGCGTGCCCTGCTGAAAGAACTCATCTATCAGCCGACGCTCACAGAAGCGGATCTCAGCGATGAGCAAGCAGTGACCCGCTGGGTTTCTCAGCTGGTTAGCGTGCTGAACGAGAACGAAACGCATGGCAGCGTGTGGAAGTACGACATTCGCGAGAATGCAGAACTGAACCATTTTGAGCCGGTGATCCGCGTGCGTACGCACGGTGTGGATACCGACTATCCGCTGGATAACGAGTTTATTACCGGTGGCGAGTACCGTCGTATCTGCACGCTGGGCGAGAAGCTGCGCGGCCTTATCGAAGACGATGCCTTTATTGAACGTGGCGATCGCCGCCAGCCGGTTGCCAGCTTCGAGCAGGCGCTGGACTGGCTGGTGAAAGAGTCCCGTCGCGGCCTCTCCATCCAGCGTTATAAAGGTCTGGGCGAGATGAACCCGGATCAGCTATGGGAAACCACAATGGACCCGGACAGTCGCCGTATGCTGCGCGTCACGGTAAAAGATGCGATTGCTGCCGATCAGTTATTTACCACGCTGATGGGTGACGCGGTAGAACCTCGTCGCGCCTTTATCGAAGAGAACGCCCTGAAAGCCGCGAATATCGACATCTGATTTTTAGCGCTTGTTACTCTCAGGCCCGGTACGCTTCGCGTTACCGGGCTTTTTTATGCATGAATTATTCAAATGAGGAATCTTTCGCCCTGTTTCCATCCTCCTTTTCAGGACATCGCTGTACTGTTTTTTGAGCGGAATCGCGTTAGCATGGAGATGGAAAATTCTCACCTGGGGAACTCATGGCTATCAAACTTATTGCAATCGATATGGACGGCACCTTATTGCTGCCGGACCACACCATCTCTCCTGCGGTTAAAAACGCTATTGCTGCTGCCCGTGAACGCGGCGTCAACGTGGTGCTGACCACCGGTCGGCCCTACGCCGGGGTGCAAAATTATATAAAAGAGCTGCATATGGAGCGGGAAGGTGATTATTGCATCACCTATAACGGTGCGCTGGTCCAGAACGCAAAAGATGGCAGCACGGTGGCGCAAACGGCACTGAGCTATGACGACTATCGCTACCTGGAAAAACTCTCCCGCGACGTCGGCTCCCATTTCCACGCGCTCGATCGCAACACGCTCTACACAGCGAACCGTGATATCAGCTATTACACGGTGCATGAATCTTATGTGGCCACCATTCCGCTGGTGTTCTGCGAAGCCGAGAAGATGGACCCTGCAACGCAGTTCCTGAAGGTGATGATGATTGATGAACCGACCATCCTCGACCAGGCCATTGCCCGCATTCCGCAGGAAGTGAAAGAGAAATACACGGTGCTGAAAAGCGCGCCCTACTTCCTCGAAATACTGGATAAACGCGTCAATAAAGGCACGGGCGTGAAATCCCTGGCCGAGGCGCTGGATATCAAACCAGAAGAAATTATGGCCATTGGCGATCAGGAAAATGATATCGCGATGATCGAGTACGCCGGTATGGGCGTGGCGATGGATAACGCTATTCCTTCTGTAAAAGAAGTGGCTAACTTCGTGACCAAATCTAACCTGGAAGATGGCGTCGCCTGGGCCATCGAGAAGTTTGTGCTGAACTAAGCCTTTCCCTGTTATACCCTGAGGCCACACTATGGCATCAGGGTTCTTTATGAAACAACTTACCTTCGCACCGCGCAATCATCAGCTTACCAATATCAATACCTGGACGCCGGACAGCCAGTGGCTGGTATTTGATGTGCGCCCCAGCGGGGCTTCGTTTTCCGGGAAAACGATTGAGCGCGTCAATGTGCACAGCGGCGATGTGGAAGTGCTGTACACCGCACCGGATGGCGCGCATGTGGGCGTTGTGACGGTGAGTCCGCTGGCTGAAAAATACGTTTTCATACACGGCCCGGAAAACCCTGATGCCAGCTGGCACTATGATTTTCACCATCGTCGCGGTGTGGTGCTGGAAAAGCATCGCGCACGGAACCTGGATGCTATGGATATCACCGCGCCTTATACGTCGGGCGCATTGCGCGGCGGCACGCATGTGCACGTGTTTAGCCCTAATGGTGAATACGTCAGCTTTACTTATAACGACCATGTATTGCATGAGCGCGATCCGGCGCTTGATTTGCGCAATGTCGGCGTGGCCGCGCCGTATGGCCCGGTGGTTCCACCCTGTTCGCATCCCCGTGAATACAGTGGCAGCCATTGGTGTGTGCTGGTCAGTCGTACCACGCCTGAGCCGCAGCCGGGCAGTGATGAAATCAATCGTGCCTATGAAGAAGGATGGGTCGGTAACCAACGGCTGGCATTTATTGGCGACACGCTGTCAGACAAGAGTGAAAAGGTTCCGGAGCTGTTTATCGTTGATTTACCCACCGATGAGCAGGGCTGGAAGAGCGCTGGCCGGGGAACGGCTGAGACAATGCCGACGCCGCCGCAGGGCGTGGTGCAAAAGCGCCTGACATTTACCCATCATCATACTTTTCCTGGCCTTGTCACTGCGCCGCGCCACTGGGTGCGCGCTAACCCCCAGGCGACAGAGATTGCGTTTTTAATGCGCGATAATCAGGGCATCGTGCAGCTGTGGTTGATTAGCCCGAACGGCGGCGAACCCCGGCAATTAACCCACACCACCGGCGGTATTCAGTCGGCGTTCAACTGGCACCCATCCGGCAATGCGCTGGGTTTTGTGCTGGATAACCGGCTGGCGCGGTGTGATGCCCGAAGCGGCGAAATCACCTTTTTGACGGTCGATCATGGAAATCCGCCATCAGCGGACGCGGTTGTGTTCTCGCCGGACGGTAAAAAAATTGCCTGGATGGAAGAGACGAAGGGCTTCCGCCAGCTATGGATAACGGAAACCGGCCTGTAATTATTGTACAGGCAGGGCCGCGGGCGGAATGACTGAATTGGTCGCCAGGTTAGCCTGCTCGCTTTTCTCAACGCGTGATTTTAGCGAGTTATCACGGCGGAAAAGATCCCACGGCAAAAGAAGCGTGTCTACAATTGCGGTAAAAGGTAAATCCAGCGCCGCGAGGGACTTCATACCGATACCGGCGTCATCACTGACCAGCATCGATGAACTGGCACGCGTACCGGGATAAACTCCCTCTTTCCCGCCGGTATGGGACATTACGCTTGAGCAGCCCGACAACCCCACTGCGCCGAGCAACGTAATAACTATAAGAGTATTTTTCATCATCTGTAATCATCGTTAAATGCAGTGTGAACGCTGCCTGAGTGTTTATAGCTTCCCGCAAAGGAAAGGGATAGCGTTCGTGCTCCGCTCTGTGGCGGCATTCGCACTTTAACTTTATGTGCTGTGATCCCAAGTCTATGCATTACTGACGAAAGTGCAAAAAAAAGTCAGTTTTAACCCTTGAAATGCTCTTCTAAAGCCACATTTTAGGAATGTAGCCCGGGAACATGCCGGAAGGGTGTTTGGCTACGTTAGCTTGCCTGTCCATTTTGGAAGGCATGTGACAACCTCGCTGACTTCAGGAGTTTTATGTATGCGTAACTACGATCTTTCTCCGCTGTATCGTTCTGCTATCGGTTTTGACCGTCTGTTTAATCTGCTGGAAAACAGCCAAAGCCAAAGCAACGGCGGTTACCCTCCGTACAACGTCGAATTAGTGGATGAAAACCACTATCGCATTGCTATCGCTGTCGCGGGCTTTGCCGAAGATGAGCTGGAGATTACCGCGCAGGATAACCACCTGGTGGTGAAAGGCTCCCACGCGGCGGAACAGAAAGAACGCACCTATCTCTATCAGGGGATCGCTGAGCGTAATTTCGAACGGAAATTCCAGCTGGCGGAAAACATTCATATTCAGGGCGCTAACCTGGTGAACGGCCTGCTCTATATCGAGCTTGAGCGTGTTATCCCGGAAGAGAAAAAAGTGCGTCGTATCGAAATTAATTAATTGCGTCGGGTCGCGTACGCGGCCCACAAAACATGCTCGCCGACAGGGAGCATATGCGAGCCATCGCGCTCGTAAGTTTTCACTCGCTTCTAAGAAGGAGAAACATAATGCGTAACTTTGATTTATCACCTCTCATGCGTCAGTGGATCGGTTTTGACAAACTGGCGAACGCACTGCAAACCGCAAACGAACAGCAAACTTTTCCGCCCTATAATATTGAAAAGGGTGATGACAACCACTATCGCATAACCCTGGCGCTGGCAGGTTTCCGCCGGGAAGAGCTGGATATTCAGCTGGAAAATGGTCGCCTGACGGTGAAAGGTACACCGGAAAAACCGACCAATGAGCCAAAATGGCTGCATCAGGGTCTGGTTATCCAGCCGTTCAGCCTGAGTTTTACCCTGGCTGAATTTATGGAAGTTGCTGGCGCGACCTTTACTAACGGGCTGTTGCATATCGACCTGACTCGCAATGTGCCGGAAGTCGCCGCGCCGCAGCGTATCGCCATTAGCGAACGGCCTGCGTTAAATAGCTAAGCGTAAATTGGTTAAAAGGCTCCAGAAATGGAGCCTTTTTTGTTGATAGAGATCTCATTTGTATACAGAGACAGGCATCGGAATTGTTTTTTAATACTTTTCCAGGAGATATGCCGTTACTGTTTTTTAATACATAAGGAGGTCACCATGTTAATTAATAACTCATCTAATATTGCACAACGTAAAATAAGCGAAGAGCTTCCATCATATAAAGCATCCGAAGCTGCCACTTATACATCGAGGTTTATTCGCTTAATAAAAAGCGTGAGAAATGCCGCTGTTTTGAAAGGCGATCATGGAATGGCTGCGTATATAAACACCGCGCATTGTTCGCATAAGATGCTGAATAATATATATAAAAACAAAATGGATAAAGCACTTGTAGACTTACAGCATGTGAAAAAGCATTCTGATGAACTCTTTGCAATTGCAAATGTTTCTATTCTTTATAAACATATTTATTATGCACGAGAAATATACCGGAATATTGACGTTATCTTAAATAATGATTAATTGTTCGGGTTGCTTAATTACGCTGAAATAACTGTTCAGAGATTATTCAAAACCAAAGGATTGGAATATGTAATTATTTTAACCTGCCGCACGCTATACTGCGGTTTTTACGAATAATCAAAGTGATAATATGAAAATTCCGGCTCCCGTAACGAATGCTTATAACCATGCTTCTGCTGGTTTGGATAACGCGAAAAAGAGTGCTGAGGCAAAGTACGCACAGTTCTCTGAAACGAAGGCTGGCAAGCGCGTCCATTCTTTTGTCGATTTCGTCAAAAAGGTATGCAATGTCCCGGTGCAGTTTGTGCGTAATCACCCGAAAGCCACTATTGCCGTGGGTATGATAACCATGCTTGTTGGCGGTATTACCGCTAACCCGCCAGCGGCAACCATTGGCGCGACGTTGCTCGTCTCCGGCTTGATGGCGCAGCTCGCCAACCGCCATGATGTGATGAAAGCCGCTATGCAGCAGCAACAGCAGCCTGTTATGCCGGAGGCCAGCCTTTCTTTTGATAAAGCATAACGTTAAGTTATCATTTCGCGCCCGCAGCAGACGATCGCATCGGGCGCGCCTTTAATCCTTCCAGCTGCAATTTTCGCGGCAACATGTGCGCCATCACCCATACAAGCCCTTACAGCTCTGCCAAAATCCTGTTGGTCATCATGTACAGGGAAAAGAATCATGAGTGATATTGCGTTAACGGTAAGCGTACTGGCTTTAGTTGCCGTTGTCGGGTTATGGATTGGCAGCGTAAAAATTCGCGGCATCGGTTTTGGCATTGGCGGTGTGCTGTTTGGCGGGATAATTGTCGGGCATTTTGCCGATCAGGCTGGCATAGCCTTGAGCAGCCCAATGCTGCATTTTGTGCAGGAGTTCGGCCTCATTCTCTTCGTTTATACCATCGGCATCCAGGTCGGTCCGGGCTTTTTTGCCTCGCTGCGCGTTTCGGGTTTGCGGCTCAACTTATTTGCCATTCTTATCGTGATTATCGGCGGTCTGGTGACCGCAATTCTGCATAAACTCTTTGCGATTCCATTACCGGTGGTGCTTGGCATCTTCTCCGGTGCCGTGACCAATACGCCTGCCCTTGGTGCCGGTCAGCAGATCCTGCATGATTTGGGTACGCCGGGTGCGCTGGTTGACGCGATGGGGATGAGTTATGCCATGGCCTATCCGTTTGGTATCTGCGGGATTTTACTCACCATGTGGCTATTACGCGTGGTGTTCCGGGTGAATGTTGATGAGGAAGCGCGGCGGCACGATGCCACCCTGAGCAACGGCACTTCACTTATACGCACAATCAATATTCGCGTCGAAAACCCCAATCTCAATAATATGGCGATTCAGGATGTCCCGATCCTTAACAGCGACAAAATTATCTGCTCGCGGTTAAAACGAGGAGAATTGCTGATGGTGCCTGCGCCGGGCACGCTCATCCAGTCCGGGGATTTGCTGCATCTGGTTGGGCTTCCGGCCGATCTGCATAATGCCCAGTTGGTCATCGGGCAGGAAGTTGACACCTCTTTATCGACACGCGGTACCGATCTGCGCGTGGAGCGCGTCGTTGTGACCAACGAAAAAGTGCTGGGGAAAAAAATCCGTGATTTGCACTTTAAAGAGCGCTACGACGTGGTGATTTCCCGCCTGAATCGTGCAGGCGTTGAGCTGGTTGCCAGTAGCGGCGCCAGCCTGCAGTTTGGCGATATCCTGAACCTGGTCGGGCGACCGGCGGCTATTGATGCGGTGGCTAACGAAGTGGGCAACGCGCAACAAAAATTGCAGCAAGTCCAGATGCTGCCAGTGTTTATTGGTATCGGTCTTGGCGTCTTGCTCGGCTCGATACCGCTGTTTGTGCCTGGTTTTCCGGCGGCGCTGAAACTAGGGCTGGCAGGCGGGCCGCTGATTATGGCGCTGATACTTGGGCGTATCGGCAGTATTGGCAAGCTGTACTGGTTTATGCCGCCGAGCGCTAACCTTGCGCTGCGTGAACTGGGCATTGTGCTGTTTCTGTCGGTCGTGGGGCTGAAATCCGGCGGTGATTTTATCGCCACCCTGACCCAGGGGGACGGGCTGAAATGGATGTGTTATGGCATCTTTATTACCGCCGTCCCGCTGATTACCGTGGGCGTGCTGGCACGGATTCTGGCGAAGATGAATTACCTGACGTTGTGCGGCATGCTGGCAGGTTCCATGACCGACCCGCCAGCGCTGGCGTTTGCTAATGGTCTGCATCCCACCAGCGGTGCCGCCGCGCTCTCGTATGCCACGGTTTACCCACTGGTGATGTTTCTGCGCATTATTACGCCTCAATTGCTGGCCGTCCTCTTCTGGGGCATCGGTTAGCAGGCCATTTGGTGCGACAAAATGATTTGCTACAGTGGAAACATATCCGCTACGTTGTTTCCGGGGCATACCATAAGGAGCATCAATGAAAATATCCCGCGTTGGCGAAGCGCCGGATTACCGTTTCTCACTGGCTAATGAGCGTACTTTTCTGGCATGGATCCGTACCGCGCTGGGTTTTCTCGCGGCGGGCGTTGGGCTGGATCAGCTGGCGCCTGAATTCGCGACCCCGCTCATCCGTGAAACGCTGGCATTATTGCTGTGCTTCTTTTCCGGGGCGCTGGCGCTGTATGGCTACCTGCGCTGGCTGCGTAACGAAAAAGCGATGCGTCTGAAAGAGGATTTGCCCTACACACGCGCACTGCTGCTGATAAGCATCATTCTGCTGGCGGTTGCGCTGATGGTCATGGTACTGGTGCTGTATGCCGACTAGGCGCAAAATCCGCCGCGAAACCGATCCCGGTCTGCAGCCTGAACGCACCTCGCTTGCGTGGTTTCGCACATTGCTCGGCTATGGCGCGTTGATGGCGCTGGCGGTCAGGCATAACTGGCAACAGTCCGGTTTACCGTTCTGGATTTCGCTGGCGGTACTGGCGCTGGTGGCGGCTATTCTTTGGCGCTACACGCGAAAACGTATCGTGATGGACGTCGATCGCAGCGATTTTGCCCAATCTGGCGCAATACGTGACAAATTTTTGATCTCTCTTGGGGTCTTTTCCCTCGCATTGCTGTTTGCTGTAACACACATACATCAGCTGTATTTACTTTTCTGAGGGATCAGCATGCAAGGCTGTCACGTTATGGCTAAGCCTGCCAGCTCACGTTGCAACCTGAACTGTCGCTACTGTTTCTACCTTGAAAAACAGCAGCAAAAGGTGATGGATGACGCGACGCTGGAGGCATTCATTCACCAGCAGATTGAGGCGCAGCCAGGGCATATTGTGCAGTTTGCCTGGCAAGGCGGCGAACCGACATTGTGTGGCCTGCCCTTTTTTCAGCGCGCGGCAGCTTTGCAAAAGCAATACGCTAACGGAAAGCGGATTGAAAATGCGTTTCAAACCAATGGAATATTACTGAACGACAGCTGGTGTCGTTTTTTTCAGCAAGAGGGCTGGTTAGTCGGCGTATCGCTTGATGGCCCGGCAGAGTTGCACGATGTTTATCGCGTAAATCGTCGCGGCAAACCCTCGCATCATCACGTCATCAACGCCATTGAAACCCTGAAGAAGCATCACGTGGCCTTTAACCTGCTCTGCGTGGTCAACAACCTCAACAGCCAGCAGCCGCAGCGCCTGTACCGTTACCTGCGAACACTCGGCACGCCGTTTCTTCAGTTTATTCCTCTGGTCGAGCAGGACGCGCAGGGGAATTTATCTGCTGAATCGGTCAGTGGTGAGGCGTGGGGAAACTTTCTTACCACGGTGTTTGACCTCTGGGCAAGGAACGATATTGGCCGGGTCTATATTCAGCTCTTTGATTCCACGCTCGCTGTATGGAGCGGTTATCCCTCGCAGATGTGCACGTTCGGTGAAACCTGCGGGCACGCCTTTGCAATGGAAGCGAACGGCGATCTTTACCCGTGCGATCACTACGTCTATCCACAGTATCGGCTCGGCAACCTGCATCAAATACCTATAAACGTTATTAATGCCAGCCATAAAGTGAGCGCTTTTGGAATGCGTAAGAAGAGCGGTTTATGTGATGATTGCCGACGCTGCGATGTGCTGCGCTTGTGCCGTGGCGATTGCCCGAAGCACCGTTTTATTCAGGGCAAAAGCGCGTTATGCGAAGGTTATGCACACTTCTTTAGTTATACCGCGCCACATATGTGCGCGATGCGCGACTTGCTCCGCCAGAGGCGATCGCCCATGGAGTTGATGATCGCACTTCGCCAGCAACATTAACCGTCAGGCATTACCAGGGAGAGCGTTATGCCAAACACCATCAATCAATATCGTCTTCACAGCGGGAAACATAATAACTGGCTGCAACATACCCCTCCTGCGCCCGCAAGGAGTGCGCCGCATCAGCAAGACGGCGAGCAGCTGTTACAGAACGTCTCTTATGTGGCGTCTGAACCAATTGAAAACAGAGAGATACGGCCGCTTAAATTCAAACGTCTGGCGGGTGGAATAGTTGCGGGCCTGCTGGTGGGCTGTGCGATTGGCTCTGTTGTCACGGTCGCGGTGCGTCGCAGTTATGACGCAGAGCAGCCCAAACCGTTTAATCCTCCACCTGAAGCATCGGCAAGTGTGGCGGAAGGAAATTTTACCGTAGCAAATACCGGTGCTGGCAATCGCACAAGGGAGGCTGCGGCGGTGTGCCCAAAACCGGAGAATATCGTGGCAACGCAGCAAATCATCGATAGCTATGATATTCCCAGCATGAAATATTGCTCACCCTCGCGTACAAACTGTCAATGGGAGGGGTACGATCCGTTTGCGGATGAAGCCAGCACGGTGACGCAAGAGTTGAACACGGCGCGTCAGCCGACGTTAAATAATGGGCTAACCTATTGTGACTACGGCTTAGCGAGCGGAAGTGAGATTCGCATGGCGTTGCAAAAACCCCCGCAAACAGGCGGCTAAACCGCCTGCTGATGATGAGCAGCGCGCGAGGCGAGCGGCAGCCAGCACAGTACAATCAACAGGCCAGCCAGCGTCATCAGCATCCCGATACTAAACTGGCTGTTCTGCGGCAAATGCGCAGACAGCCAGGCCAGGCCGCCAGAACCCATATTTTGCAGGCCGCCAACCAGCGCACCAGCTGTACCGGCCAGGAATGGGAACGGCTCCATCGCACCGCTGGTCGCCAGCGGGAAAAGCATCCCGGCACCGAAGAAAAACAGCGCAGCGGGAACCAGCAGCGTCCAGATATTCATCACGTCTAACCAGCCAGGGATCCACATCAGGATACCGGCGACCAGGCAGCTTAGCGCTGCTTGCCACATCAGGGTGGTGAACCGTTTGTTTTGACGGCCAGCAAACCACGCGCCGAAAAAGGCCGCCGGAATAGGCAGAATAAACAGAATGCTCACCATCATGCTATTCAGCCCAAGCACTCCGCCCATCAGCACGCCGGAACTGGCTTCGAACACAGCGATGCCCGCCAGCCCACCAATCAGCATCAGTAAATAACAGTTAAAAGCACTGCTACCGAACAGTGTTTTGTAGCTGGCGAGCAGACGCACGCGCGGCGCATCTTTTGGCCGCGTTTCAGGCATCCAGTGCGCCATGCTATAGGTCACAATCACGCAGAGCAGAAGCAGGAACATAAAACAGGCGCGCCAGTTGAACAGCGTATTCAGTACGCCGCCGATCAGCGGCGCAAGCAGGGGACTGACAAGAATGCCCATGTTCAACAGGCTATTGGCGTGGCGTAGCTCGGTGCCGGAGTAGAGATCACGCGGCAGTGTTCGCGCCATCACGCCGCCCACGCCCGTGCCGACACCCTGTAGCGCACTGGCAAAAATCAGCATCACCAGGCTATGGGTGGTGATAGCAACCGAGGTCGCCAGCATAAAGATGGTCATCCCGGCGAGGATCACCGGGCGGCGGCCCAGGCGGTCGGCCAGCGGGCCATAAACCAGTTGCGATACGCCATAGGTCAGCAAATAGGCCGCCATCACGCTCTGCACTGCGCCTTCGCGCACGTTAAGATCGCGCGCCATATCGGCGATGGCCGGAATATAAATGGTTTGCGCCATCTGACCGACGGCCACCAGCAGCACCAACATTAATAGTAAGTTGACGCTTCTTTCTCTTTTCATGTCGCTGATTACTTCTGAAAAATGGGTAATTATAGAAGATGGTGCTGTAATAAAGCCTTTCCGGTAGAGGAATCTACCATATAAAGAGTGCGGAACCACTACAAGGCGCAGGAAAGAATGTGACGGGCCAGGCAGGAAATCTAAACAATATTCGGCAACTTTACTTGCCAGTGTTTTTCAGGAAAGGCGTAACAAAATCGCCCCGGCGGCGATGCCGCAAGCGGCAACGATGCGCAGCCCGGCAACGTTTTCTTTGAGCAGCGCAAAGGCAATGACGGCCCCAAAGAGAATGGAGGTTTCGCGCAGCGCCGCTACGACAGCTAGCGGTGCCTGCGTCATGGCCCAGAGCGCCAGGCCGTAAGAACCCATCGTACCGATCCCGCCCGGCAAGCCCTTTTTCCAGTTAGCGACTAAATAGCGCGAAATCTCCTGGTGCCGTGCCAGCATCGCCCAGAGCAGCAGACAAAAACCATTCATAAAGAACGTCCACAGGGTATAACCCAGCGTGGAACCGGCAAGGCGCACGCCGCTGCCATCCACCAGCGTATAGGCTGCGATAAAACATGAGTTCAACAGCGCCAGCCAGATTCCCCGGCGCGCCTGGTGACGGCCATTAAAAGCCATACCGAGAATCGACAAACAGATAACCACAATGCCGCTCCATGCGACGAGCGATAGCGTGTCGCCCAGGATCAGAACACTGATGAGCGCCACCAATAAGGGTGCGGTGCCGCGCATCAGTGGGTAGGTCTGACTCATATCAGACACCTGGTAAGTTTTGGCAACCAGTACGGTGTAAATCACCTGTAAAACGCAGGATGCTGCCAGAAAAGGCACGCTGGCAAGGGACGGCTGAGGAGAGAAAGGGAGCAAAATCAGGGCAATAAGCGCAGAAAAACCGCTTACGGCAATGGCGGAGTAAAGCTTATCGCTGCCTGCTTTGACGATGGCGTTCCAGCTGGCGTGCAGCAGCGCGGCAAACAGCAGAATGCAGAAAACAGAAATAGTCATGGCAGCGTCAGTAGCGGATTGTCACTAAAATGTAACATAGCCGCCAACGCAGATGCCAGAATCCGTTTGTTGAAGGGGAGCGGTTGCCCGCCCCCCTCCGGTGCGGCTTGAACCCGAATTACCGCAGGTATTTCAGGACAGCATCAAGCAGTTGCAGTAATGCAACAATGAGTTTCAGGATAAGAACAACCAGCTCCATCTCACCCATACGCGTCTCCTGTGGTCTTAGGAGCACCGGCTGACGTACCTTTCCGCTGCCTGTTATCAGCCGTGTTGTTGACGTAACGCAGTGTGCTCTTAAGGGGTTAAGGTACTGACGGCACCACCCGTTTCAGCCAGGACTTTTTGCGCCGTAGAAGTGCGGCCCCCACACTGGTTAACGGAAACAGTATAGCTGGATACTGTTTTTTTATACAGTAATCTCTGGCGAAAATAGTCTTAATGTTCCATACTCAAAATGCATGAAAATGCCTAAAATTTGTGCCTGCTGCGGATTCGACATATACTTCAGATGTTGATGTAACGCAGTGTGCTTTGCGGTTACCAGCCGTAAAAGACCTGCTGAAAACCTCGCTCCGGCGAGGTTTTTTGTTTTCAGCGCCTGTGCAGGCGAACGTGATCCGCCGCGCAAATTTCCGCCGTCGTAAAAAAAGCGGTTGTCGGTAGCCGTAAGCTGTGCTTGTATAAATATCGTTGCAAACATCACAGACAGGCCCCTAATGAACACTTCCATCACTACGATGAACCTACTAAAAACCGCGCATCACGCCGCGGTGGTCGTCGTGCGTGTGGTGGTCGTCGGCAAAGCGCCGTAGGGTCCGGGTCAACACACGATTCCAAAACCCCGCCGGCGCAAACCGGGCGGGGTTTTTCGTTTAAGCCTGCCTGGAAAGTCGGCCCAGAAGAAAAAGGACTGGAGCATGGCAAGTTCAGGCACAACATTTCAACCCCGGCGCTTTACCGGCGCGCAACTGATTGTTCATTTACTGGAGCGCCAGGGCATTACCACGGTGACAGGCATACCCGGCGGCACGGTTCTCCCGTTATATGATGCGTTAAGCCAGAGCAAACAGATTCGCCACGTACTGGCGCGCCATGAGCAGGGCGCAGGGTTTATCGCCCAGGGCATGGCGCGCACCGAGGGCAAACCGGCAGTCTGTATGGCTTGTAGCGGGCCGGGGGCCACTAATCTGGTCACCGCTATCGCCGACGCCCGTCTCGACTCTATCCCGCTGGTCTGCATTACCGGCCAGGTACCGACCTCAATGATTGGCACCGATGCCTTTCAGGAAGTCGACACCTACGGCATCTCCATCCCCATTACCAAACATAACTACCTGGTACGTGACATCAGCGAGCTGCCGCAGGTTATCAGCGATGCGTTTCGTATTGCGCAGTCTGGCCGCCCAGGCCCGGTGTGGATTGATATTCCAAAAGATGTGCAGACGGCGGAAATTACCCTCAGCGCGTTGCCGGAACCCGGTGCTAAAGCGCCAGCGCCTGCTTTTGACGCCATCCGGGTACGCGAGGCGGCAGCAATGATTAACGCCGCGCAGCGCCCGGTGCTTTACCTGGGCGGCGGCGTGATTGATGCCCCGCAGCAGGTGCGCGAGCTGGCTGAAAAAGCAAACCTGCCCACCACAATGACTCTGATGGCGCTGGGCATGCTGGAGAAGAATCATCCGCTGTCGCTGGGGATGCTCGGCATGCACGGCGCGCGCAGCACCAACCATATTTTGCAGGAAGCGGATTTGCTGGTGGTGTTAGGCGCACGTTTTGATGACCGGGCGATTGGCAAAACGGAGCAGTTCTGCCCGAACGCGAAGATTATCCACGTGGATATCGACCGCGCAGAGCTTGGCAAAATCAAGCAGGCGCATGTGGCAATCCAGGGAGATGTGCGTGAGGTGCTGGATGCGCTTGTCCCGCAGGTCACTGCTCAGCCGCGCGAAAATTGGCGCAAACTGATTAGCGAGCTGCAACAGGAGTTTCCTTGCCCGATTCCTCAGGCAGGCGATCCGCTTACCCATTACGGCATTATCCAGGCGGTGGCGACATGTGTTGATGATGAGGCAATTATCACCACCGATGTGGGCCAGCATCAGATGTGGGCTGCGCAAGCGTATCCTCTGAACCGGCCTCGCCAGTGGCTGACTTCCGGCGGCCTGGGAACGATGGGTTTTGGCCTACCGAGCGCCATTGGTGCGGCGCTGGCAAACCCGCAGCGCAAAGTTATCTGTTTTTCCGGCGATGGCAGCCTGATGATGAATATTCAGGAGATGGCGACCGCCGCCGAAAACAATCTCGATGTAAAAATCATTTTGCTGAATAACGAAGCGCTGGGCCTGGTGCATCAACAACAAAGCCTGTTCTATGAGCAGGGCGTGTTTGCGGCGACGTATCCAGGAATGATTAATTTTATGCAAATTGCCGCAGGTTTTGGCCTGCAAACCTGCGATTTGAATACCCAAACCGATCCGCTGGCGGCCTTGCAGGCGATCATTGCTAAGCCTGGCCCGGCGCTGGTGCATGTGCGCATTGCGCAGCAGGAAAAAGTTTACCCGATGGTGCCTCCGGGCGCGGCAAATACTGAAATGGTGGGGGAATAAACCATGCAAAATGAAAACGTCATTCTCGAACTCACCGTGCGCAACCATCCGGGTGTGATGACGCATGTCTGTGGGCTGTTTGCCCGCCGGGCGTTTAACGTTGAGGGCATCCTTTGCCTGCCGTTACAAAATGGCGAGCACAGCCGGATTTGGCTACTTGTGGCAAACGATCAGCGCCTGGAGCAGATGGTCAGCCAGATCGATAAACTGGAAGATGTGGTGCAAATTATCCGCCATCAAACCGATCCGGGCGTCTTTAACAAGCTGGGGCTATTTTTTGAATAAGCGCCCGCTGCGCAGTTAGCGCTGCGCGGGTTTTCCCCGTATGATGAGCCTCTTTTTCACGGCGGGGAGGGATTATGATTTGGTTGATGCTGGCAACGCTGACTGTCGTTTTTGTCGTCGGTTTCCGGGTGTTAACGTCTGATACTCGCCGCGCTATTCGTCGCCTGACCGACAGGCTTACTCTTCAGCCCGTGCCGGTGGAGTCGATGATTGATCAGATGGGTAAAACCGCAGGCAGCGAGTTTTTGCACTATCTGGCGCGCCCGGACGAAGCGCACCTGCAAAATGCCGCCCAGGTGCTGCTTATCTGGCAGGTATGTATTGTTGATAGCAGCGAGCAAAATTTGCTCTACTGGCACCGCGTGCTGCAAAAAGCCCGGCTGGCTGCGCCAATTACGGATGCCCAGGTACGCCTGGCGCTGGGTTTTTTGCGCGAGCTGGAACCGGATGCCGCCGAGCTGAATAACTTTCAGATGCGATATAACGCGCTGTTTCTGCCCGAAGAAGGCGTGCACTGGCTGCATTAGCCAGTGCAAAGTTAGCGGTTACTTATAAAGCCAGTTATTAAAGGAGACTCTTTTACCCTTTTCCATGTCTTCACTCAGAGCGTGTCTCAGCGTTTGCTCAGTTGTCTGCGGTGACTGTGCGCCATAGCTGCGATCGAATCTGTCATTGGCTTCAAATATCCTGTACAGACGAGCCCCTATCATCTCACCTTCGTTGCGACCGATACGGTGGTGCATGGGTATTGTTCTGGGTTCGCAAGCGGGCTGCTGCGCTTTCTCTACATTTGAATTCTTAATATTCATTACATTCTGAAAAAAATGACTGACGGCCCGGCCTGCTTTTTTAAATGAGTCATTCACTGAATGAATATGCTGAGCAGAAAAAATATGACCAATTTTCATGTCCATCCCTCTTATGTATACAACGGAATACAAATTTCTCAGTGATAGAACTAATAATCTTTCAGAATTCGCTTCTTGAATTTCAGATCTTTGTTCCGGGCGAGCCTGAGGATGAAAGAGTTGCCAAATTGTTAATGGCGTCACATATTTTGAATGTTACACTGCGCGACTTTCACCAATAACAACAATCGGAAGACAAATGAGCGAGCAAACTTTTCCTGATACGGTGACCCGCCCAAACTGGTCTGCCGTCTTTGCCGTGGCATTTTGCGTGGCGTGCCTGATAACTGTTGAATTTTTACCGGTCAGCCTGCTGACACCGATGGCGCAGGAACTCGGCGTCTCTGAAGGTGTGGCGGGGCAGACCGTGACGGTGACAGCGTTTGTCGCCATGTTTGCCAGCTTGTTTATCACCACGGTGATTCGCGCGGCGGACAGGCGCTACGTGGTGATCGCCTTTGCCGCGCTGCTCACCCTCTCCTGCCTGCTGGTGTCGTTCGCCAATAGCTTCACTCTGCTGCTGCTGGGGCGCGCCTGTCTTGGCTTAGGGTTAGGCGGTTTCTGGGCGATGTCGGCTTCTCTGACGATGCGCCTGGTGCCTGCGCGCCTGATCCCTAAAGCGCTGTCGGTTATTTTCGGGGCAGTTTCCATCGCACTGGTGATCGCCGCGCCGCTGGGCAGCTTTCTCGGCGGAATCATTGGCTGGCGAAATGTGTTTAACGCCGCTGCGCTGATGGGGTTCGCATCTGTTGCCTGGGTATGGGTTGCGCTGCCGTCGCTGCCGGGTAAAACCGAGCATCACCAGAACATGTTTGGCCTGCTAAAACGCCCTGGCGTGCTGGCGGGGATGCTGGCGATTTTTCTGGTCTTTGCCGGTCAATTTTCCTTCTTTACCTATATCCGGCCTGTTTATATGAATCTTGCCGGGTTCAGCGTCGACGGGCTGACGTTGGTATTGCTGAGCTTTGGTATCGCCAGTTTTGTCGGCACCTCTTTCTCCTCCGTGGTGATGAAGTTTTCCGTGAAGCTGGCGCTGGCGCTGGCTCCTCTGACGCTGGCGGTCAGTGCGCTGGTGCTGATGCTGTGGGGCAGCGAGAAAGTGGTTGCGGCGGGGATTGCCATCATCTGGGGGCTGGGCTTTGCCTTAGTACCTGTAGGCTGGTCCACGTGGATCACCCGCTCGCTTGCCGATCAGGCTGAAAAAGCCGGGTCGATTCAGGTTGCTGTTATTCAGCTTGCCAATACCTGTGGTGCAGCGATTGGCGGTTTAGCGCTGGACCACTTTGGCTTGCTGGCACCGCTGGCTATCTCCGGTAGCCTGATGTTACTGACCGCGCTGCTGGTGGCTGCCAAAGTGCGGGTGAAAAAAGCGTAGGGGCCGGGAAGCCCCTTTACCGCGTCAGGCTGGCGCCCTTTTACGGCGCGAGTCGAGGGAAATGAGCAGCACGGATGAGACAATGAACAGCGTGCCCAGCCAGTCCGGGAGCGTAAAGGCGACGCCAAGCAGCACGACGGAGAGCAACGCGCTGCTGAGCGGTTCGGCACAACTCAGGATGCTGGCTCTGGAGCCGCCAATCATCTGCGCACCTTTCAGATAGAGGCTAAAGGTTAGCGCCGTGCCGATCACCACCAGGTAGAAGAAGGCCATTAACAGGCCGCCATCAATAACAAAATCATTGCTTTGCCCGCCAAAGAACGGTGTCAGCATTAAGCCTGCCAGCAACATACTCCAGCCAACGATGGGCAGCGTACCGTAGCGGGCGATCAGCGCCGAAGGGTACGTGGTATAGAACGCGGCGGCAAACGCCGAGACAATGCCCCACACCAGCGCCGCCGGTGAAATCGACAGCGAAGTCAGGTTGCCGTGCGTCACCAACAGAAAGGTGCCGAACAGAGAGGTGCAGATGGCCAGTGCTACCGGCACGGTGGGCCGCGCTTTGCGCGCCAGCGCCAGCCACGCAACAATAATCGTCGGTGATAGAAATTGCAGCACGGTTGCCGTGGCGGCGTTGGATTCCTCAATGGTCATCAGGAACGTCAGCTGCACGGTAAGTGCGCCAAACAGCGAGAAAAACAGCAAACTTAGCGTATCTTTGCGGTTTTTCAGGATCGAGAAGGTTTTATCGCCGTGAAAAAACGACAGCGTTAATAAAATCACTCCAGTGAATAACAGCCGCGTCATGGTCAGCCACGGCGACGAGATATGGCTTGTCGCCATAATATGTTGCGCGCAAACTCCGGAACTCCCCCATAAAACTGCCGCGACCAGTACGTATAACATCCCTTTTTTTGTGGAAACCATTGTAAACCCAGTCCTGCTTGCTACTTATCACTGTGGTATCAAGCATATCATACGAACCGGGTTTAGCCGGAGGCGGCAGGCAGCCGCCTCCAGGTGTTATCAGAACCACGCCTCCCACATGGCACCGAAATTGAGCGAGTCGAGCGTGGTATCGTTGGTGCCGTTAACGCGTGCAGTACGGTCATTATCCACTTCGCCGCCGGTCACATAGAAGCGCAGCATTGGGCGGAATTCCGGGCCCATCGCGATGGAAATATTCTGCGACAGCGTCAGCTTCCAGCCGTGGTTATCGCCGCCGTCGTCATAATCGACGCGCTGATAACCTGCTTCCAGCCAGGTAGAATGCACGTCGTTCCACCAGTGCATAGGACGCACGATAACGCCGTAGTTGCGACGGTTGTCGGTTTTAATTCTGCTGTTATCGTAATCGTGGAAGGCCAACAGATAATCTATCTGCGTTGCCTGGGTAAAGATGTGGCGACCTTCGAAGCTGGCATAAATTGCGGTCAGATCGTCGGTTTTGTTAAATACGCTATTGTCGGAGTTATCGGAATAGCGCGCGATGACGCGGTTGAAGCCGCTGTCGTTGGTATGGCCTAACACCACGCCGCCCTGCCAGGCACGCAGGCGATCGTCGCTTTCAATAGCTTTCGAATCGAAGCCATAGTTGGCATAAATTTCCAGATCGAGCGGCCCGATTTTCATGCCGTGAATTTTAGAGGTGGCCGCGTAGTTGCCTCTGTCGCCGACGTTAGAGCTACCGGTACAGGTGATACGCGACGGGTTGGCTTCATCTTCCTGGATTTGCGGGTTACAGGACTCCACCGCGGCGACGGCGGCCACATCAAACTGCACGCCGCCGATGTCGAAGTTTTTCACCCCGCCGCCCTGGCCGTCATGGGTCATCCAGAAGTAATCGTTGATACCCTGTTGTGGACGCTGATGGAAGTCGCGACCTGCCCAGAAGTAAGCGTTCGGGTTCGATGCCAGCAAGTTAGTGACGCCCGCGTAGGCTTTTTTCAGGTTCACCTCGTCGCCCCAGTGATCGAACATCACGTTCACGTCCCAGATAGCGCCGTTATCACCCTTAAACGCTTTAGAAAGCTGGAACTCACCGCCATTGCCTTCGTTACCCAAACGGCCGATGGCCGATGCGCCATTATAAGAACCGTCGACACCGACATATTTTTGATCGCCGCTCTGGAAATGCGCGCCATAGCGGGCGTAGCCGGTAAATTTCACGCCGTAAGGGATCTCTTTTT
The DNA here is from genome assembly GCF_052220145.1 of Vagococcus sp. WN89Y. NCBI lineage: Bacteria > Bacillati > Bacillota > Bacilli > Lactobacillales > Enterococcaceae > Vagococcus > Vagococcus sp. WN89Y. Next base: position 59,355 of record NZ_JBQPOM010000030.1, on the reverse strand, counting down.
CCGGGCTGGGTGTGGCGTTGGCTGTTTCGGTCGTCGCTGTTTCACTCACCACGTCCGTTTTTTTATTAACGTTGGCATTCATTTTTGCGTCACGTTCAGCCAGTGCTTTATCTACGGCTCTGGCAACGATGGCATCTATTTGTTCCTGAGTAAATTCCTGGGCGTAGAGTGTCCCTGAGGCAAGGGCTGCTATCACCGCCAGTGCCACTGGAAGTTGTTTTTGTATTTTCATGGTTATCTCAATTTAATAAGTTATTTTCAGACAATAACCTTCCCGTTCTGAAAGGGCAGAAAATATGGCCATCATCAAAACAAGTTGATTTACTTTTATATGTTTGGGTACAGATTAATTAAAATTACCGTAATCGATTCTCCATTTAACGCTGATACAGATGAATAATTTCTTCTGATAACTCACGGGCCAGCAGTGAGTTCATTAAATGATCCTGAGCATGCACCATAATTAATGTCATCGGTTGCCTGGCTTCCCCGGCATCCTGTTCGATTAATTTAGTTTGCATCTGGTGCGCCTGGCGCGAATAGCCATCGGCTTCGCGCAGCAGACTACGCGCTTCTTCCATGCGGCCCTCCCTTGCTGCGTGCAGCGCCTCAAAACAGAGACTACGCGACTGCCCGGCATTAACGATGATCTCCATTACCGCTTCTTCAAGTTCGATCATAATAATTAGTCCTGTATAAAACCATTAAGGGCTGCGGTGTTAGCAAACCACTCTCCGCTTTTCTTAACGATACGTTGCTGAGTTTCTAAATCTAATTGCACAAAGCCGTAACGGTTTTTATATGCATTACACCATGACCAGTTATCAATAAATGTCCACATATGGTATCCGAGGCACTGGCAACCTTCGCTAATACCTTTATGCAGCCATTTAAGATGCTCGCTAACAAACTCAATGCGATAGCTATCGTTTATTTGCCCGTTTTCAATAAAACGCTGTTCGTTTTCTACACCCATACCATTCTCGGAAATAAAACAGCGTGGATTGCCGTAATTTTCCCTAAGGTTAGTGAGAATATCGTAAATACCCGGCTCATAAATTTCCCAGCCACGATAGGGGTTCATTTTTCGCCCCGGCATTTCGTAATAATCAAATAACCACTCTGGCATAAACGGTGCCTGTGGATTGACCGCGCTATCACGGCATTTTACCCGCCGGGGCTGGTAATAATTAATGCCGAGCAGGTCAATGACCCCTTCGCCAATCAGCGTAATATCGTCCGGCTGGCAGGCGGGCAATTGATCGTACTCTTTTAATAACGCGACCAGCTCGGGCGGATATTCACCGCGCAGTACCGGGTCGAGAAAGCTACGGTTAAATAATAAGTCTGCATAGTTTGCCGCTTGCAAATCCATCGGGTGTTGCGAGCGCGGGTAGGATGGCGTCAGGTTCAGAACGATACCGATTTCACCCGAATAGTGCCCGGCGCGAAACGTTCTTACCGCGCTGGCATGAGCCAGTACCGTATGGTACGCCACCGTCGCCGCGCGTTTGAAATCCACCACATTTGGGTAGTGGAAGTCGTACAAGTACCCGCCTTCTACCGGTACAATCGGCTCATTAAAGGTGAACCAGTGCTGCACTCTGTCACCGAACAGGTCGAAACAGACCTGCGCATAGCGGGCGAATGCCTGCACCACTTCCCGATTTTCCCAGCCGCCCTTTTCTTGCATCACCATCGGCATGTCGAAGTGAAACAGCGTGATAAATGGCGTAATACCTTGTGCCAGCAGTTCGTCAATCACTGCGTTGTAAAACGCGACCGCCTGCGGGTTCACTTCACCCGTTCCGTCCGGGATCAGGCGTGACCAGCTCAGCGAAGTGCGAAAGCTGTTGTGATTGAGCTGTTTTAGCAGCGCGATATCCTGCCGCCAGTGGCGGTAAAATGTCGAGGTCTCCTGCGGCCCAATCTGCTGATGAAAACGCCACGGTTGGCTGGCGTACCAGGCATCCCATGTGGTGGCGCTTTTACCGCCTTGCTGGCTTTCCCCTTCGGTTTGCAGTGCCGAACAGGCGCTGCCCCACCAGAAGTTTTCGGGAAAAAGATATTTCATACCGACTCCTTAATTACTGCTGACTGTTTCCGTCATGGGTACATTGCTTTGTGCTTTTTGCTCTTCTGTTTTGATAAGTGACCGTTCATAAGCGCGCAGGAAAGGGAGGTAAATCAGCGCAGACATCACCATACAAATCACACACATCACGACCGGACTGAACGCCCAGTTTGCCGCCCAGGACGCGCCAATCGGTGCCGGTGTCGTCCACGGGGTGAGTGACACAACCTGTGCCAGCAGGCCCATTTTGGTCGCGGCGTAAGCAAGGATTGCGTTAATCAGCGGAACGCAGACAAAAGGAATAAACAGCATCGGGTTCATAATGATCGGCGCACCGAACAGAATCGGTTCGTTGATATTAAAGAAGCTCGGTACCACGCCCATTTTGCCGATAGTACGCAGATGTGCGACGCGGCTGCGCAGCAACAGAAACGCCAGCGGCAGAGTGGAACCGACGCCGCCAATCAGCAGGTAGTGATCCCAGAAACCTTGCAAGTAGACATGCGGTAGCGCTGCGCCCGCTGCCAGAGCCGCCTGGTTTGCGGAGAGGTTAGCCATCCAGAACGGATTCATGATGCCGGTGACAATCAGCGAACCGTGAATACCCGCGAACCAAAAGATTTGGCACAGCAATACAGACAGCAGAATTGCCGGCAGGGAATCGGAGGCAGAAACCAGCGGTTCCAGCAGGTGCATAATCGCCTGCGGCAGGATCATCCCGGTCTGCGCTTCGATAAACAGGTTCAATGGATGCAGGGTCGCGATAATCACCAGCACCGGGATCAGGATCTCAAACGAGCGCGCCACACCGGTTGGCACCTCTTTGGGCAGGCGGATAGTAATGTTGTGCTGCTTGAGCCAGGCATACACACGCGCCGAGTAGATTGAGGTTAGCAGCGCAGTAAAAATGCCCTGGCCGGAAAGATACTGGGTCGAGATTTTGCCGTCGGCATAAGGTGCCGCAACGAGCAAAAACGCCATAAACGCCAGCAAACCGGTCATCACCGGATCAAGATTAAACTGGCGACCCAGGCTTGCCCCAATGCCGACAGAGATAAAAAATGTCATCACCCCCATGCTGAGGTTGAAAGGCAGCATCAGCTGTTCACGGTACTGTTCTGAGAAATCAAGCCACGCGCGGGCGAAACTATTGGTTGTTTCTGCAGAAAAAGGCGGGAAGATAAACACCAGCATAAAGGAGCCGATTATCATAAAGGGCAGCGCAGCGGTAAAACCATCACGGATAGCAATAACATATTTCTGCTGCCCGAGTCGCCCTGCCAGCGGCGTAATCGTCTGCTCAATGGAGTTGATCATTGATTGATAGAAGGAACTCATAACAACACCTTTTTAGTTTGCCGCGCTGATAAGCGACAGTGCGAAGTCCAGGACCTTTTCGCCACGCTGCATGCCGTAATCCATCGGATCAATGGGTTGTACGGGAATGTCCTGCGCGGCGGCCTTTTCAGACAATGTTTTTAACATGTATTTAACTTGTGGCCCGAGCAGCACCACCTGGTAACGCGGGAATTGCGTGTCAAACTCGGCGACGCCATACGCGTCTATTTCAACGTCTAAGCCCCGTTCTCCGGCTGCCTCCACCATTTTTCTTACGAGTAAGCTGGTGGACATACCGGCAGAGCAACACAACATAATCCTGAACATCGGCTACCATCCTCAAAATGTAAAAAGTTATTGCGGTCTTAATTGGATATCATAAGGAAACCGGTTTCCATTGCTTCGAACAGGATCTGTGAGGCTTGTCAATATCCAGTATTTATAAGGACTGGTAATTGGATTTACATCACAGCTTTTGATGCTTTTTTGATATCAATTAAGACGAAATGGAAATTCGGTTTCCACGAAAAAGGGAAACCGCTATACTGCGTGTGGTTATAGTTTGAACTGCTGTGGTACTTGAGTAAGCGCAGGCGCGTTGTTCGCGTCTGCCAGGGGAGAAAGATGTCTACAATCAACGATGTATCACGTTTAGCTGGGGTGTCCAAAGCCACAGTCTCACGGGTGTTGAGTGGTTCGCGTGGCGTTAAGGAAGCCAGTCGCCTCGCCGTACTGAAAGCGGTCGAAGAGCTGAATTATCGGCCCAATGTTATCGCGCAGTCGTTGCTCAGCCAGTCAACAGGCTGCATCGGCGTGATTTGCGCCCAGGACAACGTTAATCAGACTACCGGCTATCTCTACGCGCTGGAAAAACATCTCAGTCAGTGCCAGAAGCATCTGCTGTTGCGCTTTGCCAATAGTAAAGCGGAGGTGATGAGCGCGCTGGATGAACTGACCTGCGGGCTGTGCGACGATGTGCTGATCATCGGCGCTCGTTTTCCGCTAAACATTGATGATGAGAATGTGATTCTGGTGGATTGTGATGAGTCCGCGGATTCCACGCCAAATAGTATTCAGTTCGATCACGCCTTTGCTGCCGAAACTGCCTGCAATTACCTGATTAGCCAGGGGCGGCGGCAAATTGCGCTTATTCATCCAAACAGTGCTGCCGCAGAGCAGGTTCTGCTTGGTTATAAGCTTGCGCTGGAAAATAATTTTCTGCCGTTTAATCGTAACCTGGTGTTTATGGATGACACATCGTCGTCTGTGGCATTACAGGTACTGTTGAACAACGCGACGACGCTGAATTTTAATGCCTTGCTGGTGGCAGACGAGCAGGAAGCTCAGCGCGTGATCCCGCAGCTGCAGGCGTTTAATAAATCGGTTCCGGGCGACATTATGGTCTTTAGTCTTGCGGGTTCGCTGCATTTACCCGGCATTCCCGTGATCCCGGCTATCGAATATTCGATGGATGCCATGGCTGCGCGTATTGTGGCGTGGTTAAACGAAAAAACGCAAAGCGTGCTCGGCTCGTATCGGATGCGCGGTGATTTAATTATCCCTGACGTTCGGAAGCGCTAAAAAGCCTCAGTTGAGGCTTTTTTATAAATGAGGTGAATAAAAAATAGCTGTTTTATTTGCCGGAGTGTTTTAAAAAATCAATCATCCCCTCGCTTTTTATTTTTTATAATCAACCTGTCAACGTTTCTTTCGTTAGCGTGATTTTTCAGCGTTGTATCAAATCACTGCTGCTCAATATTTATAGATAACGCATATAATCAGATATACGCTGTTTTTGAAACGCTTTTCGCCTGTTTGCTCATTTGCTTAGGTCTCTTTTATNTTTGCTTAGGTCTCTTTTATTTAATAATATTACATCGTATACATAAATATACTTTATTAATTATTGACGTTCTGGCGTAAATAATAAGCACTTTCTACGCTGTGTAACGGTATGCATTCTAAAAAAATAAATTATTTATTATTAAATACAGAATAAATTAAGAGGCAACATGCAACGGATAATACAATTGTTAATCATTTTAATGATTCCCAATATCGCCCTGGCGCATTCATTTTTTGATGCGTCAGGCAGGCGAGTGCTGGATGTTAAAACCAGCACATTTAAAAATGGCACGGATATTCTCCTGTATACGCCCTATGGAACAGAAAATCAGAATTTTATTTATGATGCCGGGCAGTTTAAGCTCGCCACCCGGCAGTCGTTTTGCCTTGATGTCAGCCGTAATAAAAATTACAAGTATAATCAAATAATTTTGTGGGAATGTAACGGTGGTCAGAATCAAAAATTTACTATTGCTAACGGTTTTATCTACCCGCACGACAACCCGGTACAATGCCTGACTTATTCCACTGCTGGTGCATTAACCGCTGCGGATTGTAAACGGTCGGCTAATCAAAAATTCGTTGTGCCAAAAGTGTGTCTTTATAAGGATGCAAATTATAAAGGTGCGGCAACGTGTTTAAAAGAGAGCAAAGCTCTGGTCGATTATAATGATACCGCCTCTTCTGTCAGTGTGGTTAATACTGTCGCGCGCTTATACCAGCATGCTTCTTATCAGGGAAAAAGTCGCAGAGTCGATAGTAATATCAGCTGGCTGGGCAAGGCTGAGGACAATATGGTTTCCAGCGTTAAGATCCCAACGGAAAGAACGTTTCTGATTACGTCAGACCCTCAGTTAATCTGTACGAAAAGCTGCGGCGTATCTACCTCCACCTCGCTTGATAATATCCGTCAACAATATACGTTTTTTGCGCAGAAATACCCTGATGTTGACGCTGTAATTATTAACGGTGATGAGACGGAGTATGGTCATAAAGACGAGTGGGATAAGTTTGAAGAAATGGCCGGTTATTTGAAGGGGCTTCCCTATTATTTTGGCCTGGGCAATCACGATATCTTTAATAATCTCAATAACTGCTATGAAAACAATTGCACGATCAGGAGTTTTCTCAAGCTAAAAGATCATGTTCGGTCAAAAAAGAATGTCTATTCATTTGATATGCTCTTTACCGCCGGGTATGTTTTTCCAACCGTCAGGGAAACCTTAAAAGGATCGTTTTCCTATTCGCTGGATTTTGGCGATGTGTTGGTTATTCAGCTAAACGACTTTGAGAAGAAACGCAACCCCATCAATATTGATCAGTATTCCAGTCTTGCGCCAGCCCAGGGCGGTAACGGGGCACAACGTTTTGTTATCGAAAGATACCAGGATGCGCAATATCAGTGGTTAAAAAATCAGTTAGAGCAGGCAGACATTAAGAACCAGGTGGTGATTCTGAACCAGCACCGCGATGATGCGGATGCCGGAAAACTGAATGAGCTTCTGAGTAAGCATAATGTTAAGTTACGTTTTTCCGGCCATTATCACTATAATGTTCTGAAGACAAAAAATGGATTTTTTACTTCCGGAAGTACTGCTCGCGGTGATTATCTCAAGCTTAAAATAAACACCCAAAAAAGAGTGGTTGAGGTTTATAAATATAAAAAAGGAACCACGGCGCAAGGGCAGGAAGAATTGATGGAAAAAATAAACATTTCTACCAAAAAAGGGCCTTCGCAATTAACCAGTGCGCCTGTTCGTATCAAAGTGAAAAATTCCGGTGCCTATATCTCTTTTGTGAACGTAAGATGGATTGATAGCAACGGGAAGTACCATAATGTTTCCTCCGGTGATTTATATGCAGGTAATGTTTATGATTATACTGTTCCGGCAGGAGGGAAACTGTCTCGTCTTGAAAGCAGTAACTACACGGGTTTATTATGGGAGCCCACCAAAAGAATTTTTGATATTTACGACCGGAAAAGTGATATCTGTATTAATACCTGGGGAACTACGCTAAGCCCCTCCTGGGATCAGACATCCTGTTATTAAATTAAATAAGCGTTACCGCTTTCAGTTATAGACTAAAAGCGGTAATACCTTACGGGTTATATAAGAGTTCAAGCTGCTGAACGGCCACTATGCCAGGCGTCGTTGCAATAACCGCTAACTGGTTAACCCGTAAACCCTCTTCTTCACGCAACTGGTTTAGCCATTTCATTAGGTTATTGAAATCCACTGGCTCTAAATCTATCTGAATAATGCCATCCTGAATTTGGATATTCTGAAGGGTGATGTCGAACTTTGCTGCCCTCCCGGTAATTAGCTGAGATAAATATTCAGGCATATCTTTCTCTGTTTCAGTAATGTTTTTCCTCAACGGCATGCTTTTTTCATGAATATCAAGTCTGGATTGTAATTGTTCAAGCTGCTGCTGCTCTGTTTTCTGTTGTTCTATACTTATATTGACTGGTTGCCAGAATATCCAGAAATAAACGCTGAGTAAAAGAAGAGTGGCCGCAATGACTATGCCTTTTTTCTCCCTTTCCTGGCGAGGTTCCCAGTAACGAAGCCGGAATGTATTCAGGGTTTCAGGATGTTTCATCGTTTGTTTGTAAAAAAAGGTGCATAAATTAAGTTTCATTATCGTGTTTTTTCCCCAGTGTAAATCCCAGAATGACAGCATTATCCTTATTCTGGACGTCATTTTGTTTAACCTGGAAAGCATGTGAAAATGCGTCATGTAATAGTGGAAAATAGTCATAAGCGGGCACGCGCAACTGCAAAAAAAGAGACTGCTGCGGTTGATCTATTTTTAAACTAATAATGTCAGCGTGCTGTTGCAGAGGAGCCAGCGTTGAGGCTACCAGCGGCAAAAGCATCATAACTTCGTCATCCAATGGCTGTTGGCTACTGTTGCGTAACGCTGTATTAATCTGCGCGCGTAAATTTACAATGCGTTTTTGCGTCGGGAACAGTTGCTGAAATGTATTTTCCACCCGCAGCTGGGTTTGCTGAACCTGAGAATGAAGACTCCACAACGCCATACATCTCTCCACGCTCAGCAACACAAAACCGGCGGCGACGGTAAGAATGATTTTTCGCCAGCGTTGCCATTGCTGCCGGTAATCAGTGCGCGGTTTCCATCGTCCCCATAACAAGCTTTCGCCAACACTGTCTGCACGCGGTTCAGTCTCGTACTGGCTGGAAAGCGTCGCGCCATTTTCCGTTAGTAACGCCGCTAGCGCAGGAGGTAGTTCGTCGTCATAAAAGACCCGGAGCGGCTGCGGATAATGCTGAAGCTGGGCAGCAAGGAACACAGATGCCAGCGCCAGAGGGCAACTCCAGCCGAGCCAGGATGTGGCCCTGAACAGGCAGCGACCATCGCGAATCAGCAGCGTCCCGCAGGCAAGCGCCATCCAGTCCGGCAACACTGTGCAAGACGCGATATTTGCTGCCTGCATCCACGCCGTTATTTGCTGCATTTTCTGCTGTGCAATGACCGCGACGGTGGCCTGCTCGCTTTCCAGATCCAGTAAAGCAAAATGCAGGTGCTCAATACTTTCGCCAACATCCTCTTCAAGTAAAGCGGGCAGTAATGTCTCAGCCTGTTTCCTGGCGCCACGCGGAAGCTCGGTTTGATGAATACTCACCCATTCACCGGGTATAAATACCCGCACCGTCTCCTGGTGCAGGAACGCCTCTGGTATGGTCGCTTCACCGCAATACTCGACGGGGACACTCTCCGTGGCGGCATAATATTTTCCCCGTACAGCGTCGCTGTCATGTAGCGGGAAAAAGATATCTAATGCAGGGTTCACTCTATTTCTCCCGTCTGATGCCATAAAACTGAAAATTGCTGTTCGGCGACCCGGCTAATAAGCGAACGCGATACCAGTGCCACCTCAGCGAAATGTATTTCTGCGCGCACCAGGAAATAATGGCTCTGCACGCTTAAGTCGTTTTTAAGCTGCATTTTTATTGCGCCATCAATCTGTGCAAATGGGCGTTGGTTAAGAAATTGCTCAATGCTCTCCCAGCCTGCTTTTGGCCGTTGCTGGATTAATGCACGCGCCTGGCTAACCCTTAATTCGGGGGCGAAAAGCGCGGCCAGCACGACGCTCTGCTGTTCATTCAGCGTGTTGATATTGATCCGCAGGCGAGTCTGGGGCAGCGCACACATAAACGGCGCGATCGTTTTATACAACCCGGTATCCATACCCGTTATAGCGCGTAATTCACTGATATCTGACAGTAATATCCCGGCGTTGCCTTGCTCAGGAGGGTTAATGAGTTGCCGAAGTGCGTCTGTGAACGCTTCAGCCTGTAATGCCGGGACGGCCAGCAGCGAGAGCAGAGCGACGAGCTGTTTGCGCGCCTGTGCCTGGTATTCGGGCGAACTGTTTGCCAGCGCGTTAATATTAAAACAGCGCTGCCCGTCGCTCAGCGTTGCGGTAATGGAACCTTGCGGGACGGGAAAGCGCAGTGTCTTTTCCGCCCAGGGCCGCTCTGTGTGTGCGAAATGCTGGCGTAAGGTGGCGAGCGCCAGGCTTTCCGCGCTGGTGAGATACCAGCTTGCCTGCTGATAGCGCTGCGTGTCCGTTGCCAGCATGGTCTGCTGTGAAAGCCGTGAAAAGAGCTGGATAGCGAGGGTTGTCATCACCACCATTAATACCAGTGCTGTGATCAGCGCCATGCCGCGTTTAGGCAGCCCGTTCATTGCTCACTCACCGTGCGGCCCTCTGAGCAACCAGATGCGTTCGATAACACCAAAATCCGCGGTGACGAGCTGCATTTTTATGGCCTGAGGAATCGCCTGTTGCGCCTGCCAGTAACTCATCCACAGGCTGCCATCATAATATTGCAGCGTGATACGGCGCGCAGGCATCAGCCGTTGCACCACAGGTGAAGCTTCTGGCTGCGGCCAGCTTAATCGCTCAAGAAACCCCTGGCGTATACGATAGCCGACTTTCATCAGATGGCTCTGCGCCAGGGCCATTTGCGGGTTGGGAACACCCGCACGAATAAAACGAAAACTCACCGTTTCTGTGTCGTTCTGCTGAACCTGTAATGCAGGCTCGATGCCCTCTGCGCTGCGCACGGCACGCGGCACCATTTGCGTGACGTCGTGGCCTAAGAGCTGCATTGTCCGGCGCGCGATACGAAGCTTCTGCTCGTGCCCGGCGCTTAATGCATCGGCCCGCAACATGCCATCCGTTACCTGCTGGCCCAGTAAGGCGAACAGCGCGAAAATAGCAATCGCGACCAGCATCTCCAGCAACGTGAAGCCGTGGCGGTTAGCTGCCATGGCGCTCATCTTCTGCGGCAACAAACCAGGCTCTGAGAGCACTCCGTGTGTGGGTAAAAGCGGGATCATCGCTCACTTCAACCTCTAGCGCTTGCAACAAGTCGCCGGTTGTCGCGACGGGAGACGCCTTCCAGTACCAGGTCGTACCGGCCATTTCGCTCTGCCCGGTCTGTGGCAAAATTCGCTTATGCGCGGGCATCAGGGCGAGCAGCGCCATTTGGTTATCCGCCACCCAGCCCGCCACCATTTTCTCCTGCAACAGTTGCGTGTTGCGCAGCGACACACTGGCGACGTGCATTGTTGCCAGCGCCGTGAGCGCAAAAATAGCCAGTGCCACCATAACCTCCAGCAATGTGAATGCGCGTTTCATACTTTTTTCTCCCGGCAGGTTTGTAAATCGACCTCTGTGCTTACGCGCAGGGAGACTTCCCAGCAGGTATGTTGCTGGCGAAATTGCACGCTAAAAGGCACCGGCGGCGCATGTGGCGAAAACCACACCTGTGGCGTGAAGCCGTCTGATTGCTGCATCTCAAGCTGCATATCCTGTAGCGTGAGGCGGTGTTCCTGGTGCCATAAATGCAGAGCAATCTGCACCGTTTGCGGCAATGAAACATCGGTGGGAACGCGTAGTATCGCCGGTTGCCACTCGCCTTGCGCATATTGCATAAAGCGATAGCGCCGGTTATCCACCCGCACGCCTGTGATGCGCCCGGATATTTGCGAGCTGTCGCGCAACTGCGTTAACAGGCCATAAAACCGTTCGGCAGCTTGCTGCGCTGGCGGTGACTCTGCCCGCATCATTGTCGGTACGATAAAGGTCGTCACCAGCGCAATCAGAAAGATGACCAGCATCATTTCCAGCAGGGTAAAGGCATGCCTGAACACTTAGGGTTGAAACTCCTGAATGTTCCAGTTACCGATATCCGCTGCGGACCCGTCACCGTTTTCCTTGTTATCTGTCCCCAGGGTATAGATATCCACCGCGCCTTTTTCGCCAGGGCTTAAATAGAGGTAGGCATTGCCCCAGGGATCGGTAGGTAAGCGTTTGATATAGCCACCCTGGCGGTAGTGACGCGGCTGCGGGGCGCCGTCTGGTTTATTGACCAGAGCCTGTAATCCTTGCGCGGTGGTGGGGAAGGTGCCGTTGTCCAGCTTGTACATCTCCAGGCCGTTTTCCAGCGCGATAATATCCGTGACCACTTTTTGCCGATCGGCTTTTTCTTTGTTTCCCAACAAATTGGGAACCACAAAGCTTGCCAGCACGCCGAGAATGACAATGACCACCATCACTTCCATCAGGGTAAACCCCCGGTGAGGGCGTTTAATCAGGGAAATTGAATACATATTTTTGCTCCGAAGTTAGTGACTTATCATATTGTTCAGTTGCAGCATGGGTTGCAGGATGGCCACCACAATGAACAAGACCACGCCCGCCATCACCACGATCAATGCGGGTTCAAACACGCCGAGCGCCAGCCCGACTTGCATATCAAACGCTTTGTCCTGGTTCTCTGCCGCCTGCGCCAGCATGGTGTCCAGCTCGCCGCTTCGTTCACCGCTGGCAATCATGTACAGCATCATTGGCGCAAACAGCCCCGACTCTGCCAGCGACGCTCGCAGGCTGCTCCCCTCGCGTATGCGTTCAGCGGCGAGTAATAACTGTTGTTCAACGTAGTGGTTGGAAGAGACGCGGGCGGCGGTTTGCAGGCTGTCCAGTAGCGGCACGCTGCTGGCCGTGAGGATGCTCAGCGTGCGGGCAAAGCGCGCGGTATTCAGCCCCCGACTTACCCGGCCAATCAAGGGAAGATACAGGACAAAACGATCCCAGCGCAGCCGCCACCGGGCGTGGCGCAGTACTTTTTGGGCCGCCATCAGAAGCAAAAAAACCACGGCCAGTATCGCCAGCCCGCTGGCTTGCAACATATCGCTGATGGCAATCAGCAAACGTGTGGAAGCGGGTAACGCGCCGCCGAGATGCGCAAACTGCGCAATAACGGTGGGCACGACCACTGTCAGCAAAATGCTGACGACCGAGATGGCGACCAGCATCAGGATCACCGGGTAGAGAGCGGCCTGCACAAGTCGGTTTTTCATACGTTGCCGCTGCTCAGTGTAATCAGCCAGCCGGTTCAGCACATTGTCCAGACGGCTGGATTTTTCCCCGGCGGCCACCATGGCGCAAAACAGAGAATCAAAGACCTGCGGGTGTTCGCGCAGGCTATCCGACAAGGTATAGCCCTCCTGAATTCGGCTACATAGCGACAGGGCGAGGCTTTTCATTGCGACCTTCTCGCACTGCTCACCCACGGCGCGCAGGCACTCTTCCAGCGGCATCGCCGCCTGAATTAATGTTGCCAGTTGGCGGGTAAAAAGCGCCAAATCTGCGCTGCGCACACGTCGCTGAAATATGCGTCGCTTCGTGTGGTTTGCGCTATTGGCGTGGCGTTCTTCCAGTTTGAGCGGCGCCAGGTCCTGGCTTCGCAGCAGCTGGCGCGCATGGCGGGCAGAATCCGCCTCAATCATTCCTTTGTGCTTCTGACCATTGCGCCGCAACGCGTGGTAATAAAAGAGCGCCATTACGCCTCCTGCGTGACCCGTAGCACTTCATCCAGCGAGGTTTCCCCGCGCAGGACTTTGTCGAAACCGTTGCGGCGTATGCCTGCAGTTGCCTGGCGAAGATGGCGCTCGATTTCATGCTGCCCGGCCCGGCGATGGATCATCTCCCGCAGCGCATCATCCACGGTCATCAGTTCATGAATCCCCGTACGGCCACGGTAGCCCTTGTGATGGCATGCCGGGCATCCGGCGGGGTGATAGAGGGTGATAGCACGGGCGTTATCGATTCCCAGCAGGCGTTTTTCTTGCTCAGTGGCCTGCATCGGGCGGCGGCATGAATGACATAACGTTCTCACCAGACGCTGCGCCATCACCCCGACCAGGCTTGAGGCCAATAAAAAAGGCTCGATCCCCATATCCTGCAAGCGCGCAAGGGTGCCGACTGCGGTATTGGTGTGCAGCGTGGAGAGCACCAGATGCCCGGTTAATGAGGCCTGCACGGCGATTTCTGCGGTTTCGGTATCGCGGATTTCCCCGACCATGACCACATCCGGGTCCTGGCGCAAAATCGCCCGTAAGCCGCGCGCGAAGGTCATGCCGATCCGTGCATTGACCTGCGTCTGGCCAATCCCTTCCAGGGTGTATTCGACGGGATCTTCGACGGTGAGAATATTTCGGCTACGGTTATTGAGTTCCTGTAAGCCAGCATAAAGCGTCGTGCTCTTTCCTGAACCGGTCGGGCCAGTCACCAGCAAGATACCGTGCGGTTTTTCCAGCAGGTGGCGGAACTGACGAACTAACGCTTCGTTCATGCCAAGCAGGCTTAAAGAGAGGCGCGCCTGTCCTTTATCCAGCAAACGCAGGACGACGCGCTCCCCCCAGGCCGAGGGCATGGTCGAGACACGCACATCAATAGCGCGTCCGCCGAGCAGCAGCGAAATACGGCCATCTTGCGGCACCCGTTTTTCCGCAATATCTAAACGCGCCATGACTTTAATGCGGGACACCAGCAAAGGAGCCAGCTTGCGCCCCGGTTGCAGGACTTCTTGCAGCGTGCCGTCCAGGCGAAAGCGGATCGCCAGGCGTTTTTCGAAGGTTTCAATATGAATATCCGAGACGCCTTCTTTGATTGCCTCTGCCAGCATGGCATTGATAAGTTTGATAATGGGCGCATCATCATCGCTATTGAGTAAATCCTCCGTCGCGGGAAGCTCTTCGGCGAGGCTAAAAAAATCATCATCCGCGCTAATACCTTCCATCAACTGCCGGGCTTCAGATGAGTCGCGTTGCCAGAGCGTGTTCAGCACCTGTTCAAAATGCACTTCGCTGACCTGTTGCAGCTGAAAAGTGCTGCCCAGTTCGCGCTGCAATTCCAGCAGGACCGGGAGGGAAAGGGGGTGCACATGCAAGACGCGCAACGCGTCATCCGCTATGGCAACCAGGCTATAGCGGCGACTGAAGCTGTAGGGTAAACGTTGCGCGCTCATCACCCGGCTTTCCCGGCATTCAGGAAGGCGCGGATCTCGGCGGGCTGCTGCTGATTATTACTGTAAATCGGCAAGACCGGCTGCCTGGCCTGTGGCATCAGACTAATGCCCTGTTCATTGTGATAAATTTGCTCGGCGCGCAGGTAGTTATATTTACGCCGGGAAACTTTCTCCGCCGCCATACCGTTGCGTAAAATGGTCGGGCGAATAAATACCATCAGATTGCGCTTCTCTTTTTTATCCGCAGTGGATTTAAAGAGATGCCCGATAAGCGGAATATCGCCCAGCAAAGGTACTTTCGAGACGGCTTCTCCGGCCTGATCGTCAATTAAGCCACCGAGCACGATCATTTCACCGTCGTCCGCCAGCACCGTAGTTTTGAGTTTGCGCTCAGCAAACACCACATCCACACTGGTTTGCCCTTCGACTTTGGACACCTCTTGTTCAATATTGAGCTGGACGGCGTCGCCTTCGTTAATTTGTGGAGTCACTTTCAGCATGATCCCGACCTTTTTACGCTCGACGGTATTAAACGGGTTGCTGTTGTCCGCGCCGGTTGTTGAACCGGTGAGCACAGGTACTTCCTGCCCGACCATAAAAAACGCTTCCTGGTTATCCAGCGTGGTGATACTTGGCGTCGAGAGGATATTGGAATGGCTATCATTTTTGACGGCCTGAACCAGCGCCATCCAGTCGCCTTTGATAACGCCTGCGGCGGTACCGTTAAAACCCGCGAGCAGCGTATTGAGTGCGCTGGTGTCGCTATTGTCCGCCGCCGTGGCGTTTTCACCGCCTGCGGTCTGTTGCCTTAAGGCTGTCCCCAGGCTGCTGATGGGGATCTGGGTTCCGTTGGCAAATTGCATAATGCCGACATCTTTCGACGCCCACTGCATGCCAAAGTTGATATTGCTGCCTTCGGCCACCTCGACGATGAGCGCTTCGACATGCACCTGCGCCCGGCGAATATCCAGTTGCGCAATTACATTTTGCAGCGATTGCATAATGTCCTGTGGTGCGGTGACGATGAGCGCATTACTGTACTTGCTGGCAGCAATGGACACCATGTCGCGGCTGTTTCCGCTGAGTCCTTCGGCTTCCTCTTTTGCCGCTTTTAGCGTGCCGCTGACCTGCTTGAGAACCTCGACCAGCTCGTCTGCTTTGCTGTATTTGAGATAAAACACCTGGCTGTTTCCCTGGCGCTCCATTTCTGCGTCAAGGCGATGAATCAGGCGTTTCATTTTTTCTCGTATGGCCGGATCGCCGCTGATGACTACGCTGTTGGTACGCTCGTCCGCCACGGCTTGCGCGCGCTTACTGGCCGGTTGATTTTCGCTGCTGTTTTTGGTCAGATTTTCCAGCACGCGGGCAATTTCAGCGGCGGAGGCATTTTCCAGCGGCACCACTTCTTCCGATTTATCTCCGGCCAGATCAATACGCTTAATCACCTCATTTAAACGTGCGACGATTGAGGCGCGTCCGGTCAGCATAATGACATTAGACGAATCGTAATTGACGATATTCCCCGACCCCTCCTGGCCCATCATTTGCCGCAAAAGTGGGGTCAGTTCGCCTACCGGGACATTATGAACAGGGACAATACGGCTGATGATTTCATCTTCGCCGTAGTCCGCGCTGTTTTCCTTTATCAGCGGCACCGGCTCTGTTTTAGCCACTTCCGCTTTGACTACTTTTAAAACATTATTTTTCATGGGCACAGCGGCATAACCGTGTGACTCAAGAATATTAAGGAACAGCTGATAATATTGCTGCTCATTAAACGGGGTAACGGTGCGAACGCTAATTTTTCCCTGCACTTCCGGTCCGATAATAACGTTTTTATGCAGATTGTTACCCACGGTCTCAATAAATATACTCAGCTCGGTATCTTTAAAATTGGCGGAAAACTCCTCTGCTGCGAAAGCGGGAAAACAATAGCTCGCCGCCGCGACCAATAGCATTGAAAATGCGCTTTTACGGAGGTTGTATTTTTTTGTTTTTGCACGTTGGCTATTTTTATGCGCAGTAAATAAATGCAAAACACGCCACATCATGGAAAGAGATCTCCGGGATTGTTGTTATAGTTAACGGCAGCTTTATCAGCGGTGATTTGTGCCTGAAAATTGCTATCCGTTTCGCTATCGGCAAGGCTTAATCGTTCGGTTTCACCCTGGTAATAGAGCAGCAGGTGGTCACGAAATATTTCACCAACCGTTGCCGGATAAGCGGCCAGCGCGTCACCCTGCCGATACATATTCTGCTGCCCGCTCTCCTCAATCACCGCTGCGGGATTGGCACCATAAGCAATGCCGCGCAACACAAGGTGCAGTTTGGTTTCTGCGACCGACGCCGTGGGGCCTGGCGCAGCAAGCTGGTGCTGACCAAACCAGGTCTGTTCATAAACACTCTGCCAGGGCGACTTATCCAAAGGCGCACCCTGATGAACGGATGGCTCTGAGACCTGCTCGTCTGCCGGCCTGTTTTCGCTATTCCAGGCAGCATACAACCACAGGGTGGCAATAATTTTTACGCTTATACCTGCAAGCCCTGAATAGAGCAAAGTAAGAACATGAGTGCGCAGGCGATCACCGCGAAAATATGCCACGAATATTCGTGTGCAAGTTCGTACTACACCAGAAAAATAGTGAGCAGCATCGCCACGATAAAAAGGAATAGCCAAAATAGAATTCCCGTTATCAGGAATGCACAGCGCTACAGGTTTGTGCATTTAAAATAAAGGGTTGTAACGTATCAACAGTGATTTGATACGTTACGCCTTTCTCCTGCAACGCCCGTACGCCGGGTTGCTCACACATTTTATTCAGGAAGGTTTGTTTAAATTCCTCTTGCGATAATTTCGTGCCTGATGCATTTTTATTAATAAGCGTAATAGAAATCACCGTGCCTTTATTCTGTGCCTGAACCCATGTGTAAGTACCGGATGCCATCGGTAAATGTTGACGAATAAGGGCCGCCTGGCGTGCGGCAAGACGCGCCGCTTCCGGTAAAGGCTCCCTGGTTGCACACGCACTCAGTAGTGCAAAACTGCACAATAAAAATATTTTTATTAATGCATGATTAATAAACTGTCTGTTCATTAATAATTGTCCATGAATAAGATGTTTTACCGGCCAGGTTTTAATTAATAAAGGTAAATACCCTGGTAATATACAACAGCAAGTGCTGCAATGCTTAAGCAGGGGCCAAATGGCATCGGCTCTCTCAGGTTTCTGCTAATAATCACAAATACAATACCGCAGGCGGAAGCGAGAAGGGCAACCCAGGGAAGAAAATAAGCGCTGGTCCAGCTTCCTATCCCCGCAAATAACAGAACATCACCTAACCCTAATGCTTCCTTTTGAAAAAACAGGCTGGACAGAAAGCGGACGCTATAAAATGTCAGGAAACCCATAATTGCCCCCGCGACCGCCTGATGTAATGTCAGTGGACTAATATGCAACCATGCGGCAATTAATCCTCCCCAGAGCGTGCAGTGAGTAAGAGAATCCGGCAACCATTGATGGTCAATATCAATAAGACTTGCCGTAATTAATAGCGCGGATAAATACATTACCGCAATACTCCAGCCGCTCTCTCCCCACACCAGCGCGGCTGCGCCAAAAGAGAGTGACGTGCCGAGTTCCACTAAAGGATAGCGTTTACTGATGTGCCTGGCGCACGCCCGGCAACGCCCGCGAAGCAGCAGCCAGGAGAGCAGCGGAATATTGTCAAACCAGCGAACCGGGGCCAGGCAATGCGGACAGTGCGAACGCGGAGAGACCAGATTGAACGTGGGTATCGCCATCGGCGGCAATGCGGAAAGCGCTTCTGTTTCTGCCAGCCAGCGTTGCTTAAGCATTAATGGATAGCGGAAAATGACAACATTTAAGAAGCTGCCCACCACTAATCCCAGCCCCAAAACCAGGTAGAGGAGCAGTAGCGGATGATCAAAAAATAACGCAATCATGCTGTCACCTTTTACCATCCTGGCAGTACGCAGAAATAGCATCTGGTTTAACACTATTTGCCGTAAGGAAAAATATTTCTCGTGGGTAGCTGTACTGATTTTTTGCTGTCTGTTGGTGCGTTAATTTATATTTCATATTGATTTGTTTTTTATTATTCATATTTTTTATAAATGTTTTGCGCGGTGATTATTCACCAGGTTAATCCGTGCGTAACATTTTATAAGCATCATTTCGGGCAGTATGACTGTATACAATGTTAATAGCTACAGGGAATAGCGCGCACTATTAGCCTTATACCTCGCTAATTAGCGGCTGGTGGCTGGTTTAGGGACGGTAATGCTTTTTTAGGCGCCTGCTTGTATTGTTTTTTTGCACATTTCATATGCTGTTACGATTAATAATGCAAAGCTCCGGGCGGTGACAAATAATATTTCTCTGATAAATGGTAAAAAAGTTTAAAAATATTTTACGGCTGTATGTAAAGATTTTGTCACCCATTGGCGTAACCGTGGTGGTCGCGGAGAAAAGGTTGAGGGTTTGCGCACTGATACGAACGAACCAGTCGATGAAAATTCTCATTTTCCTGCATGCATTTATCCGCTCCTTCTTTTATGCATTGGGCCATTTCCGACACTCACAAATAACAATCAGGCCAGATTTTAGTGACCGCTTGCAGGCTGTTCTATGCTTAACAGTCCTGTCTGAATGTTAAGGAGAGCACGGTACATGAAAGCACTTACTTACCACGGCGCGCATAAAGTCAGTGTGGATAACCGGCCTGATCCGGTTATCCAGGCATCGGACGACATTATCCTGCGGGTGACCGCAACGGCAATTTGCGGTTCCGATCTCCATCTTTATCACGGCAAAATCTCTGGTACGAACCACGGTGATATTTTTGGTCATGAATTTATGGGCGAAGTCGTGGAAACCGGGCCGGGTGTGCATGCAGTGAGCAAGGGTGATCGGGTTGTTATCCCGTTTGTGATTGCCTGCGGCGAATGTTTTTTCTGCAACCTGCATCAGTACGCGGCCTGTGAAAAAACCAATGAAGGCAAAGGGGCGGCACTGAACCGTAAGGGGATCACTCCACCCGCCGCGCTCTTTGGCTACAGCGATTTGTACGGTGGTATTCCGGGCGGTCAGGCGGAATACGTGCGTGTACCGAAGGCCAATACCGGGCCATTTAAAGTACCCGATTCGCTGCCGGATGAAAAAGTCCTGTTTCTCTCGGATATTCTGCCTACGGCGTGGCAGGCGGTGAAAAACGCCGACATAAAACCCGGTTCCAGCGTGGCTATTTACGGTGCCGGGCCGGTAGGCTTGCTCAGCGCGGCCTGTGCCCGTCTTCAGGGGGCGGAACAGATATTTATGATTGACGACAGTGATTACCGGCTGGAATTCGCCCGGCAGCGCTATGGCATCATACCGATTAACTTTGACAAACATGACGATCCGGCGGCCTGGATTATTGAAAACACTGCGGGACACCGAGGCGTAGACGCGGTAATTGATGCCGTAGGTTTTGAAGCCAAAGGCAGCACGACCGAAACGGTACTGAGCACGCTAAAAATTGAAGGCAGCAGCGGAAAAGTCCTCAGACAGGCCATTGCAGCGGTACGCCGTGGCGGGATAGTCAGCGTGCCTGGTGTGTATGCGGGCTTTATCCATGCGTTTATGTTCGGCGATGCATTTGATAAAGGGCTGAGCTTTAAAATGGGTCAAACCCATGTGCATGCATTTCTGCCGGATTTGTTAGCGCTGATTGAGTCCGGCCATCTCAAGCCAGAAGAAATTGTTACGCATCATATGCCGCTTGAGGATGCGGCCCGCGGCTATGAAATTTTTGATAAACACAAAGAAGATTGCCGTAAAGTCATCCTTGTGCCCGGCATGGGCGCGGAAAAAGCAACGCTGTAAAATTGCCAAAAAAGGGAGGGTTTGCCTCCCTTTGAAATTTTTAAATAAAAGTGAAAATTTCATTACGCGGCAGGCGCGACTTCGGTAGCGCGGCATTAAAATCTTTTTCGCTGCGAAAACCTAACGAAACCAGCACCACACTGGTTAACCCTTTCTCACGTAAACCGAGCGACTGATCCAGCGCGCGTTGATCAAAACCTTCCATCGGTGTGGCATCAATGCCGAGCATCGCGCTGCCCAGTAGTAGCCCGCCTAACGCCAGGTAAACCTGCTTTTCCATCCACTGCGGTATATCGCGCAGCTCGTAGCGATGCATATCAACATAGGCGCGGCGGCTCTTGTCCTGCCCTTCTCTGGCGCCTTCGGCGATAAAGCGGCCATCTTTTTGTTCTTGTTCGAGCACTTTTTCCAGATGTTGTTCGTCAAGATCGCTGCGCATGCACAGCGCAATCACATGCGAAGCATTAAGAATTTTGGGTTCGTTATAAGAAAATGCGGCGGTCGCGGCTTTCGCCATCGCTGCGCGGCCTTCTGGCGTAGAGGCGACAACAAAGTGCCACGGCTGTGAATTCACCGAAGAAGGACTATTTTGCAAAACGTTCAACAACGTTTCGATTTTATCCTGCTCCACCGTCTGGCCCGGCTCGAACGCTTTTACGGTGTGGCGGGCAATCACGGCATCATCAAGTGTCATCATGTTTCTCCAGATTGAAATGTGCAGGGCGCAGTTGCCCCATGCTGTTTGCTGAGAATAAACGCAAAGCCAGGCGAGATAAATCGTTGTAAAACGTCAGCAGTTTCACTCATGCAGTGAAAATGGATTTGCCTTGCGAGAATTTTCTGGCAAAAAAGAACGGTCAATTCGTCAACGGAGCCACCATGATTCGCCTGGAAGATGTCACGCTGTTTGTGCGCTCGGCAGCGCTGGGTAGTTTTTCAAACGCAGCGCGGGAGGCCGGTCTGCTGCCAGGCCAGGTCAGCGCGGCGGTCCACCGGCTGGAGCGCGATCTCGATAAGCGCCTGTTTGTTCGCTCAACACGCAGTTTGCGCCTGACGGCAGAAGGCGAGAAATACCTGCCGTTTGCCCACGAGATGCTGGAAGTGGTCAATGCCGGAGCGGAAAGTCTGCACAGTGATGATAACGAGTTAACCGGCGAGCTGCGCGTGGCGATGCCATCGGATATTGGCCGCAACGTTTTGCTGCCGCTGCTTACCCATTTTTGCCAGCAACATCCCAGGGTTTCGTTGCGCCTCTCCCTGTCCGATCAAATCAGCGATGTGTTTCGCGATCCGGTCGATGTCGCCATTCGTTATGGTGTGCTGGAGAACAG
Source organism: Vagococcus sp. WN89Y (assembly GCF_052220145.1). Taxonomy (NCBI): domain Bacteria; kingdom Bacillati; phylum Bacillota; class Bacilli; order Lactobacillales; family Enterococcaceae; genus Vagococcus; species Vagococcus sp. WN89Y. The sequence continues at coordinate 37,532 of NZ_JBQPOM010000030.1, read as the reverse complement.
CAGCTACGTAGCACTACCGCTGGCAGAGATGAACCGCCGGGTACTGGCCGCTTCGCCGGATTACCTGGCAAAACATGGTCGCCCGCAAACGCTGGATGAGGTGGTTAACCACTACTGCCTGCCGTTTGTAATGAATGGCCAGGTTTACGATAAATGGAGTTTCCCGGAAAACGGTATGCGTCGCCAGCTCATCGTCAAAAGCCGTATGCAGTGTGACGATGCGGACGTTGCCCGGCGCTGGGCGATTGAAGGGCTGGGTATCGTCTATAAATCCTGGATTGATATCAGCGCGGATGTACAGGCCGGTCGCCTGGAGGTGCTGTTGCCGCAGCATACCGGCGAGGCCGCGCCGCTTAACTTAATCTGCCCTCACCGCAAACAATTCTCGGTAGCAATTCGCCAGTTACATAGCCTGTTGCGCGAACACCTTCGTCCTATTGTTGCGGCGCTACCCGCAGGCTAAATCGCACGGATGTCCAATAATTAGACGCCGTGGCGCGCGAGTATAGTCCGGTTGCGTAGAAGAATGCGCTGGCATCAACAGGGGTAACGACAAATGATATTACGTTCATTAGGCACCACGGGGTTGCAAATCCCGCCACTGGTCTTCGGCGGCAATGTATTTGGCTGGACCATTGATGAAAAACAGAGCTTCAGCTTACTTGATGCCCTGCTGGAAAGAGGCCTCACGGCGATAGATACCGCTGATGTTTATTCAGCGTGGGTTGCGGGTAATAAAGGCGGCGAGTCAGAAACGATTATCGGTAAATGGCTGGCCAGCCGCCCTGGTTCACGCGAAAAAATCACCCTTTTTACTAAGGTGGGCGCAGATTTGGGTGAGCCGGGTAAAAAAGGGCTTTCCGCTCGCTGGATTGAAAAAGCGGTGGAAGACTCTCTGCGTCGCCTGCAAACGGACGTTATCGATCTCTATTTCTCACACTGGCCGGATAGCGAAACACCCTACGAGGAGACGCTCGGCGCTTATGACAAGTTGCTAAAAGCCGGGAAGATCCGTGCTATTGGCGCGTCCAATCTTAATGCAGAGCAGTTAGCGCAGTCGCTGAAAGCGGCAGATGATCATGGGCTACCGCGCTACCAGGTGTTGCAACCAGAGTACAACCTCTACGACCGTGAAAGCTTTGAAGGTGAGCTACAGGCGCTAACGCAGCGAGAAAATATTGGCGTGGTGACGTATTACAGCCTCGCTTCCGGGTTTTTGTCGGGTAAATATCGCCGCGAAAAAGATCTGGGGCAGAGCCAGCGTGGTGAAGGGATTGCGAAATACCTTAACCCTCGCGGTTTTGCGATTGTCGATGCGCTGGAAACGGTGGCGGCGAACCATAATGTGAAGCCTGCCGAAGTGGCGCTTGCATGGCTGATTAGCCGCCCGGGCGTGACGGCGCCTATTGCCAGCGCCACCAAACTCTCGCATATCGACGGCTTTGTTAGTGCAATCTCGCTAAACCTTTCTGCAGATGAAATCGCCTTATTGACGCAAGCGGGCGCGTAACTTTATCGGGCGCGGGCCGTTAAGCCTGGCCGCGCTCGCCTCTTCTGGCCTAACTAAATAGTGCGCCAGCTTCGGTTTTCCCTACTTATCGGTCTATGTCAGCAAAAACACCGCAACCTTGCCTGCAACATGCAACAAAACGGCGTACTGACATGCCCTGTCAGAGCGATCGTTTATCTTTTGTTGACCAGGTTCGGCTGATTGTTCAAATCAGGCATTGTGAGCTGAAATTTTATTTTAGTTTTCATGTTTGCTGCCGTTAACCCCTATAACAAAAACAAGGTTTTACCTGTAAATCAGGGCCGTGGCGCGATGGTCAGGCCGTACTCGTTTAACGTCTTCTGAGACTTTGTATTCCGGAACAGGGAACAATGAAGGAAAGCCACGACAGAAAACACGACCTGTTGATTGAGCGGCTCTGTGAAATTTTTGCCGCGCTTTACCAGGGAAAGATAATAGATAAGACGTGGCTATGCGATAAGTTCGGGATTACCGAGCGTACCGCCTACCGTGATCTCGCGCGCCTGGGGCATATCCTCGATCAAGTTTCTCCCGGGCGTTATAAACTTAGCAGTCATCTCCTTCCATCGTTACACGTTGGACAACTGGCGGAGTTCGCCGACTTTACCGGTGTATCGCATCTCTTTCCGCGCAGCGATGGTCAGTCGTTGCGCAACAGTATGAAAAATCGCGGTAACATTGCGTTCAGTTCACCCAGTAGTCGGGAAAATCGATCCATTGAAGAGCTGATTAACCAACTGAATCGCGCGATTTCGGCCCACTACGAAATAGAGTACCGCTATAAAGATAAGTCACGCCACGCGCAGCCTTACCGGCTTATTAATCAGCACGGATTATGGTACCTGGCAGCCGTGGAAAAGGGGCGTTTAAAGGCGTTTGAACTGGCACGTATCGAAAAATTTAATCTCATCAATAAGCGATTCACTCCTCATCCGGAAGTGATAGACGAGTTAAAAAATAGCGTGGGTATTCGCTTTGGCGCGCGAATGGAAGCGCTGTTACAGGTTTCTGCCCATGCCGCAGAGTATGTCACGCGCCGGGCGCTATTTCCCTCACAACGTATTATTGAACAACACGACGACGGTAGCCTGACCCTCTCCACGGCTATCAGCGACCCTCACACCTTATTCCGCTGGTTACGCTACTGGTTGCCGGATATAGGCATCGTCTCGCCCACTTCACTGCGTGAGCAATTTGAACAAGATTTACAGCGACGCTATACCCGCGCTTTCGCAGATTAGTGGTAAGCAGTAATAGCATTCTGTGAAGCAGACAACGTACGGCTGTGGCCGTTGCCGTATGATGTCGGGTTTGATTCCCCGACTAGCAAAGCGTTAACAAGGAGCACAATAATGGAGTTTACAGGGCTTAGCGCATTCCCTCTGACACCGTTGGTAGATGAAAAGCTTGATGAAGCCGCTTATATCCGCCTGATAGAAAGGCTGCGTACAGCCGGCGTGGATTCCATTGGCGCATTAGGTTCGACGGGCTGCTACGCCTATTTTAACCGCACTGAGCGGGCGACAGCGCTGCGGCTGGCCACGGAGTATTCTGGCGCGGTACCGGTGATAGCCGGCATTGGCGCTGTTCGTACTCGCGACGTGCTCGGATTAGCGGAGGATGCGCAAAAAGCCGGTGTGAGCGCCGTGCTGTTGGCGCCGGTCTCTTATCAACCGTTATCGGAAGAAGAAGTCTTCACATTATTCGAAACGGTAACGCGCGAGCTTTCAGTCCCTTTGTGCGTTTATGATAATCCGGCCACAACGCACTTCACCTTTAGCGATACATTGCTTGCACGCATCGCGCAATTACCTCATGTCGCCTCTATTAAAATTCCGCCGCCGCCAGCCGGGAGCGCCCGACAGCGTGTTGAGACACTGCGTGCACAAATACCGTCATCTGTCACGTTGGGGGTCAGTGGCGATGCCAGTGCTGCCGAGGGGTTAAACGCGGGGTGCGATATTTGGTATTCGGTAACGGCTGGGTTATTCCCGGAGGTTGCCCTGCCTGTTGTGCGTGCGGCGCTCGCAGGAGATGCGGCCCAGGCCGACGCGCAATCAACAGCGTTGAAACCGTTATGGACGCTGTTTTACCGCTATGGTGGCAGTTTACGTGTTATCGCAACGATTGCTGGGCTGTTGGGTGTAACCGCTCCGGCCTGCTTGCCGGCTCCACTCAGTACATTACATGGCGATGCTCGCCGCGACGTTGCTGATGTGATTGCGCAACTTGGGCTTAACCTTTAATTGTGAACTGTGAAAATATCTGAATTATTCCATTTAATGGAATAATGGCGGGAATAAGAAGTTTGCTGAGCGTTATTTGATAGAAGATTGCAACATAGCGCTCTAGTTTGGTTAGCGCTAAAAATTATAGCAGTTTCGTTCAGCCAAACTATAAAAGAGAATTATGATGCCAATAGCAAATGTAAAATCTCATTCACCGCCAGTTACCATTGAAAAGCATTTTGAAAACGCAACGGTAAAGTCTGTTCAGAGCCAGCGAGTCAGTACCTCAACGCTGAAAAATCTTATTCAAAGCATAAAGAACACTTCTGATCAATTATCTCTCAAAGGCTATGAAGAAATTTATTATCAGGCTTACTTCCTGAATAAAACCCTGGAAAATCAGGAATCTAAGCGTTGTGACATTAAGCAATACCACATCGATCATGCGCTGGATTTAGCCGCTGGCAAGCTATCGCTTGAAGCCAGAAAAGAGATTAGAAATCAATACTATGGCCGCGATGACATTCTCTACCCTGGCGAGATTATTACGGATAAAAAAGTAAAACGTTTCCGTGATATCAAAGAGCTGGTCGGCCAGGTTAATGAGATTGAAAAGAAGATTAACCGGTTTAATATTCACCAGCGTAATTTACGTGATAGTGTAGGCGCTATCAGGGAAAATTTTTTGCGCTATAAAGAGTTGGGTAACGAGTTAAAAGGAGTCATTACCAAAATTAATAGCGCATATAAAGATATCGACAGCTCCTCTTATCAGCATCATAAAGGGAAGTTGACGACCCTGGATCGTCTGTCTAACACTGCAATGGAATTACATTATACATTAAAGAAAATGGCAAGCTAATTTAATTTCAGCCAATCAATATTATTTAATAACGATTGTCATAAAGCATTTTATTATTTTAAGAACTCTCCTTAGGAAATCTTTTGACAGGAGAGTTTTATTTTGTTGTCGCTGTTTTGTCCATAAAAGTGCGCGAAGTGTGCATATCTTCAGGCTAAATTTTCGCTGGCTATTAGCACTTTTCCTTCTGGCATACAGCCGGATAAATCGGGAAAAACCAGGCGAAATTACGGAAAATGCACGCGGAAATAGGGCGATTTTTTGTTGCATAATTGTTGTGACTATAAGAATTCCTGCATTAAAAGCTGTATCTATGCCCCGGACAGTTAATCTGAGTGCCTGTTTTGTTCCGCGATTAATTATTTTAACTATTTGATTTATAAGATTTATAGAAAATGTGCTTTATCATCCGCATGAAAAATCCTAAATAAATTCTGATAAACTTGCCTTTTGAAATGCCGCTGACTAATTTTTTATTACTTATTGGCGAGTAAAATCTTTGGCCGATAAAGCGTACCGAGTTAATTCAATTACTTGTTGCGTGATGTGATTTTCCTCATTTTCTGTAGATAAATTTGATGACTGTTGAAGGTTTTTTCTGGTGAAATAGTACTTGTTCCTGTTTTTTAAGGATGTTAACTTGCCAGAAAGTAAAAAATAATCATAAAGTTAGGTAGCCGTGTGCAGCTCTGTCAGGTTTTATATTTTGCAAAATAAACCGCAATAGTTCCTGTATTGACGGTTAATGTTTGCCATCTCTGTTTTTAGGCTACCTGAACAAAAAGAAATTGAACCATTCTTTGGCCAGGGCCATGGGCGGTAGCGTGTCACCTACTCAGCAAAACGAATTAAACATCTCGTCGCTGGTGGTGTTGGCGGATGGGCATCCTTTTCCATATCCGGAAGATTACGGTTGAGAAGGATGTCCGTATTGTGCTTATAAGATGGTACTGGAACCAGCCATCCCAGCTAGCAGCCTTTACGCTATTCGAAATTTATTGATAAGCCTGGACATAAACTTTATCTGGAGGTTGGATATGTATATCATCTCTCAGGATAGCTATTTCGTATTGGGAATGGATAAGCTGCTTAAATCCATTAACCCATACGCTACGCACACACTAATAGCGTTCGACCGTGGTGATGGCAAAATTGTTTTTTTCAGCGTGGAGGCTTTGCTATTTATTCTGGCTGATAAAAAAACAAGTTTTCTTTCTTTTATTTGTACCCGATTTATTAAAATTGATAAATGCTCATCAATGCAGTTTATTGAGCATGAAATAAAAAATGTTCTCAAATTTTTAAAGGGCAGAGAAAAGTCGCATCGTATTAGCGAAATTCATCTGAGTACTGTTGAATATAATATTATATTACAGGTACTGGATTGTCAGTCTAATGACAGTATTTCTCAGTCGCTGAGTCTTGATAAGAAAGTTGTGAGCAACTATAAAAATTCTATTTTGCGCAAATTAGGTTTAAACAACCTGGCTGAGCTAATTTTGATATATAACAACTGGAATGAGTGTTTCTGTTCCTCGGATGGCTCGGTACTTTCTGATATTATGATTATTCCTGAGATTGAAACGAATGAGCTGAAGATGGTGAAAACCGTGGGCTAATAAAGTCCGTCTGTTTTACCGGTCGCTCTGAGTATTATTGATATGTTATTTTTTCGCTAAGGAAGGCCAGAGAAAGGTTAGAGAATCGAATCGTGGGAGTTGGGTTGCAAAGACGTTCACCGCTTTGGTTGACGATGTGAAGAAGCGCTCAGGCAGGGTGCTGAGAAGCGTTTTGTCAAAGAGCGCGTACGTCAAAGGTGGAGTGGCCGGAAGCCGTGGATAACCACCGTCGCAGCGACACTTTTCCAGGTTTTGTATTCTGTTCAGGGTGTTATGTTTACGAGACTACAGACAGCAATATTTCATGTATCGAGACGTGTTGCCAGGTTACGAGCGTTAATATAAGTGATACCCCGGCCAGTGCAATTTTGGCAGGTATCGATAAAGATTGTCTGAATACGTTTAGAAATAAGTTCTTAGCGCAAAACAGATCTTTTAAACGCCGGTTTTTACCGGCGTTTTTGTATTTATAAACAAAAAGCCAGGCACGTTATTGTGCTGGTTGCTTTTTACCACAAAAGCTTTAAAAAATAATCCTCTCAACTCAGCCGTTCACCTTAATAGTCTCGTGTATTTCAGCTACCGGCTTATCAATCATAAAGTTTCTGCTGCTTTTTTTGCCGCGAAGTGAGCGCTGTTTTTGCTAACATAACTGGTTAACCTGTTGCTACGTATAAAACAATGATCAGGGTAGCCCGTAAAAACGTATGAATGTCTCTGCCGATAAAAATTACGCGATGAGCTACGCGATTTTTCGCTTATATAAAATATCATGCATGCTCATTTGCTTATTCGTTGTGCAATTCAGTCGCGTCAATTAACAGCATGGCGGGATTGTTCGGGAAAAAAAACGCGCTGAAAATAAGAGCAGATTTAGCTCCGATGACGGGCCTGCCAGCGGAGAAAAACGCGCTTACAGGAATTCACTGCTGAATCCTGTAAGCTTAAAAGTGCTGAAATACGCGGTGACTGAGGAGATAAACCACACATTAAAAAGGGGCATTGCGCCCCTTTTGTTATGCCAGCGCTTCAGCTATTTGTTGCGGAGTGGCGTGAAACTGGCGCTTGAAGTAAATCAGCCCCTGGCCCTCCTCTGTCAGCACGATATCTTTAATCTCCAGCAGGTAGACATGGTGCGTACCGACCGTTTGCACTTGCTGGATTTCCCCTTCCAGGCTCACCAGCGCGCGCTGCAAAATAGGCTGCTGCAAAGCGCCGTCTCGCCAGCCTTCCAGCGTAAAGCGCTGCTCCATCGTTAGCTCGGTCATTCCCGCGAAGTGGCGCGCCATCTCTTCTTGCTGATCGTTTAGCACGTTCACGCACATACGACCATTCTGGGCGAACACCGGGTTCATGGCGCTTCGGCTATTTATGCACACCAACACAGTCGGCGGCGTGTCTGTTACTGAGCAGACCGCGGTCGCGGTAATACCGCATCGCCCCGCTTTGCCCTGCGTGGTGACGATATTTACCGCCGCCGGTAAACTGGCCATTGCGTCACGAAAACGCAGGCGGTGTTGTTCTGGATCGTACATGGCGGCCCCCCTTATTTCAGTATGCGGTCGAGTTGGTTGATGTCTGCATTGTTATGCAGGCGCGAAACGTTCCAGCCGTGGCGGTCGTAATCCGCCAGGCAGCGATCCACCATCTCCATCATGTTTTTCATATTGCCCGAACCCTGCGCGTGGCGCAGACACTGCAAGCGCACCTCGTCCTGGCTTCCGGCATAGTTGATTTCATACAATTCATGGCGTCCGCCAAACTCGCTGCCGATGGCATCCCACATCAGTTTCAGGATCTTGATGCGCTGTTCATGATCCATGCCGTTGGAGCCACGAACGTATTGCGCCAGGTAGCGATCGATCTCAGGATTATTCAGATCGCGCACGCTGGACGGTAAATAGATAAGCCCGCTGGTGACATTGCTTTCAATAATGTTTTTGATTTTGCTGTACGCCATCGGCGCCATCACGCGGTAGGTCTGCATCGCCTGCATATCCGGCAGCCAGGCGCCGTTTTTCCACGGCTGCGCTTCAGCGGCCATCGCATCGCTAAGCGACCAGAACAAATTACGCCATGCCACCACTTCGCCGAGTGCGGCCTGCACGCCACGGAACTCCACAACCCCCGTGCACTCCAGGCTTTTTTGCAACAGCGCAGTGATAAAGTCGAGTTTCACCGCCAGACGCACACACGCTTGCATCGGGTAGATACGCGCAAAACCTGCTTCTACGCTCCAGCGGCGGCAGCGATCGAAATCGCGGTAGATCAGCACGTTTTCCCACGGAATTAACACCTTATCCATCACCAGAATGGCGTCGTTTTCATCAAAACGGCTGGATAACGGGTAGTCGTACGGCGAGCCAAGCGCTCCGGCGGCCAGTTCATAAGAGGCGCGTGAAATCAGTTTCACGCCGTCGGCATCCATTGGCGCAACAAACATCACGGCAAAACTGGGATCGTCACCCATCACCTGTGCCGAGCCAAAGCCGATAAAGTTATAGTGCGTTAGCGCGGAGTTGGTGGCGACCACTTTCGCGCCGCTGACGATGATCCCCGCGTCGGTCTCTTTTTCCACCTGAATATAAACATCTTTCACTTCATCAGCCGGTTTATGGCGGTCGATGGGCGGGTTAACAATCGCGTGGTTAAAATAGAGCCCGGACTCCTGAATGCGTTTGTACCAGTTGCGCGCATTGTCGGCATAGTCGCCGTAAAACTCCGGGTTTGCGCCCAGCGAGCAGCCAAAAGCGGCTTTATAGTCCGGCGTGCGGCCCATCCAGCCGTAGGTCAGGCGTGACCAGTCGGCAATGGCGTCGCGCTGCTGGCGAATTTCCTCTGCCGAGCGGGCAAAACGGAAAGTGCGGTGCGTGTAACCACCGTTGCCGGTATCAGTCTGCCAGCACAGCTTGTCGTGGCTTTCCGGCGCGTGCAGCGCATCATAGATTTGGGCGACGGAACCTGCCGCATTACGAAACGCCGGGTGCGTGGTGACGTCTTTCACGCGCTCGCCATAGATATAAATTTCGCGGCCATCCTGCAGGCTCTTTAAATATTCGTCGCCAGTAAAAGGGCGTTTCGTGTCGGTGCGATGGTCTTCAGGTTTCATCTGTTCTACCTCATAAAGGATAACGACGCCTGTAGGGTGACGTCTGTTTGTTATTTATATGTTTAATTGGTGTTAATTGATTTAAGTACTCAAAGCGCATTACGGTAAGAGACGTTTCAGGCGATTTCCGGTACTTTTCATTTGGGCGCGGCAAAGTGCGAGCGAGATCAAGCCGGGGAAAAAGAGGGCGGTACACACCCTCTCGTCAGGGGAGGGTTAGCGGCTGCGAAACTGGCTTGGCGAGCATCCCGCCATCCGGTGAAAAAAGCGGGCAAAATAAGCCGGGTCTTTATAACCCAGCGTGTAGGATATCTGGTTGACGCTGTCGGTACTAAACAGTAGCTGCCGCTTGGCTTCGCGCAGCACGCGTTCAAAGATCAAGCGCTTAGGTGATTGGTTAGCAAAGCGGCGGCACAGCGCGGTAAGCCGCGACTCGCTGATGCCTAACTCGCGGGCATAATCCGGCACCGCCAGATGCTGGCGAAAATGGCTGTCTACCATACGGTTGAAGCGCTGAAATTGCCGCATTTCCCCCCGCACATTCCCCGCAGAAATACCTTCCGGCGGTACTTCTCGTAAAATTTGCGTGAAAATAGCCTGCGCCAGCGCATTGAGCACCAGCTCTCTGCCCGCAGCCTGGCGGGTGAATTCTGCCGCCACCAGCGGCCAGTAGTGATTGAGCGCACGTAGCGTTTCGGGCGACGTCCCCAGCGACAAGCAGACGCCGTTGCGGTTAATCGCTTCCGCTTGCCCCGGCCATAGTTTCTCAATCAGCGGCCAGATAAGCTCCTGGCGCACGGTTAACACATGGCCGTCGGCATCCGGCTCGGTAATAAAAGCATGGGGCACCGAGGGCGGCGTCAGCACAAACAGCGGGGCTTTCACGTTATAGAAGTGATCGTCCAGTTGCAGGGTAATTTTACCCGTGGCCAAAAAATGCAGCTGGAAATAGCGGTCGTGCCAGTGCGGGCGCATGTCGCGCCCGAAAAAGCTCGCCAGCCGGGCGAAGGTTTCGTAATGCACCTCTTCGTCGGCATAGCGCGTATCATATTCTTTACTGATATCAATATTCTCGTACCCGCCCTCCATTGCGCCTCCTTTATTGCGCCTGCGAAGGTCGCGCGATCGCCGGTTCTGCGGCGTGGGATTTGCGGCCATTCATCGGAATACGCGTCAGCACCAGCGCACCGATAACCAGTAACCCGGCGACGAACCATAACCCGGCGTTAAAGCTGCCGGTCATATCCCGCAAAATACCAATCATTAACGGGCTGACCGCTGAACCGATGTTACCCACGGCATTGATAACCGCCAGCGCCACAACGCGCGCCGTATAGCTGATAACCTGATCCGGCGTCGTCCAGAAGATAGCCATCGCGGTAAAGGCACCAGCTGACGCCATCACAATTCCGAGCAGTTGCACCATTGGGTGGGCAGTGGCCGAGGCCAGCAGCCAGCCCGCCGCCGCGAAAAGGTAGGGCAGCAAAGTGTGCAGCTTGCGCTCTTTGCGGCGATCGGAGCGGCGGCTCCAGAGGATCATTGCAACAATGGTCACCAGTTGCGGAATGGCGGCAAGAATACCGATAACAATATTGCTGCTGCCCTCGTTAAAGCTTTTGAGTATTTGCGGCGTCCAGATATTGATAGCGCTCAGGGTGTTGGTGAGGCAGAAATAGGCAAGCGTATACAGCAACACTATCGGCGTCAGCACTTCCCGCCACACAGATTTGCCCACCGCAGGCGCGCTGTGTACCGCCCGCTCACGTTCCAGCATACCGTTCAGCAGGCGTTTTTCTTCATCGTCCAGCCAGCGCGCCTGTTGGGGTTTATCATCAAGGAAAAACCAGGTCGCCACGCCCAGCACCACGGACGGAAGCCCTTCAAGCAGGAACAACCACTGCCAGCCTTTCAGGTTCCACACGCCGTCCAGCTCCAGAATATAGCCCGAGAGCAACGAGCCGAACATCATGGTCACCGGCATCGCAATCATAAACAGCGCATTAGCCCTCGCGCGATAGTAAGCCGGAAACCACCAGGTGAGATAGACCAGAATGCCCGGCAGAAAACCCGCCTCGGCAATGCCGACCAGCATTCGCAACACGTAGAGCGATTTGGCATCGGTGGCGAACATCGTGCAGGTGGAGGCGATACCCCAAAGCACCATGATCCCGGCAATCCAGCGTCGCGCGCCGACAATGCCGAGCATGATGTTGCTGGGAATACCACACAACACATAGGTCACATAAAACAGCGTCGCGGCGAGGCCAAACATGGTGGAGGTCAGGCCAATATCCTCGCCCATTGTCAGCCCGGCGAAGCCGATATTAATACGATCGAGAAACGAGAAAACAAACAGCACAAACAGGAAAGCAATGAGGCGTCGGAACAGCTTTTTCACCACTCTCTGCTCGGTTGCAGAGTGATGATTCTCCTGCGATAAAGGCGTGGTTGCGGCCATGATGTTCTTCTCTCAGAATTAATAGACTCCAGGCTCTGTGCCGGGTGCGCACAGCGGTAGTTGCGTAAAGCGTGACGCCAGCGCTTCGGCGCTACGGGCCAGCAGAGTGGTATCCACACCCACGGCCACAAACAGCGCGCCCAGCTCCAGATAGTGCTGCGCCAGTTTTTCGTTCGCCATCAGAATGCCCGGCGCTTTGCCCGCCGCACGGATGGTGGCGATAGCGTTGGTGATGACGCTCTGCACTTCCGGGTGCGAAGGATTTCCGGCAAAGCCCATGTCGGCGCTCAGATCCGCAGGCCCGATAAACACACCATCGACCCCTTCTGTTGCCAGTATCGCGTCGAGGTTTTCCACGCCCTGGCGCGTTTCAATTTGTACCAGCACGCAAACATGATCGTTCGCCCGTTGCAGGTAATTCGCTTCCCGGTTCCAGCGTGACGCCCGCGCCAGCGCGCTGCCCACGCCGCGAATACCGTGCGGTGGGTAACGGCACGCGCGCACAGCCAGCGCGGCATCGTCGGCGCTTTGCACCATCGGGATCAGCAACGTTTGTGCACCGGTATCCAGCAATTGTTTAATGATGACCGGGTCGTTCCACGGCGGGCGCACCACCGGGTGGCTGGGATAGGGCGCGATGGCCTGTAATTGCGTGAGCACGGAGCGCACATCATTCGGCGCATGTTCGCCATCAATCAGCAGCCAGTGAAACCCGGCTCCGGCCAGCACTTCTGCGCTGTAGCTGTTTGCCAGCCCCAGCCATAAGCCAATCTGCGGCTGTTTATTGGCTAAGGCCTGTTTAAAGGTGTTATCTAACATATTGCCTCCTCAAACAAAACGGCAGCTAATTGCGCCCATCACACCGTAATCGACGTGGAACGTGTCGCCTTTTCGCGCCGGAACCGGGCGAGTGAAGGAACCGCCGAGGATTATCTGCCCGGCCTGGAGTTGCACATCATGTGCGGCCAGTTTGTTGGCAAGCCACGCTACGCCGTTTGCCGGATGATTCAGTACCGCCGCCGCCACGCCGGACTCTTCAATCACGCCATTGCGATACATCAGCGCAGAAACCCAGCGCAGGTCGAGCGCGTCTGGTTTGACCGGTCGCCCGCCGAGTACCACGCCTGCGTTGGCGGCGTTATCAGAAATGGTGTCGAACACTTTGCGCGGGCGCTGGGTTTCGGGGTCGATACCGTGGCAACGCGCATCGATGATTTCCAGCGCCGGGATGACGTAATCCGTGGCGTTATACACATCGAACAGGGTGCAATTCGGGCCGCTCAGCGGTTTTGCCAGCACAAACGCCAGCTCGACTTCCACACGCGGAACGATAAACCGGTCGACAGGAATATCGCTGCCTTCGGCAAAGAACATGTCATCGAGCAGCGCGCCGTAATCCGGCTCGTCGATTTGTGAACTGGCCTGCATCGCTTTCGAGGTGAGGCCAATTTTGTGCCCTTTCAGGCTTCGGCCTTCGGCAATCTTCGCCGCTACCCATTCGCGCTGGATAGCGTAAGCATCATCAATAGTGATTTCCGGGTAGCGCAGCGAGAGCTGGCGCGTCTGTTCACGATTTTGCTCGGCCTGGTGCAACTCGCGGGCGAGCGCTTGAAGGGTCTGGCTATTGAGCATCGGAAGCTCCTTCTGATGGCGTGCGAAACAGGGCATGGACGTTGTTCTGCTTGAAATTGAGCACCGGGTGCAGCTCTTCCACCACCAGCGAGAGCGCCAGATAGCGCTCGGCCATCAGGCTGGCGAAGTGTTCTTTTATCATTTCAAACAGAGAGGCGATGACCGGCTGTAACTCGTCGAGCGCGCGGCCATGACCAATCTTCAGTGTCATATGGACAAAGGCATAATCGTGCTGACCATCGGCCATTTGAAAGGTATCTATCCAGTGCGCCCGGCTGCGAATGCCGCCCAGCGGGAAGATGCCACTGTCGGCGAGCAGGCGGTTCACCTTCGCGAAAAGCGCGGGCAGCTGAGCCTGTTCGCGAATGTTTTGCGTACATTCTGTAATAAAATGCGGCATGGAAAACTCCAGAGTCTTCGCGCTGACTGTGACGCCAGCGCGTCAGGATTACAGGGTGTTACCGAGTTTGAAGCCTTGCTCAGTGTCGCCTTTGCGCGTGTAAGAGAAGCCGTCTGCGCCCACGGTGACCGCCATTTCGCTCGGATCGCTGCGTTCAATCACCGGCTGCGGCGTACCGTCGAGTTTGAGCACCAGCGAACCTTCGCTGTACCAGCTCGGCACTACCGGGCTGCCCCACCAGTCGCGGCGCTGGTTGTCATGCACATCCCAGCTCACTACCGGGTTATCCGGGTCGCCGGTGTAGTAGTCCTGGGTGTAGATTTCGATGCGATGGCCGTCCGGGTCGCGCAGATAGAGGTAGAACGCATTAGAAACACCGTGACGCCCAGGGCCGCGTTCGATCAGGTCTGATTTACGCAGCGCGCCGAGCTTGTCGCAAATCGCCAGAATGTTGTGTTTTTCATGGGTGGCGAAAGCGATATGGTGCATGCGCGGGCCAGCGCCGCCGGTCATTGCTGTGTCGTGCACGGTCTGTTTACGGCGCATCCACGCAGCGTAAACCACGCCATTTTCGTCACGAATATCTTCCGTGACGCGAAAGCCAAGTCCCTGGATGTATTCCACCGCGCGCGGTACGTCCGGGGTGATTTGGTTGAAGTGATCCATGCGTACCAGCGCGCCCGGCGTGTAGAGGTCATAGCGCCAGGCGAGGCGTTCAACATGCTGCACGTCATAGAAGAACTCGTACGGGAAGCCGAGCGGGTCTTCCACACGCACCGAATCACCAATCCCTTTCACAAAACCGTTCACGCGGCGCTCGGTTTTACAGCCCAGCGCCTCGAAATACGCCTGCGCGCGATCCACATCTTCCGGCGTACGCACGCGAAAGGCGAACGCGGCAACGGCGGCGATCGGCCCCTGGCGCAGCACCACGTTATGGTGGATAAACTCTTCCAGCGAGCGCAGGTAGAGGGTGTTTTCATCTTCTGCGGTCACGAACAGGCCGAGGATATCGACATAAAATTCACGCGCCGCTTTCAGGTCGGTGACCTGGATTTCCATATATGCACAGCGCACGACATCCGGCGCGGGCAGGGAGGTTGTCAGGGTATTTTTCGTCATTGTTATCTTCTCTGTAGGGTCAAAACTGGCGGTTTTTCACACGCCCCATTTCGGGATCGGATGATCACCAAACGAGATGCAGACGTTTTTCATTTCGGCAAACACGTCGAAGCTGTACTCGCCGCCTTCGCGGCCGGTGCCGGACGCTTTTACGCCGCCAAAGGGCTGGCGCAGGTCACGGACGTTTTGCGTGTTGACGAACACCATCCCGGCTTCGATATTGCGGGCCAGGCGCAGGACTTTGCTGACGTCCTGCGTCCAGATATAGGAGGCGAGACCGTACTCCACATCGTTGGCGAGGCGCAGACCTTCGGCTTCATCGCGAAACGGCAGCAGGCAGGCGACAGGGCCGAAAATCTCCTCTTGCGCCACGCGCATGCTGTTATTCACATCAGCCAGCACCGTCGGTCGCAGGAAGTGGCCGTGGCTCAGGCCTTCAGGTTTATCCGGCCCACCGGCCACCAGCGTCGCGCCCTCTTCCACACCGAGGCGAATATAGCCGGAGACTTTTTCCCTGTGCTGCTGGCTGATTAATGCGCCGACCTGGGTTTGCGGATTGGTCGGATCGCCAACGCGCAGGCGATTTGCTCGCTCGGCAAAACGCTTCACAAATTCCGGGTAGATACTTTGCTGGATAAAAATGCGCGAACCGGCGGTGCAACGCTCGCCATTAAGAGAGAAGATGGTAAACAGCGCGGCATCCAGCGCACGCTCGATATCGGCGTCTTCAAAAACCAGCACCGGTGATTTCCCGCCCAGCTCCATCGAATACTTTTTCAGCCCGGCGTTTTGCATGATTCTGCGCCCGGTCACCGTGCCGCCGGTAAAGGAGACGGCACGCACATCGTTGTGACGCACCAGCGCATCGCCCGCCGTGGCGCCGTAGCCCTGCACCACATTCAGCACGCCTGGCGGAATACCGGCTTCCAGCGCCAGCTCGCCCAGGCGATCGGCGCTCAGCGGCGACAGTTCGGACATTTTCAGCACCGCCGTGTTACCCAGCGCCAGGCACGGCGCGGTTTTCCAGGTCGCGGTCATAAACGGCACGTTCCACGGCGAAACTAACGCGCAGACGCCAACGGGCTGCACCAGCGTGTAGTTGAGCATCTTGTCATCGACCGGATAGGTGCGGCCGTTCATCTGCTGGCAGATTTCGGCGAAGAACTCAAAGTTGTGCGAAGCGCGTGGGATCAGCACATTTTTGGTCTGATGAATCGGCAGCCCGGTATCGGCGGTCTCCATTTCGGCAATGGTCGGAACGTTTTGATCGATAAGCTCGCCGAGACGGCGCATCAAACGCGCGCGCTCTTTCATCGGCGTGTTAGCCCAGCCTGGAAACGCCTGCTTTGCCGCTTCTACGGCCTGGTGGATCTCTTTCTCTCCGCCGGAAGCGACCTCGGCCAGTACCTCTCCGGTTGCCGGGTTGGTGGTGGTGAAGTACGCCTGGCTGGCGACGTTTTTCCCGTTGATCCAGTGGTTAATTTTTTTCATTTCAGGCTCTCCTCAAACTGTTCTTCACTCACGATGCGGTTGACCAGGCGGCCAACGCCTTCGATCTCCACCACCACCTCGTCGCCTGGTTTGACGTCTGCCAGCCCTTTTGGCGTGCCGGTTGCGATCATGTCGCCCGGTTGCAGCGTCATAAATTCGCTCAGATAAGCAATAAGGAAAGGCACATCGAACACCATGTCGCGCGTGTTGCCGGACTGGCGTAACTCGCCATTGATCCAGGTGTTGAGTTGCAGGTTTTGCGCATCAGGAACGGTGTTGCGGGGAACGACGGTTTCGAGCAATGGCGTCAGGGTGTCGCGGTTTTTTACCCGCAGGTTCGGGCGGTAGTAATTTTCCAGGTAATCACGCACCGCGTAGTCGTTACAGACGGTGTAACCCTGCACATAATCCAGCGCGTCTTCACGGCTGACATTGCGCGCAGTCTTGCCGATAACCACCACCAGTTCGGCTTCGTAATGCATATAGTCAACGTTATCCGGGCGGACGCTGACGCTATTGTTGCCGGTGATGCTATTGGCAGCTTTGATAAATACCAGCGGCTCATCGGGCGCTTTAAACGCCAGCTCTGCTGCGTGATCGGCATAGTTCAGACCGAGGGCGAACAGCGTGGGGTGGCCGTCCGGTTGTGTCTGGATAGCTTCTTGCTGCGTGCAGCGGTTTTGCAGGGAAGGCAGGCCCGCCGCTTTAATCACCACCTCGTCGCCCGGCGCAAGAGCCACGCGCTGTTGCGGCGTGCCGAGCAGGATCACATCTCCGGCTTGTAGCGTGGCGAACTCACTGAGCGCTGCAATTAATTCATGCGCGCCACGGTGCAGATCGGCGGTTGACCAGCGCTGTTTCTCCACGCCATTCACCTCGGTTATCACCTCTACGTTGCTATTGGCAAGCGCAGCAACTTCACCGATGGGGCAGAAACCATCGCGGCACTTTGCTTTGATGGCCGGGCGGTAAAAACTCTCTTCTTCAAGGCTGATATCGTTCGCCAGCGCGTAACCCTGGATGTACTGCGCGGCATCGGCAGCAGCCACTTTGCGCGCGCGTTTTCCGATAACGACCGCCAGCGTTCCGCCGCTGAATGTGGGCAATGCAGGCAGGCAGATGCTGTCGCCGCTGCGGCGGTACGTATTGCGCGGTTTGATAAACCAGACCGGTGTTTTTGGCGGCGTTTGGTAAGGAGACTGATGGAAGCGCGCATCCCATGCCTGCGTTTGCGACGGGTGGTTGAGTGCGACGGCAAAAACGGATCGTTTCATGGTGTTTCCTTGTGCCATATCAGATATGAATGCTCATTCATTAATATGTTAATGAAATATTATTAGCGCGTTTTTACCATAGCGGTCAACAGAACTTTACGTTTACTTAACAGGGTGTTTTGGCAAAGGATATATGTTTTAAATCCTAAAAACAGAAGGTTATCGTTTTATCATGTCTCATTTTGTTAAGTTTTTGTTATTTTAATTGTGATGAGCGTCACTTTATTAATCTATTAATATTTGTGCTTTTATGGCGGGTGTTATTATGGCGATGTTGGCGTCGGTGGCGTCAGGAAATATACTGCGGTATTCAGACGGTTAATCCACTTAAAGCGGTACTGATATGTATGACTCCCTGACGATTGCGTTACTCCAGGCACGCGAAACAGCAATGGGCTTTTTTCGCCCGATCCTGAACCGTTATGGCCTGACCGAACAGCAATGGCGCATTATCCGCATCCTTGCCGAGCATCGCTCGCTGGATTTTCACGCGCTGGCGCAGCAGGCGTGCATACTGCGCCCCAGCCTGACGGGGATTTTGACGCGCCTTGAGCGCGACGGGCTGGTGTTTCGCCTGAAACCCTTAAACGATCAGCGCAAGCTTTTTGCCTCGCTGACGCCAAAAGGGGTGGAGATGTATCAACAGGCCTGCACAGAAGTTGATGCGGGGTATCAGCAAATTGAGCAGCAATTTGGCATACAAAAATTGCATCAGCTCAAGCAGTTGCTGGTGGAGTTCAATACGCTGAGCGCCACAGATGACGCGCCAGAGGAAAAAGATTTAACCGGTTAACCAGCCTCAGACAGGGACGCTCTGAGCGAAACCCACGCCCGGAGCCGCTATGAATTCGCTGTTTTCATCGCTCAATATTAGCCAGCTCAGAACGCTTTCCATCATTCTTAAGTATCGCAACCTGACCCATGCGGCGACCGTGCTTGGCAAAAGCCAGTCTGTGTTGAGCAAACAGCTGGCTCAGTTTCGCGAAGCGCTGGACGATCCTTTGCTGGTGCGCCAGGGAAAACAGTTTTTGCTAACCGATCGCGCCATAACCCTTGCCGAACCGCTGAATAAAATTCTGCTCGACCTGGATAACCTCAGCCAGGCGCCGGTGTTTGATCCCGGACTTTGCCAGCGGCGGTTTTGTCTTGCGGCGTCGGATTACGTTGCCGAACATATCCTGCCGGATTTAATTGAAGATCTTGCCCTGGTCGCGCCGAATGTTTGCATTGATTATGTGACCTGGCAACCCAACCGCTACGACTGGCTGGCGAGCGGCAAAGTCGACCTTGCCACCACGCTCGTTGAAGATGCCTCGGCTGAGTTTCATGGCCGCGTCATTGGCGACGATATCCCGGTGTGCTGCCTGCACCGGGAACACCCTTTAGTGGAGTGCGACAAAATCTCTCTCGACGATTACCTGCGCTGGGGACATGTGAAAATCAGCGGCGGCGGCGATAAAGATAAGTTTATTGATGACTTGCTTAAGCAGAAAAATACCCACCGCACCGTGCGCTTGTCGGTACCGTTCTTTTCTGTAGCGCTCGATGTTGTTGCCCGCACGCAGAATTTACTGACTATCCCGAAATATTTGCTGGAAAGAAGCACCAACCAGCGGCCCATTACCTGGCGTCCGCTTGCATTTACAAGTTACAGTTTCCGCTACTGGGTGTTATGGCACCGACGCACGCACGGCTCACCGGAACAGCAGTGGTTCCGGCAATTTGTTTACCAGCATTGCCAGTCTTCTCAGGCACTTAACCCTCGTCGTAGTTAATCAGCAAAGTATGCTGTTTCGGCATGGCGACTATTCATATTCTGCCATGTTCAGCTTACCCGCCAGCTGCTAACGTTATTTAACAGTTTTGCAACAGATTATTCGACTGTCTGTTAAATAACCCTTTCGCAAACTGAATAACGATAAACCTCATACTCCCCTACACGCCGGGTGGATATTAAGCAGCCATCTGCCTGGCAAAGCGACGAAGGAATTTTTATGAAAAACCGTGATCGCGAAACCCACCTGATGACGGGTGGTGATGCCATTGTTGAATCCCTGAAAGCGCAGCAAGTTGATACCGTCTTTGCGCTGCCCGGCATCCAGATTTATGGATTAATGGATTCGCTGGCCCGTAACAGCGACGCGATTCGCACTGTCGGTGCGCGTCATGAGCAGGCCAGCGCCTATATGGCCTATGGCTATGCCCGCTCGACGGGTAAGCCGGGCGTTTGCGCCGTGGTGCCAGGGCCTGGCATCCTCAACGCCAGCGCAGCGTTACTCACCGCGCAGGGCTGTAATACCCCCGTGCTGGCGCTGACCGGCGATGTCGAGTCTGGTTACAAAGACCGGGGGCGCGGCCAGTTGCATGAATTACCCCGCCAGCTGGATATGCTAAAGAGCCTGGGGAAATGGGCGGAACATATTGAGCAGCCGTGTGATGCGCCGTGGCTGGTGGCCCGCGCGTTTCAGGAGATGCAGTCCGGCAGGCCAGGCGTTACGGCGCTGCAGGGCGGCTGGGATTATTTTACCAAGTCTGCGCATGTTGCGCCGGTTGACCCTTTGCCGCTTCAGCCCAAACCTCCGGTAGACAGCGATGCCATCGAGCGTGCTGCTCGCTTATTAAAAGCGGCGAAAGCGCCAATGATTTTCGTCGGCGGCGGTGCGCTGAACGCAGCCGCAGAAGTCCGTGAACTGGCTGAAACCACCGGCGCGCCGGTAGTGAGTTTCCGCAGCGGGCGCGGCGTTATGCCAGACGATCATCCATTAGGTTTCAACGTAGCGTCGGGCGCGCGCGTCTGGCCGCAAACCGATGTGGCCATCGTTATTGGTTCGCGTTTCGAACTGCTGGATATCGGCTGGAATTACCGACCGCAAGGGTTGCAGCTGATCCGTATTGATATTGATGCGACAGAAGTTCGCCGCCTGGCGGTGGACGTCAATATTATCGCGGATGCCGCTGACGGCGCGCTGGCGCTGGCGCAGGCGGTTGCAGCAAAAGGCGCACCGGCTCGCCGCGACGGGCAACTGGCGGATGTGAAAGCCTCTGCCGCTGCCGCCGTCGGGCAGATCCAGCCGCAGATTTCTTATCTACAGGTTATTCGTGATGTGCTGCCGCGCGACGGTATTTTCGTCGATGAGGTCTCTCAGGTTGGGTTCACCGCGACCTTTGGCCTGCCGGTTTACCACCCGCGCACGTTTATATCTTCAGGGCATCAGGGCACGCTCGGCTATGGCTTTCCGACTGCGCTGGGCGTCAAAGTTGCCAATCCGCACAAAGCGGTTATCTCTATCGCTGGCGATGGCGGTTTTATGTTTGCCGCGCAGGAGCTGGCGACGGCGGTGCAATACGGCATCAATCTGGTCACCGTGGTCTTTAATAACCAGGCATTCGGTAACGTCTGGCGCGATCAGCAAGAGCGCTTTGATGGCCGTGTCATCGGTTCCGAGCTGGTAAACCCTGACTTTGTGAAGTTTGCCGAATCCTTTGGCGTACAGGGTCATAGCGTGAAAACGCCAAAAGAGTTCCGCCTGGTGCTGGAAAAAGCCTTTGCGGCAGATAAGCCAGTACTGATTGAAGTTGTTATCCCGCGCGGCGGCGATGCCAGCCCGTGGACGTTCCTGCGCCCGACGTTTCCAGAGGTATAACCATGCTTTTTGAACATTTGCAGCCTTACCCCGGCGATCCGATCCTCTCATTGATGGATAAATTCACCAGCGATCCGCGTGAAGAAAAGGTGAATCTGAGCGTGGGTTTTTATTATGACGAGAACGGCAAGATACCGGTGCTGGACTCGGTGCGGGAAGCCAAAAGACGCGCGGATGCGCGTTTTACCCAAACCAATGGTTACCTGCCGATGGATGGCGCAAGCGACTATTGCCGCGCGGTGCAGCAGCATTTATTTGGCATGCAAAATAACCCGGAAACAATTGCCACCATCCAGACCATCGGCGGTTCCGGCGCGTTGCGCATCGCCGCTGATTTTTTATACAGCGCCGACTACGGTGGTGAAGTCTGGATTAGCGATCCGAGCTGGGACAATCATCAGGCCATTTTCGCGCGCGCAGGCTTTACGGTTAAACGCTACCCCTGGTTAAACGCCAGCGCGGATGACATCGACTTTCCCGCACTGTTGCAAGCTTTGCAGGGGGCCGCCGCGCACAGCGTGGTGGTGGTGCACGCGTGCTGCCATAATCCGACGGGCTTTGATTTACAGGAAAATCAGTGGGATGCGCTTTTTGAACTCTGCCGTGAGCGCCAGCTGATCCCGCTGCTTGATGCCGCGTATCTGGGGATGGGGAACGGGTTCGCGCAGGATGTCAGGGCCGTGCGTAAACTGGTTGCCCGCGGCACCACCGGGCTGGTGACGAACTCCTTTTCAAAAGTTTTTTCTCTTTATGGTGAGCGGGTTGGTTCGCTGTCGGTAGTTTGCGCAAACCGTACCATTGCCGACAATGTGCGCGGGCAACTTAAAGCGACTGTTCGCGCGAACTACTCCAGCCCACCGCGCTTTGGTGCGGTGCTGGTAAGCGAAATCCTTAATGATGAACCGCTGCGCCAGGTCTGGCAGGAAGAGGTCGAGCTGATGCGTGAGCGAATTGTCAGCATGCGCCAGGGGCTACATACCCGGTTAAGCGAACTGGCTCCACAGCATTCGCACGATTATTTGTTACGCCAAAAAGGGATGTTCAGTTTTACAGGGCTGTCGCCGGAGCAGGTACGGATGCTGCGCGAAGAGTACGGTGTTTATATTATCGGTAACGGGCGGTTGTGCGTGTCGGGGTTAAATCAACACAACCTGGATATTGTTGCCCGCCGTATTGCCGCGGTTTTGTAAGCGTACTGAAACACGAAAGGCTCACCCTGCGGTGAGCCTTTTTGCATTTAAGACTGTTCTAACTGGGGATTCAGTTGAGCAGCGTTGCTTTTTTTACATCGATACGCCGCATATAAAAGTACAATCAGTACCGGCATTGAATAAACCGAAATACTGATACTGCTGTTCATCAACATCATGCAAATAATCAACGCTAAAAAGGCCAGGCACAGATAATTAGAGAGCGGTGAGAAAAAAGCCCTGAAACTGGAAGTTTGTTGGCTCTTCTTCATGGCGGCACGAAAGCGCAGATGGGTGATGATAATAATTGTCCAGTTGATAATCAGCGCGGCGGTAATCGCGCTCATTAATAGCTCAATCACACCTTGCGGAATCAGGTAATTGAGCAAAATGCAGAACGCGGTAAAAATGCCTGGCAAAATCGTTGCCCGGACCGGTACGCCGCGATGGTTCACTTTGGCGAGGAATTTGGGCGCATTACCCTGTTTCGCCAGGCCATACAGCAGGCGGCTATTGCTAAAAACGATACCGTTATAAACAGAAAGTACCGCGGTTAAAATAACAAAGTTCAGCAAGCTGGCGACTTTTTCCTGATTACCCAGCGCGGAAAAAATCATCACAAACGGACTGTTACTATAGGTATCACCTCCGGCCTGGAGCGAAGCAACCAGCTGCGGCCAGGGCAGCAAAGAGAGGATCACGGCAAAAGAGCCGATGTAGAAAATCAGCACCCGTGCGATGACCTGGTTAATCACTTTTGGCAGAACTTTGTCGGGGTTACGCGCTTCGGCGGCCGCGAAGCCGAGCATTTCCAGCCCGCCGAAAGCAAACATAATAAACGGCAGCGCCATCAGCAGGCCGTGCCAGCCTTCCGGGAACATTCCGCCGTGCGCCCACAGGTTACTGACCGTTGAGGTCTCGCCGCCTTTACCAGAAAGCAGTAAATAACCACCAAATAAGATCATGCCGACAACCGCGAATATTTTAATTAAGGCAAACCAGAATTCTGTTTCGCCATAAATCCGCACGCTAATAAAATTAAGCCCATTGATAATGACAAAAAATACGGCAGCGGTGACCCAGGTAGGAATTTCCGGCCACCAGAATTGAACGAATTTACCGGCGGCGGTTAATTCCAGCATGCCCACCAGTACATATTGCAGAATAAAACTCCAGCCTGACAGAAAACCGGCAAAACCGCCGAGATATTTATTGGCAAAATAGCTAAACGAACCGGCGACAGGTTCAATGACTAACATTTCACCCAAAAAACGCAGCAGCAAAAAAGAAAAAATGCCGCCCATCACATAGCCCAATAAAATACCGGGACCAGCTAGCTCAAGGACGCCAGCTGACCCCAGAAACAGGCCCGTGCCAATGGTGCCTCCCAGTGCGATAAGTTGTAAATGCCGGTTTTGCAGGTTGCGCTTTAGCGCTGGCTCATGTCTTACGGTATGGTTCATATCGTACTCTTTTATAGTGATTATTCTCTGGCAGTAAGCACACTCTACCCACTGCCTTGATCAACCCGAGCTGCTCCCTGCATTCAAGCCTAACAGGCGTGCGAAAGCGCATTACATTAACTTGTTAATAAAGTGATCTTTGTCGCAATAAAAATAACAATCAATTAACATATTATGTCTGTTTAAATTTAATTGGCTGATATATTTATCTATTTATTTGAGGTGATTTAGCTCACAGTTCTGATTTTTGAAGTGCTTTATTGGTTTGTTAATATGTGAATGGTATGTCTTTCGGTGTTCGGTGGGGGAGTGTGGTAACAGGAGTGAGACCAGAAAAGAGCGATAAGGGAAGATATTTTCAGTTGAATTTAAGTGCGAAACGCCCCTGCTTTACGCCATATATAACGTGACATGAGAGAGGGCGAATTGACGACAACGTTTCCGGGCAGAGACTTCGTTTTCAGCCTCGCGCAGAACACTGATTATCTGTTTGTCATTACAGGAAGCGAATTAAAAGCGGTATGTGGCTCATTACAATAGCATTAGCCCCCGACTGGCGGGGGCTAAAAATTTATAACAGACCAGGTATTGTTGATCGGTTAGTACGGGAGTGCGGTTGCTGTTTTTGTTTGAGCGACTTCTTGTAAACCAACATGATACATACCGTCCGAAGACCTGGAAATGTTCGTTACTTTAAAGTTAGCCAGAGGAGAATAGAGTTTTTCCCCTTCTTTGTTTTCAAATTGCAGGCCGCCGCGAACAACCAAACTGTGGCTGCTGTTTCCTGTCACTTTGAACAGTACCTTCACATCGTCATCACTGCGTTTTGCAAAATCGCTGGCAACTTTGGAAATTGTCGATGTGGAAAAGAACTGCCCGGCTTTATAGACAGTTACGTCATTATTGTTTTTATCGGTATTAAATTGTTCAATTAACTGATTAATACCTTTGTCAGTCATTCCCTGACCACGGTGTGTGACGATATTTTCATTTCTTGGCGTGTACAACGCTTTCGCGGAGGCCTTAGCCAATGCAGCTAAATTACCACAGTTTGCGCTAATGGTACTTTTCATCTCGGCATTGCCTTTGCCAAAAATATTGCTGCCATGCACACTTTGATATTCAGACAGAACATCACTACTGCGTAATCTGCCACCGCTGGATGCATTGCCAAATTGATAGCGAGCTTCAGCATTTAGCGCTGCGCAACCCGCGTTGCTTTGATAAATAGCGGCAAAAACAGCGCGTTGTTCCTTGCCTGCTGCATTTGCTTTATTGGCGTCAGCTTCACTTTTAGCCAATGATCTTATTTTTTCTTCTATGCCCATCTGCCTGGATTGAAGATCACGAAGTTCCGTTTTATGGCTGGAAATTTCTTTATCCAGTGATTCCATTTTATTGTTTGCGGAATGAATTTTGTCATTAACAATTGAAATTGCAGAAGAAACGGAAATTTCACTGCTATTGACATTAAATTTTTGCGCAGCAGCTTCACGTTCAAGCTGATAACGACTGCCGTTAAATACTTTCGCAAAGAAACCGGTCGGTTGGCCGAACTTAAACTGATCTCCTTTTAAACGTACAGAGGCATCCTCGCCATGTTGTGAAGAGATATTCTTAAGATTATTCAGTACTGATTGATCCGCATTAACAGTTCGCGCAGTCTTTTTTTGTTGAACAGCTAATTCGGCTATCGAATTTTCAAGACGTTTAATATCTGCGGTTAGCTGAAACCTTTGGTTACCTAGTTCATTTTTTGGCGAAGTCGCCACGGGCATAAATGAAGGCCCTTGGGAACGGGAAATAGAGATCATGAGGTTAGATTATTCCAATAAATTACGTGAATATTAGTTGATTAAAGTTTTATTGAAATTAGAGTAACATGTATTATTGTGATCAATATATCAAAAAACGGTTTTCATCATCCATCAAAGGAATGTCAGCGTTAATCTAATAAAAATAAAAGATTATTTTCAACAAAAGCGCTTGTTTTAATTGGTTCTTTATTTGTGTACATATGTTTTCATGCCTGGCCTGCTGCTGCAGGAAATGTCTTAAACAAGCGCCTGGCAATCGGCGCGGATGACGCTGTTATTGATTACAGCAATGTGATTGTCACTACAGGGCAATAATAATATCAAGGCTATTGAACCTATTAATCAGCGGGCTGTAATAATGAGCAGGAAAATTTCACAAAGATGTTACGTCCGGCTAAAGGATTCATTACATATCCTGGGAATATCAGCCGGTTATCGGTTTGCTTTGAATATACGTTCCCCCTGTATATAGTTATTATAAAACTCTTAATTAATTATTTTTCATAAATAGTAAGTTTTAATGGTGTGTAAGGTTTTCTTTTTTTGTTAGCAACACTATGAAATTTTTTTCACAAGCAAAAGTAAAACGCTTGTTCAATAAGCTATAGATATTTAAGTATTAAAAGTTTTATAATTTAAATTATTTAATGATATAACAAATCAATTACAAAATATGGGCCAGTTTTGTCGTCGGGTGAATGACAGAGAGGGGCATAGGATAATGAAGATTATTTACTGGCGTTCACTGTCGCTTCAACAGAAAGAGGCTTAAAGATAAGAGTAGGCCATACGTTTAGTTGAAGTCATAAATAGAAGGATTTTTAACTTTTTTTAAACTGGAGGACATTTAAACAGGGAGGCATTTTGGCGGAAGATCACAGGAGTGCTGCTTTCTGCTTAACTAATTGATTTATAAAATAGATTTAGAAATGTGAATATTCTTTTATACACTTTCTTATACATATCTGGTTAAGCACCCGTCTGCTCTCATTATTCATTGCAGTTTTTTATGGTAATGGTGAAAACAGAGAGGGTGGTACTAGTATCCTACTCGAGTTATCCGTGAGAGCGTTTGTTAAAAAATCTTTTTCCAATTATCTGTTCATACTCTTCACTTTACTTTTAATTTTATTTATATCAGTAACATAATTCGTGATGAGTCAGTGAAGAGTGAACAGTTTACTCTTCACTTTTGCTATGTTTCAAAGCTATAACCCAGGCTCGCTAACTCTTGAAGCCTTCTTTACTGAGAGTGATCTCTGACTGAGCTTCATCAACAGTAATGTAAAAAGCAGGAGTCACTTTTTGTGGCTGCTCCCATCGCTGTTCTGCCCCTTCAACAGAAACCCGATGGTAACCAAGCTGGGTAAGATATTGTTCAAGTGCATGAGTATCAGCTGTACCGGCAAATACAATAGCGCTGATGCCCGGTTTCCCGCCGTCCTGCGCCCTGAACAGGAAATGGTAATTTTTGGATATCCTTGGAGCGTCCTTTACCTCCTGGTCTGTATAAAAATAATATGACCAAAAACTGTCTTCGGTGAAGCCTTCCTGAGACTCTGCTTTTTTCTGCATACTGCAATCAAACAGTAAAAATGCAATGGCTAAAACAATTGCCGCCGCTATCAATCTCTTTAAGTATTTCAATCTATTCTCACTCCATTAATGATATTGACTACGCTGGCTTTGTCGAAAATACGTACAATATCTGAACTAAAATTACTGAACGGTTGAATCCGCGTCATAAAATTCGGGAGGTTACTTTTATAAGGGGTATGGGAAACGGTTTTATTTTGCGGATCGGGGAAAAGTAACGGGCGAAATCCTTTGTTTTTGTAATTTCCGATGGGCCCATAGTAGTCCCAACGCCTCAAGGCTGCTTCTTTGCTTACCGGCTTTAGCTCAGGCCAATAGTTACGTGGAATAATGGCCTTATAAAACCCCAGCAGATCGGAGACCAAATCCTCTCCACTGAAGCCGCTATCTGTATACCAACTGAAAAAAGGCATACTTTGCCAGTTTTCAAAGGCCGCCGCGGTCTGCATCATCATAGCGAGTAATATGCTGTATTGTTCCTGTTGTGAACGGCCATTTTTGATATTCCAGCGACAAAATCGACCTGTGGAAATTCTACCCATAGACATGAGCTGTTGATAGGTCACAAGGTAATAAGGTTTCCCACTGCGCTCTCCTAATGTGAACTGGTTTAACACAGCACGGATATCATCTCCTCGAGCATGACCTAAATCGATCCACCCCAGTACTTCAGAATAAATTAAACCTTCACGCGGTTGCTGGCCTGACCGGTATTTATCCGGATCGATGATGTCTTCCCGTTTACTCATGGAATACCTTCTCCCTGATTACGTATCACTGTGATTTTTTTAAAGGTAAATAGTTCGATTAACCGGATGATCCTTATCATTATTTATTTTTAAATGATATCGGTTTTAGCTTAAACAAAGGAAGTGAAAGAGAAGCGTAGTAATAGAGTATCAAAAAAACCGGCCGAAGCCGGTTGTGTCAGTACATATGCTCAAAGACCATCACACTTTGGCAGCCAGTCGCCGTTGCTTTCTTCTTTCAGCGTCAGGTTTGTCTGCATCCCCTGATTAGTGCGCCGTTTGTCATAATTCAGCCCGTACTCTTTCAGCATGGCGGGCAGCCCCTTACCGAACATCGTCAGGCTGAGAGTATTTTTGTAGCCGTGCGCCTCCATGTACACCAGATAGGCATGATAAAGATAAGTACGCGGCTGGCGTGGAATAATATTGGCGTTCCCCATAAACATGCCGCCCGCATCTGGCAGTGCTTCAAGGTAACCGCAAAAATCAAACGCCGGGTCAGCGTCGCGCTTGATGCTGAGCGCTTCATCAGAGTTCTGCTGCGACTGGAGCAGCGCGCGGGCGCTCATTGGGTCGCTGAACCGCTGCATAAGCTGGCGAACAATCACGGCCAGCTCACGGGCAATCTTGTCCTTAAGCTGCGGGTCGCGCTCCTCGGGAGCAATTTGCTCCGGGAAGTGCAGAATAACCCGGCGACGGGACACACCGCCGCTGCGGTCGGTGAAGCGCATCGGGTTATTGTTCACGGCAAGAATCACCGCCGGAATATGTGTTGAATAGGCGTCGCGGTATTTCGGGTCAACCGACACCGCATCGCCGCCAGTAATGGCCTTGAGTCCTGCGCCGTCACCGCTCCATTTCTCCTGGTCAGGTAGCCGGATAAGCGAAAAGCCAATCAGCGCGGCGCGTTCGCGCGGGGATTCCAGCGTTTCGATGGTGGCCGAAGTGGCGTTATCCTCCCCGGCGAGCATGGTCGCGATTTCGGCCAGAATGCTTTTACCGCTGCCGCCTGGCCCGGTCACTTCGAGAAAAAGCTGCCAGTCGTAGCGGTTCGCCAGCACCATAAACAGCGCGGCGAGAATAATGTCGCGCTTCTCTTCGCGATAACCGGCGGCTCGGTCGAGCCAGCGCCAGAAATACGGGGCATGAGTTTCCAGCGTTTCGCCTGCCACCGGCGGGGTGAAATCCACCTCGCACAGGGTACGCAGCCAGTGTGATTTGTGGTGCGGGCTGAACATGCCGGTGGCGGTGTCGAGCACACCATTACGAAAGCCAATCAGACGGCGCGCCGGGGCTTCCTGCTGCGGAATAATCAGTTTCAAAGTCTCCACCACAGAGGCAATCTTCCCCGAGGAGAACGGCGCACGCAGGCGCTGAAACAGTCCGGCCACGTCGCGGGCAAAGTCAGCCGGGGAAATCACTTTCCACGCCCCGGCCTCGTAACGTGACAGGAGCTGGCCGTTCGGGTCAACCGCCAGCGCTTCGCCATAATGCTCATGCACCCGCATCGCCTTCTCACTGGTGCTCATGGCGGTGAATTCCGCTTCGCTCATAGTATCGAACGGGCTGACGACCGGTGGCTTAATAGCTTCGTAAAGCGCCCGGCGGGTGGCTTCTTCTCCCTGCTGCATAAATGCATCATTCCAGTCACCGAACACCGATGGCAGGGCGACAGTGCCGTTACAGGCTTCTGCGGCTGCGGTGGCTTTTATCTGGCCGTCGCCATTAAGGTCACGGTCAGCGGCGAGCACTATCTGGCAGGCCGGGGACTTTTGCCGGGTAAGGCTCGCCAGAGAAAGAAGGTTCACCGACGACAGTGCCACCATCACGGTTTCACCAGTGAGGTGATGCACGGTGAGTGCCGTGGCGTAACCTTCCGCTATCCACAGGCGTTTTCCTGCCTGCTTCTGGCCTTCAATAATGTGACATGTTCCCTTAACCTGGCCGCCTTTCAGGGTGCGTTTGAGGCCGTCTGCGTTAATCAACTGGAGGTTAACCAGCGTTGCGCTGTCGTCATACAGCGGCACCACCAAATCACCGGCGCGGTAGGTCACGCCGCCGGTTTGATGTGGGGTGGTCAGCATCCGGCATTCAGCGGCAGGAAAGCCCTTGCGCGACAGATAGGCGTTACCGCT
This sequence comes from Vagococcus sp. WN89Y, assembly GCF_052220145.1. Lineage (NCBI taxonomy): Bacteria > Bacillati > Bacillota > Bacilli > Lactobacillales > Enterococcaceae > Vagococcus > Vagococcus sp. WN89Y. Next base: position 7,212 of record NZ_JBQPOM010000030.1, on the reverse strand, counting down.
GGCCGTGCGGGTGGTGGTGAGCAGACTGGCCGCCAGTGCGGCGGCCTCCTGATGGCTGGTGTCGGATTTTTTGTCAACCGGTATTCCGGTCGCGACCGCCGGCAGATTACTGGTCACTGCATTCACCCGGTCTGCGGCTTCACTTATCGTCACGCTCAGTGCCTTTTCAACCAGGCTCAGGCCGTCGCCCGCGCCGCACTGGTTGCAGAACCACGTCCCGCGCCCTTCCTTATCATCAAAGCGAAAGCGGTCATTACCGCCGCAAACCGGGCAGGACTGATGACGGTTTTTAATGACCTGCACACCCAGCGCCGGGAGAATGCGCGGCCAGTGGCCGCGTGCCGCTTTTTCAGCGTCCGATACGTTCATTTTCATCATTATTTTCCTCAGTGCCGTACCGGCTTTTTGAGATGGCGGGCGCAGAGTTCATCCATCACTGCCAGCCCGAGAAAGGAGAGCGACGGTGCGGCTTTAAGCGGGCTGGCGTTAATTAAGTCTTCCAGCAGGGAACAGGCAATCAGGCGGCCTTTCTCCTCGCCGTGCTGGCGCAGGTAGAAGCCTTCAAGCTCGGCGGCAATGGCGCTTTCCAGCGCCTCAAGCGTGAGGTTTGGGTAACGATGCTGGTGCTGGCATACAACCAGCCAGGCGCAGGCAACAGCGCGGCGATAGAGAGCGGCGCGCAGTATGGGCGGTAACGGCTGTTTCATGCGTTATTCTCCCCACCTAGCCAGAGTTGATTGCAGCGTTCAACCACGCCATCAAGCTGGGCGGTCATCAGGCTGACAAGCGAGGTGAGCTGTAGCTGCTGCGCCGGATCGCGATGAAGGGTGTTACTGTCCTGGAACTGCGCCATTTCAGTGACCAGACGGCCAACGTTGCGCAGGTGCTCCAGACATTCAAGATCCTGAAGAGTGATGGAGGGCTGTTTCATGCGCGAACCTCCGCAACCGGCAGACGCCCGGCAAATGAGAGGACGTAATCGCGAACGAGGGAACGGCGGGCGGCGAGTTCATCACCGGCAACGGTGCGGAGCATACAGATACGGGGATTGCGGTCAGCGCGACGAACGGCAGCAAACACAAAGACAAACTGCGGGTGAGACAGGGGGAGGGTCGTAGCCATAACGACAATTTCCTTGAAGTAGTTTGTAAAACTACCACCGGAAACGCCAATTTCACTGGTGGCAGCCCGAACGGGGTTGGCGTAACCGGCCTTCAAGGAAACCGGCCAGCCCGAAGGCTGCCCCGCCCGGACTACCATTATCTGAACAGAACCATGATGCACGCATATACACCACAGCCCGGGAAATGGGTGTGCCTGAGCAACGACATAAAAAAACACGCATGGCGCGTGTCGTGTCGCCTTGAAGTTATTCGGGACGCCAATCCCGGCTGCCGATTTTGCGACAGCGGAAGGACTATACCTGGAAACGGTAAAAAGATGCAAGCCAGGGAAAGGGCTTTTTTGCAGAACGGGTATCATCATGCGTCACAGCCCTGGCTGCGGGCGGCGATGCGATCGGCCATCCATGCGGTGACTTCAGAAAGCACCCAGGCAACGTTTTTACCACCGAGGGTGATCTGCTGCGGGAAAGCATTCCGGCTGATGAGGTCTTAAATCGTGGAGCGGGACAGGCCGCACAGATGCATTACTTCGGGAAGCCGTAAAAAGCGCTCCTGAGTAACTTCACAGGCAGGCATCAGCGGTGCAGCAGGGGCGGAAGAAGGAGAAGAAAAAGCAGTGTGCATCGGGCTACCTCGTTACAGTCCATACAGTGCCGGGTGTGTCTTTCCGGCTTCGGGTAGCTCCCTATTGTGTGAATATTTTTGCCTGTTGCAACAGGGTGATTTTTTGCCGGATGCTTAATTAATGAGCTTATTTATTTTCGGGTTTGCCAGCGTTTGCCAGCGTTTGCCAATAATTGTCAACGTTTATCAATATTACTCAAAAACAAGATTGCAAACTTATTTCCTCGATTAATTAACTACTCATTAATAGAAATAAACAGTAAAAATAATTTATCGACGTAACTGGTTGAGTGAACAGTGGTGAACAGTCTGTGAAGAGTATAATTTCAACTATTCATCTATAATTTACTGTAATAACTGTATTTTTTATTTCAGTGAACAGTAGTGAATAGTTATATACAGAAAAATAAACAGAAAAGAACTTTGCCGCATCCTTTTCCTGGCAAGCCGTCTTTTTATGCGCTGTCTGTGCCATGACTGCCACAACTGCAATCAATCGTCATGTTGTGTGAGGCAGAGCAGAATCTCCTCATCTTGAAGAGGAGCGATAACATGACTGATACCCCCCATATGCCTGATTACCTGAAGCCTGCGCTGGAAAAACTTGATGCGACCAGAGCCGCTCACCTGGAAAATGGCCGCCTGCTGGATGAAACCCTTACGGCGATCACCCGCGCGAAAGAACAGAAAGCAGAGCTTGAGCAGGAAAACGGCAGCGATGCCAGCGCCTGGCGTACCGCTTTTCGTACCGGTGGCGCTGTGCTCACCGATGAGCTGAAAAACCGCCATATCGAGCGTGTGGCGCGCCGTGAGCTGATACAGGAATGCGAGAACCTGGCCGAGGTACTGGCCTTCGAAAGTGACCGACAGAAAGCTGTATGCAATGGTTCAGCCGGAGCATACCGTCAGGCGCACTTTGCCGCGCTGAGTCAGTATGCGGAGCACGAACTTGATACCGCCCTGCGTGAAACCTGCGGTGCGCTTGTCCGGGCGATGAAAATCAAAACACTGGCGCTGGAAAATCCCCTTGCCAATACCACCGGTCATCAGGGCTATATCGAGCCTGGGCAGGTTGTTATGCAGCAGGTAAAATCATGGCTTGAGACAGAGCTGAAGGGCTGTCACATCCGTCTGACCGATGAGCCTGTTCTGTATAAAACCGGATTGTCGGCTGCATCGCTGCCGCATATGGATCACAGGATTGCCGGAACGCCAGCCTCCCGTCAGAGCTGGGCCAGAAAAATGGCTGACCGCGAGACCGACCTGAAAGCGCGTGGTCTGCTGTCATGATGCACTGCCCGTTCTGCAAAAAGGCGGCGCACACGCGTACCAGCCGCTATTTATCGGAAAACATCAAGATACGCTATCACCAGTGTACAAATATTGCGTGCTCCGCAACTTTCCGCACCCGTGAATCCATAGACGAAGTGATCCATTCACCGGCGTTGCGTCAAACGCGCGGCAAGTGCACCAGAACAGAGGGAAAATAATCCATGAATACCGCCACGTTACAGCAGGCCTTTGAAGCCTGTCAGGCAAATAAATCCGCATGGTTTAACCGTAAAGCTGAACTGGATGCGGCAGAGCGGGAATACCGCGAGCAAGTGCAGGCCGGTGAAAAACAGTGCGCACGCCGGATGCAGGAATTACGCAATATTACCGACGTGAAAAAGTGGGAAATAAATCAGGCGGCCGGTCGCTATATCCGCTCGCATGAGGAGGTACAGCGCATCAGCATCCGTAACCGGCTGGATGATTTTATGCAGCAACATGGCGCAGAGCTGGCCGCCGCGCTTGCGCCTGAACTGATGGGCATCAGCGCTCAGACGGTGCTGATAAAAAACCGTGCCCTCGACCGTTCAACAGAGTACCTGCGCGTAGCACTTTTTTCCTGGCTTGCTTCCGGTGCAGAAATTAAATATTCATCACAGGACAGTGATATTTTAACTGCCATCGGATTCAGGCCTGACGCGGCTTCGCGGGTGGATAATCAGGTAAAATATACACCTGCGCAAAACATGATTTATTCCCGCAAACGTGCAGAACTGGCCACACGGTCGCCCGCCTGAAAATCACCAAAAATCCCGCTATTTTTCCTGATAAAAGCCATGCATGCATAAGGTGCATGGCTTTGCATGCGTTTTTCAAACCTCTTATCACTCGTCAGCGCCAGCTCTGGTGCGCTCTGCACCGATTAATGCCTTTGCATTAAAACCAACCCATAAAGCGGGCAGGCGAGGCGGGGAAAGCACTGCGCGCCTGAATAATAATTAATTATTTTAATTTACCGCACCGCCGGTACTTCATTGCTGCAATAAGTCACAATAAATAGGATAGTGTTCGGATATTTATTTGCTGCGTGTGTGATGCTTCTAAGAACGTCAGGAAGTGTGCAGAGAGAACAATCCATGCAGTCGATTGGGGGAGAGCCGATAGTTTCCTGAGTTATCTCTTTAATGCATTTGCACAAAAAAATAACCCATCAAATGGACAGTGTGTGCATGGCTTAACGTGATTTCCGCAGACCAGTCGAGAAGTTGAGTAGACATCACAATTTTTAATCAAAGTTGTCGTTATTGTCAGATCTTATGGAAATGAGCTATACATAACAACAGAGATATCAAGTTAAACATTTCTTATGTAAGGAATTATTATAAGTTAACTATTGTAACTTCTGATGATTGAGGAGTGAACAGGTGAGGATTACTCAAATTACAGAGCTGCCTAAAGATTCTACGACGCTCCTGGAAGGAGGAAGTGAGAAGATGACCACGATGCCATTAGATGAGCTAGTTATAGGACTTGTTAGCTCTGTGGGAACAAATCTCGAAGCAATCACAGCTAAATTTAAGGAAAGGCTTTCTTTATATAAGTTTGAATGTATAGAAGTTCGAGTATCAAAGGATGTCATAATCCCCTTTACTGAAAAAAAAGAATACTCTACTGATTATCAAAGGATCGATGATCTTATGACTAAGGGAAATTGGTTAAGAAAAGAGAGCGGTTGTAATTACATATTGGCTCTAGGAGCCATGGCGAAAATAAACGAAATAAGGGCTAGCATACAGCACTCCACGTTAAATAAAAAAGGCATTGCATATGTAATAAGTTCAATAAAGCATCCTGAGGAAGTATATAAGTTAAGAGAAGTATATGGGGCCGGTTTTTTACTATTTGGCGTTTTTTCAGATGAGCAACGCCGACTTGATAATTTGACTATTAATAAAGGGATTCCTGAAAAAGATGCGCGGAAGCTCATTTTTAGAGATGAAGATGAAGGTGCTGGGCATGGGCAACATACTCGAGATAGCTTCCATTTGGCTGATTTTTTCTTAAGCCAAGATGGACGTGATGATAAATTAAATAACGATATCAAGAGAGCTTTTGATCTTCTCTTCGGAAATCCATTCATCACTCCAACTTTTGACGAGTTCGCAATGTATATGGCTTTTTCCTCAGCATTAAGGTCTGCCGATTTATCAAGACAGGTCGGGGCTGTGCTTGCCAAGAATTATGCGATAATGTCGACTGGTGCTAACGATGTTCCGAAGTTTGGTGGTGGATTATATTGGCCTCAATTTAATGAAGCCAAAGGTGTTTATGAAGATTTTCCAAACGGGAGAGATTATGTCCGAGGGTATGATTCTAACGCTAAACAGAAACAACAAATAACCGATGATATTCTTGACAAACTCCCTAAAAGCACTCGAAGTAAAGTTGCACAAGTTCTTAAAGATAGTTTAATTCAAGATATTACAGAATATGGTCGAGTTGTTCATGCAGAAATGGAAGCTATTTTGGCATGTGCAAGGACACAAATAAGTACACACGATGCAAATATTTATTGCACTACGTTTCCTTGCCATAATTGTGCAAAACACATAATTGCTGCTGGTATAAAAAGAGTTGTTTATATTGAACCTTATCCCAAAAGTAAAGCTTATGATTTTCATTCTGAATCTATAAGTAGTGAGTATAGTGAATCAGGGAAAGTAATATTTGAACCATTTATAGGCATTGGGCCGAGGGTTTACTTTAACTTATTTTCTCTTGTGAATGGGAATGGTAATAAAATTAAAAGAAAGGATAGCAATGGAAATGTTTTGGTTTGGAGTGAATCAAATGCTATGTTGAGGCATAAGCTTCAACCCGTTTCCTACTTGGAAAGAGAGGAGTTTTCTGTTAGCTTATTCGCAGATATTATGGGGGTTTGAAATGACTGCTGAAAATAAGTTTATTAAACATATAGTTGAAACCAAGAGGGGTGTGAATGAATGGCCTGAGTGGAAGAGGAATTTACTTGACAGTGATGATAATCCCTCAAAATCCTTCAAGATCTTAAGTTCTTCTGAAATGAACATGAGAAAAATTAGCGCGAGCAAAAAATAATATAAAGCCCCAGAAGGGGCTTTATATACTATAGAGGATTGTTAACAGTATTGGATAGGCTATGGATATAATTAGAATACCATTGAACCATTTGGCGTCTTTTCTCTAAATATTGAGCGTGATTATAGATTCCACGGATAGTATTTTTATCAACATGCGCCAATTGTATTTCAATCCATGAACTATCAAACCCTTGTTCGTGCAATATTGTCGACATAGTATGACGAAAACCGTGACCTGTAGCGCGTCCTTTGTAACCAAGTAACTCAATCACCTGCGACACGCTTTCTTTAGAGATTGGTTTGCTACGGTTATTCCTACCAATAAAAATGTAGGGATAATGACCGGTTATTGGTTTGAGTTGCTTGAAAAGATCGATCACCTGAGTAGATAGGGGCACAATGTGAGGCCTACGCATTTTCATCCGTTCAGCGGGGATTTCCCATATACCTTTCTCAAGATCTACCTCATCCCACGTAGCAAAGCGCATCTCTTGGGTTCGGACACCAGTTAACATAACTATCTTTGTAGCATTCTTCGTAATGATGCTGCCGGTATATGCTTCCAGATCTCGAATAAAATGAGGTAACTCTTCTGCGGATAAAAAAGGATGGTGTTTTTGCTTCGGAACGGCCAGAGCGATGGCTAAATCGGGCGCAGGGTTGTATTCAGCACGGCCAGTTATGATTGCGTAGCGATAGACCTCGCCGCATCTTTGTCGCACTTTTCTGGTTTTCTCCAGTGCCCCACGCTTCTCTATTCGTCGTAGCACCTCAAGCAATTCTAACGGTTTGATTTCGCTGATAGGGCGTTTGCCAATGAACGGGAACACATCCTGCTCAAATGTCTTAATGATTTCTTCACGATAGGCCACAGTCCAGCGGTCAGCTTTGTTAGTGTGCCATTCTCGACATATGGCTTCGAATGAGTTCTCTGTTGAGAGTTGCTGTGAATCGCCACGGGTTTAACAGACACCTCAGAGTCATTTAAAATGGCTTAATGAGAGGTGCACATGAGCAGTAAGCGTTATCCTGAAGAGTTTAAAATTGAAGCTGTCAAACAGGTTGTTGATCGT
>NZ_JBQPOM010000003.1:0-4536 GCF_052220145.1 Vagococcus sp. WN89Y | reverse complement strand
AGTCGGCGTGGCCCGGGCAGTCTACGTGTGCGTAGTGGCGAGTCGGGGTGTCATATTCAACGTGAGAAGTGTTGATGGTGATACCACGAGCTTTTTCTTCCGGCGCGTTATCGATCTGATCGAATGCGCGAGCAGCACCGCCGTAGGTTTTAGCCAGAACGGTAGTGATTGCAGCTGTCAGCGTTGTTTTACCATGGTCAACGTGGCCGATAGTACCGACGTTAACGTGCGGTTTTGTACGTTCAAACTTTTCTTTAGACATCGATTGTCCCTCTAAGACACGGATAAATCGGTGATATCACCACATCAACCAGGCAACATGCCCGACTTGTTGAATGCTAAATAACAGAGAGAAACCAGGGAGGAGAAGTGAAGTGGTGCTGATACCCAGAGTCGAACTGGGGACCTCACCCTTACCAAGGGTGCGCTCTACCAACTGAGCCATATCAGCACGTTTGGAGCGGGCAGCGGGAATCGAACCCGCATCATCAGCTTGGAAGGCTGAGGTAATAGCCATTATACGATGCCCGCATCCTGAAACTCGGCTACCCAGTGCTTTCTGTATTGCCGGGAGAAGAACACTCTCCCTAAGAGCTGATTCACTACTGACACCAACTCAGGTTACGTATTAGCGTAACCGAAAATGGTGGTGGGGGAAGGATTCGAACCTTCGAAGTCTGTGACGGCAGATTTACAGTCTGCTCCCTTTGGCCGCTCGGGAACCCCACCGGACTTGATGGTGCCGACTACCGGAATCGAACTGGTGACCTACTGATTACAAGTCAGTTGCTCTACCTACTGAGCTAAGTCGGCATCAAGTAGCGCGCATTCTAGGGAGACAGAGAGATGGATGCAACTAAAAAATTGCACAAAATGCTCTATCGCTCACATTTTGCACGACGGCGCGAAGAAATGCTGTAATTTCATGCAACACCGTAGAAAATTTCACCGCATTTCACTATCAATTTGCGCTTATCGCGCCGATTCATCTCAGTTCGCCGACGCACTTCCAGATTTTTCATCAGCCTGAGAGGGGGGGTGCGACGAGATTTTTCATATTATTCCCTGCCATCTGGTGTTAACCTCCAGCCCATTGTCCCAACTTATTTCAATAACGTCGTGCCATAACGTTACCTTAAGAGATCCTCTCATTGCGTACCTGAAACATACGCGAAAGGGTAATGGCGGCGGAAAACTGCGTATGAGTAAAAAAGAGCAAACGTTAATGACGCCCTACTTACAGTTTAATCGCAGCCAGTGGGCTGCTCTTCGTGATTCCGTCCCTATGACATTGACGGAGGGTGAAATCGCGAGATTAAAAGGCATTAATGAAGACCTGTCCCTGGAAGAAGTTGCTGAGATTTATCTTCCACTTTCCCGTTTACTCAATTTCTATATTAGTTCCAACCTGCGACGCCAGGCGGTGCTCGAACAGTTTCTTGGAACGAATGGGCAACGTATTCCTTATATCATCAGTATCGCCGGTAGCGTTGCTGTAGGTAAGAGCACCACAGCGCGTGTGTTACAGGCGTTGCTGAGCCGCTGGCCGGAGCATCGCCAGGTTGAATTAATCACTACCGATGGCTTTTTGCATCCCAACGAGGTGCTGAAAGAACGCGGGTTGATGAAGAAAAAAGGCTTTCCTCAGTCTTATGATATGCACCGTCTGGTGCAATTCGTTTCGGATATTAAATCCGGCGTATCCAATGTCACCGCACCGGTTTATTCACATCTAATTTATGATGTGATCCCAGGCGGAGACAAGACTGTGCATCAACCGGATATATTAATTCTTGAAGGTTTGAATGTCTTACAAAGTGGCATGGACTATCCTCATGACCCACACCATGTATTTGTGTCCGATTTCGTCGATTTTTCTATTTACGTTGACGCGCCCGAGGATTTATTACAGCGGTGGTATATCAATCGCTTCCTGAAATTCCGCGAAGGGGCATTTACCAATCCGGACTCCTATTTCCATAACTATGCGAAACTGACAGAAGATGAAGCAATAGAGGTTGCGATGTCGCTTTGGAAAGAGATTAACGGATTAAATCTTAAAGAAAATATTTTGCCTACCCGTGAGCGAGCAAGCCTGATAATGACCAAGAGTGCTAATCATGCTGTCGAGCAGGTTCGCTTACGTAAATAATGTTATCAAGGGGAGCCGTTGCTCCCCTCAATTTACTCCGCGCTGCGCAACGATATTTCGCCGCCCACCCAGGGTTTAATTATTCCGTTCTGCTCAAGCAACAACGCACCTTGTGAATCAATTCCGCGGGAGATGCCGAATATCTCTTTTTCACCGATAATAAGTTTTACCGGGCGGTTGATAAAATTATCTAACACCTCCCAGCGAGAAAGAAATGGTGCCAGACCATCTTGCTCGAAGCGTTCAAGTGCGGCACGTAGCTCGGTAATTAAACGGACAACTAACATATTGCGATCAATATGTACGCCTGCTTCCTGCAAATTAATCCAGCCCTGAGTGATATCTTCTGCTTGCACTTTACGCATCGCCAGGTTCACGCCAGCGCCTATGACGATCTGCGCAGCATCGCCTGTTTTCCCGGTAAGTTCGACCAGGATACCGGCAAGTTTACGATCCTGGAGATAGAGATCGTTAGGCCATTTCACCCGAATACCTTCGGCACCTAAATCACGCAGCACCTCTGCCATGACAATACCAATAACCAGGCTTAATCCAATCGCTGCTGCCGGGCCTTGTTCCAGACGCCAGTACATTGAGATATAGAGGTTTGCGCCGAAGGGTGAGATCCATTTGCGGCCACGACGCCCGCGACCTGCCTGCTGATATTCAGCTACGCATGCATCGCCGGAGTGTAATTCAGCAAGCCGCTCCAGCAAATATTGATTAGTTGAATCAATAACCGGCAAAACGGCCACATTGCCCTGCTTTATCTGACCGTGGATAAATGTCTCATCTAATAGCTGGATAGGTTCCGGCAAGCTATAGCCTTTACCCGGAACCGTGAAAACATCCACTTCCCAGTCACGCAAAGTCTGTATATGCTTATTAATAGCCGCCCTGCTCATTCCTAAGCGCTCGCCTAATTGCTCACCTGAATGGAATGCGCCATCAGCCAGAATTGAAATCAGCGTCAACGGAACGGAATGGTCCTTCATGCAATGACCTCCACCGCGTTGACTTCACCATTCTGGCCGATAAATCGTACTTCTGGCTCAAGCCAGACGTTAAATTTTTCACCAACGCGGCGGCGAACGTGACGCGCGAGTTCAACGACATCGCTACTGACTGCCTGCCCGGTATTCACAATCACTAAAGCCTGCAAATGATGAATCGCTGCGCCACCTATAGCCATACCTTTTAGTTGGCACTGATCGATAAGCCAGCCCGCGGCAAGCTTTACCGAGCCATCAGCCTGAGGATAGTGCGGAGCATTAGGAAAGGCTGCCAGCAAAGCACTGGCCTGTTGTGCGGTAATCACCGGGTTTTTGAAGAAACTGCCGGCATTACCGCTGACTTTAGGATCGGGAAGCTTGCTGGTACGCATCTGGCACACAGTTTCAAAAACCTGCTGAGGTGTTACGGTTGCAGGATCGAGGCGTGTTAAATCGCCGTATGTCAGCACGGGCTGCCAGCTTTTCGCTATACGCAGGCCAACAGCGGTAATGACAAAACGATCCTGATATTCGTGTTTAAAAATACTGTCGCGGTAACCGAACCGGCATGCAAGCGCCGATAAACGCTGAGATTTACCGCTGCTGAGCTCAACACAATCGACATAGTCGCACACGCGCTGCAATTCCACGCCATATGCGCCAATATTTTGTATAGGTGAAGAACCTGCACAGCCAGGAATGAGAGCAAGGTTCTCCAGACCAGGCATGCCATTCTCAAGCGTATATTGCACCAGATTATGCCAGTTTTCGCCTGCTCCGACATGCACGAGCCATGCCGTAGGGTCTTCGTGAACATCGATACCTTTTATACGGTTGATAATCACCGTTCCGGAAAAGTCTTCCAGGAAAAGTACGTTACTGCCTTCACCGAGAATTAATACAGGTTGCTGCTTCTGGACAGCTTCCTGCCAGGCATTAAGCAATTGTTGTGTATTTTCAGCACAAACAATTCGGTGGGCATTTCGATCAATGCCGAAGGTATTCCAGGGCTTAAGAGAATGATTCATTAGCGCTATCCTGATGCAAAAAACATGGCTNTCGCATGGGGAGACCCCACACTACCATCGGCGCTACGGCGTTTCACTTCTGAGTTCGGCATGGGGTCAGGTGGGACCACCGCGCTAGTGCCGCCAGGCAAATTCTTTGTGCTCCGGAACAAAACCCTTACCCTGCTGCAGTGCTGCCTCAGGTTAAATCGTTCGTTCCTGCATTATCCGGTATCTCGCTGAAAATTCTCTGAGTCACTCAAATCCGCCAAAACATCTTCGGCGTTGTAAGGTTAAGCCTCACGGTTCATTAGTACCGGTTAGCTCAACGCATCGCTGCGCTTACACACCCGGCCTATCAACGTCGTCGTCTTCAACGTTCCTT